>CAZYXU010000021.1:0-39420 GCA_964650945.1 uncultured Verrucomicrobiota bacterium | reverse complement strand
GTATTCGCCCAACCTGCACTCGATGGAACACATGGGAACCGTGCAGTTCAAATAGCGCGTTTTAAAATGCACAAATCTTGTGAAAACCGTTTGTCCGGAGCGCCGCGCCCTGCATGCGCAATGACGTCCAACGAGCGGGTGATTGCCGCGTTGAAAAACGCATCGCATGACCGGGTGCCGTGGATTGAAGGTATTGTGGGTAATAAAATCGCTTCCCTGGTGTGCGGGGAAATGATCGAGGTTGACTGGTCGGTTGCGCCTGACGGCTTCCCGAAAATGGCGGGGCGGCAACTGGCGGAAGAACAGAAAAAAATCAACAAGGTTTTGGGCAAGGATAACATCAACTTTTGCGCTTTTGCGCCCGTTTTCTGCCATAAGCTGCAACCGGCGGACGATGGCAGCCCCGTGCTGGTTGGCGACGGCAAGATCAAGTGTCGGGACGATTTTGAAAAGTTATTCAAGTTGCCGCCGGTGAAAGATGCGGCCTTTATCGCGAATGCCCGTGACTTTATCGGGCACAAGGGCGATGATTGCGCCATCGCCTGCATCCGGTTGGGCATCGGCTGCACACTCCTCAGCATGGGCTTGGAAGCATTCGCCTATGCCATGGCCGATGATCCGCAACTGATTGTGGATGTGCATGACGCCTACGCCGACTGGACGGCCGAAGTTGTGCCGATCCTGGAAGACCTGGGCTATGATGCTTTTTGGGCGTTTGACGATGTGGCGTTCAATTCCGGGCCGGTGTTCAGTCCGGACTTTTATCGCCGTCATATTCTGCCTAAAGAACGGGCCTTGACGCAAAAAATATCAAAGCCGTTAATCACGCATAGCGATGGCAATATGCTGCCGCTCATAGATGCCTGGCTTGAACTCGGCCAGCAGGCAATTCATCCGCTTCAGCCGGATGTCATGGATATTCACGCGGTTAAAGCCAAATATGGCCAGCGGGTTTGCCTGGTCGGCAATATCAGCATGGCTGACCTGGTACACAAGCAACCGGCGGATATCATTGAATTAACGCGGGAAAGGATTCAAACCATTGGACAGGGGGGCGGATATATTCTGTCATCGTCCAACAGCTTGACGGACAACATGCGGCCGGAAAACGTCCTGGCGATGCGGGAGGCTGTGCAGAAATACGGGGCCTTGGGAAAACGGGGCACCATGTTGGAGCATCTCAATGTTTAGCGTTGGCTTGCTTGTCGTTGAGATTGATAATAAAAGAATGATGGTAAGGAAATGATACTGCAACATTGCTGGGTGAAGAATAATCGAGCCGTTGGGCAAGTGGTAATCGCCAGGACGGCCGGTGCGGTGGAAATTCACGCGGCTGAGGAACTGTCGCGGTATTTTGAGAAAATCTCCGGCGCACCTTTACCGGTGATCCAGGGCGTTAGCAATCGGACGGCGCCTTCCATCATCATTCTGGACGCCTCGCGTCCCGCCAACCGCGAGTTTCTGGCCAAAATGCCGGTGGCCAGTCTGCGGCATGACGGGTTCTTTATCCGCAGCGATGGCGCCGACCTGTTCATCGGCGCCAATGAGCCCTCCGGGCTGGTCTTTGGCGTGTACCAGTATCTGACGCTCGTCCTGAATGTCCGCTTTTTCGATTTGGGACTGGAAGGGGAAGAGATTCCCTATCTGGATACGGTGGAGCATGCCGCCGTGAATATTCTTAAAAATCCGCGCCTGCCATATCGGGGTTTGCAACAGCCCGTGGATATCCAAAGATTGGACTGGATGATCAAGAACGGCTTCAATTATGCCCGCTATTATTTTCCGCCAAATTCGTTGGAGTGGTGGGATCAAAATGGGGCGGACCTGACCCGCGAATTGAAAAAGCGCGGCATCCGCCTGGCCTTTGCGCATCATATCTTCGATTTTCTTATTCCGGAAAATAAATACCTGGATGATAACCCCGAATATTTTCCCATCGTCAACGGTAAACGAAGTCGCCAGCACCAGTTTTCGTGGTCGTTGCAAAATCCGGCGGTCACGGCGGAAGTGATCCGGGTACTGGAGGATTTTCTGGGTCGGCATCCGGAGATCGATATGCTGGATTTCTGGCCGGCGGATGGGATATATAAGGTTAACGCGGATGATTATCGCGCGATTACGGGCGGCGACACGCCACAACCAGGGAGTTGGGAACAACAGGCGCATGGGCGATCACCCACCGGCCGCCTGGGGGATCCGAACAAGGCCAAAATCTATGCTTTGCTGATCAAGCCGGTGGCCGAAGCGCTGGGCCGGCGCTTCCCCGCGCTGGTCATTTCCACTTTGCATTATATCGATCTGACCCAACCGTGTCCGGACGTGCGGTTGCCGGATAACGTGGCGCCGGCGCCCGCGATGTATTGGCGCTGCATCAAGCACACGCTGTTGGATGAAAGGTGTCCCTATAACCGGCAATTCAAGCAGATTCTCTCCGAATGGACACGGATGTATCCGGACCGGCTGATCTTCCTGTATGAGTATTACATGGGCATGGGTTGCCATGCCTCCCTGCCGTATCCCTGTCTTACAAGCCTGTTTGCCGAATGGGATGAGTTGATCCGCATGGGGATCGGCGGGGCGCATATCCAGTCCAGCGACCGGCATGTCCCTTATGCCATCAACTACCTGGCGTTTGCGGCGTTGGCCTGGAACGATCCGCCGACGCTCGATGAATTCCTGCGGGATTATTGCCAGGGCTATTTCGGGGAAGCGGCGGAAGCCGTCTACCGTATGTACCGTCTGTGGGAAGAAGGTGTCCACCAGGCGGAGGATACTCAGCCCGGGATTGGCTTCTTTGCGCAGATGTTTTCGCCGGAACGCGTCCAGCAGTGCCGCGATCTGCTGGACAACGCGATGCGGGATGCGCGCGATCCGAAGGTGATTTATCGCCTCGCACGTCTGATCATTTTGACGGAATATACCCGCCAGGCGCTGACGTGCGGCAAGGAACAGGTGGAGCTGGCGTTTGCCCAGCGTCGCGGTGAGGATTTGACGAGAATGGAACGGCAACTTTTAAAACTGTTGCCGCCCATCGCGCAATATTACCGGCGCTTGTCGGAACTGGGGCGGGACATCTGTCCGCGGTTGACTGCGGATCAGGAGGCGGCGCGAGATAGTCGTAACATATGGAGTAAAAAACTGGGCCAGTTGCGCAAACAACCCTGGGCGCTGAATGCGTTTGACGCGGATGCGGGGGAAGCGGAATTGCGCCGGCATGGGGCGCGCCGCGGCGGCGCATGATCTTGCGGGCCGGCCTTGGCCGGGTCCCCAGGCCATGGCGTCGGCATGCGTTGCGGCATAAAAAGTCAAATAAGTGTCGCGGATATGATGCAACTGTACAACAAACAGTGGCCGCGGGATTTTGCCAGACGTTTTTTTATCGGTATGCACATGCCGGATGCCGATCAGCATTCGGGCATTCCCGACATGCTCAAAAACGCGGACATCCCGGACATGATCGGCCGCCTGGCGGATACGGGGTGCGATGCGCTTTACTTCTACATGTCCTGCCACATGGGCAATTGCTATTACCCGAGCAAAATCCCCCGCGCCCGCATCCATTCCGGCATGCAAGGCCGCGATTTTCTCCGGGAAGCCGCCGAGGCCTGCCGCCGGCGCGCAATCGCGCTGGTGGCGGTGTATGAATTCGCGCACCTGCAATTTTTGCGCACCGACCAGGCGCCGCATGATTGGCGGCATTACCGGGTTGACGATCAAGGCCATGAACAAGCGGTCCGCTTGTGCTGGAATGGCGGCTATGGCGATTTCGTTTTGGCGCAAATCGAGGAGGTGGCCCGTCAATATCCGGTGGCCGGGTTTTACATTGATATGCTCGATTATCCGGGCCGGGAATTGTGCCCGGCCTGCCGCGAGTTGTTCCGGGCCGAATTTGGCCGGGAACCGCCGACCATGCAAACCGATATCCGTTCGGCGCTTTTCAAGGAATACAAGCTGTGGACTTTTCGCACGGCGGCGCGCTATCTCAACCGGGTGCGGGCCAGGGTGCGGGAACACATTCCCGGCGCCACGGTGGTCAACAATTATCATGTGCTGTTTTGCGAGGATTTGTATGCCGTCCGCGCGGCGGTTGATTACGTCACCTCGGATCCGGTGGCCGGCTATGGCGGCGCGTTGGGATTGATGGAAGCCGCCAAAAGGCCGCACATTTTCCGTTGCCTGTCCGAGGGGCGCGCGGAACGGTTCGATCTGCTGTTCGATCCCATCACCATGGGCGCTTTGCAGGTGATGCCGCTGGAACCGTACTTGTCCGTGGCGGCCACGACGCTGGCCAACGGCGGCTGGCCGTGTCTCTCCTCGATGTGGGACCGCCATGGCGCCCTGAATCCGGCGGCGCTCGGCCTGGCCCGGCATGTGTATCGCCATGTGGAGCGGGTGGCGCCCTGGGTGGGCGATTGGAAATCGTTGAAAACCGCGGGGATTTATCTGTCGCAGGAAACGCAATTCCTGTTTTTAAGGCCCGGCGACAAAACCGGCGGCGACCGCCAGCCGGATGTCGGCCAGACCCTGGATGTTTCCGGCGCCGCCATGATGCTGGGCGCCGAACATGCGCTGACGGATATGCTGACGCGCCGGCAACTCGGCCGGCTGGCGGAGTATCCGGTGATTTATCTGCCGAATGTCGTCTGTCTGTCGGGTTTGGAGGTTGACGCCTTGCGGGAGTATGTGCGCCAGGGCGGCACGCTGGTGGCGGACGCCTTGACTTCGCTGGCGGATGAGTGGGGGAATCTGCAAGCCAATTTCCGCCTGGCGGATGTGTTGGGCGTGGATTTCGCGGGCCGGACGCTGGAACCCTACCGGGCATTTCAATTGCGCATCCAGCACCCCGCGGATTATCCGTGGCTGGACTGGGAGAATCCCGATGTGAGCGTGAATGCGCTGGGGGTGTTTGTAACGCTGCGCCCGGGCGCGCGTGTAATCGCCACGCTGCATGACCGTTACCGCCCCAGCGCCGCGCCCGGTGAATTGCCGTTGTTGAAGAATGCTTTTGTCGTCGAAAAACCCCTGGGACCGGGGTTGGTGGAAAACCGCTACGGCCGCGGGCGGGCTTTGTATTTCAGCGCCAACATCTTCCGGGCGTATGCGTCCTATCAAATACCGGAAATCAGGAAACTGGCGGCGCGCTGGCTGGTGGAACGGGAGTTGCAAGGCGCGCCCGTGCGGGCCACGGCCCCGGCGTGCGTCAAAGTCTCGGCGTTCGAACGTCCGGCCGCCGGCTGCTGGATCGTGCATCTGTTGAATCACCAGGGCATCCCCAACGATTCCTGCCACTGGGTTTTCAAGGGTTTGCCGTTGACGGAAGAACTCCTGCCGGTATATGATATCAAGGTGAGGCTGAACACGGCGGGCCGCCGCGTCCGCCGGGTCCGGCTGGTGGTGGCGGGGGTGGACGCCGCCGTGCGGGAGCAATCAGGGCAAATCGAATTCACGGTGCCGGTCCTGCGCGCGCACGAGGTGGCGGTGATGGAATTTGAGGCAGCCTGGCCGGATGTGCCGGAAATTGCGGCGCCGGACGATCCTTTGTCCATGCGGCGGGCGAGTGCCGGACAGGCGCCGGCGGCGTTGTCGGCAGAAAAACGCGCCGACGACGGGTGGAATGGGTTAGGCGCCGATCAGGCTTGAGGGCGCTGCGCTCAAGCCGGTTTGCCCGGGCGGGAAGCATGTGATCAATGTTGGAACGCATCTTTAACCTTATCAGGGGGGACTGTCCATGAATTTGCGCATAGCAGGGTTGATTGGATGTCTGACGATGCTCGCCGCGACGGCCGGCCGGAGCGCAACCTGGTTCGTGGCCACCAACGGCACCGACGGCGCCGCGCCGCCCTGGGGTGAAAGCTGGGATTACCCTTTTGCCACGCTCAGCAACGCCGCGGCGCGGGCCAATGCCAGTTCCGGCAGCGTCGTGCTGGTCTCGAACGGAATTTACAGCGTCACCAACGAAATTGTCTTCACCAACAGCGCCATTTGCCGGGGGTGGAGCGGTGATCCCCGCGACGTCGTGGTGGACGGCTGCAGCACCAGCCGCGGTTTTTTTATCAAAGACTCCGCCGTGGCGGCCCTGACCGTGACCAACTGCCGCCCGTCCAATCGCGACGGGGATGGCGGCGGCATCTACGGCTTTGCCGCCAGCCTGATCTCCAACTGCGTCATCGCCGGCAATTACGGGCGATATGGCGGGGGGGTGCGGGTGGATGACGGCGGCCGCGTGGCGGACTGCATCATCGCCGGCAACCGCGCCAGCGGCGGCGGGGGCGGCGGCCGGATATCCGGCGCGCCATTTTTACGCAATATCGTCCGGGATAATATTTCCGAAAACAAGGGCGGCGGGATTTACATTTCCGGCGCCGTGGTGGTCGGCGATTGCCTGATTGCCAATAATATTTCGACGAATTCGGCGGGCGGCGGTATCTACGACGGCGCCCTCGCCGGCCTGATCGCCAATTGTCAAATCGTCAGCAATGTCGTGGCGGGAACGAATGCCGCCGTGGGCGGCGCCGGCTGTTACGTTGGCTACCATTCCGTGTATTCCAATTGTGTTTTTGCATACAACCGCCTGGAAGTTGATATTACCGCTTCATATGGCGGCGGTGGGCTTTTATTTGCCGCCTGGTCGCAGGCGCGGCTGTACAATTGCCTGCTTGACAGCAACCAGGCGGAATACGGCGCAGGCGCTTTCTGCGGGATCGGCACCGATACCGCCTGGATCAATTGCACGGTGGCTCGCAACACCGCGTCCAACACCGGCGGTGGCATGTATATCCGGAGCGGCACCAACTCCATCGCCAACGGCATTCTTTACGGCAATACGGCGGCGGTCGGGTCCAATTATTATATTCTCACCGCCGTGCCGGTGTTTTCCAACAGTTGCGCCGCGCCGGCGCCCGCCGGCGCGAATGACGGCGGCGGCAATACCAGCGCGTCTCCGCTGTTTGTCGACCTGGATGCCGGTAAATTTCAACTGCAGCCGGATTCCCCCTGCGTCAATACCGGCTCCAACCAGCCCTGGATGGCCGGGGCGTTCGATTTGGACGGGCGGTTTCGCATTGACCGGTTCAGCGACCGCGTGGACATGGGCTGTTACGAATACATCTCCCGCGGCACGCTGTTTGGATTCCGGTGAACCGGCGCCCGGCCCCGCCGGCGCGCCGTGGCCTGCGGCCGCGGCGGTTTTTTGAACTGGGCGAGGTAACGCTTGTAGGCCCGGTGGAAATTCTGGCTGTTGGCGTAGCCGCACTGCCAGGCGATCTCCTTCAAGCTGTATTCCTTCAACTCCATCAGGTTCCGCGCGTAAGCCATCAATCCGGCCAGGTAATAAGCGCGGACCGACATCCCGGCGCTGTGGCGGAAGCAGCGGGTGAAATGCCGGCGGCTCATGCGCATGTCCGCGGCCAGCCGGGCGATACCGGGGAAATGAAACGGCGCCTGTTGCAGCCGTTCGAGCATGGCGGAAAATGACGCGTTGGGCGCGCAGGGGGGCAACGCCGCGGGGTCAGCAGTGGCGCGGGAGCGGGCGCCGAGGTCGTAGATTTTCGCCAGCAGCAGCCAGAGGTTGGCCATGAGCTGGGGATCGCGGGTTGGCGACGCGCAGTGGTGAGTCAGGTGCGCCAGCCGCTGGAAGCCCGCCAGGGAGTTGCGACCGAGCGCCGCCGCCCGCACCGTCCGCGGAAAGATTTGCGGGATGCTGCCGGCGCAGTCAATATGCACATGGTAAACGGTGTAGGGATTGCGCTGGTCGGCGGCGTAAAGATGCGGTTCGTTGGGATAAATCATGACAATCACCCCGGGCCGCATCGCATGGCGGACGCCGTTGATGATGGCCGCGCCCCGTCCGCGCGTGGTGTAGCTGACATGCCAGCGCCGGGGATGCCGGTGCAGGGCCGTGCACTCCCCGGGCCGGGCGGCGAACAGGTTGGCCCGGACGGCAATGATGGCGGTTTGCATTTGCCGGAAAATCTGGGCGGCATCAGGCAAGGGGTGTCTCCATGGGATAAATGTTTGGCCCGTTGGGATTGTGTTTTCGCTTGGCGTCGCCGGCTTTTGTTGTATATTTTTTACCATTAAAACAAGGGGTTTGTCCATCCATTCTTTTGGAGGCGGGGTATGAATCCAGGCGGCAATTCCGCGGCAATTTTCACGGAATCCAAACAATACCTGGCGGGCGGCAGTTCCACCGGTTCCAAACGCCCGGCGTACCTGCCCGAAGAACCGGGGGTGATTGTGCGCGGGCGGGGCTGCCGGGTCTGGGATGCCGACGGCCGGGAATTCATCGATTTCCGCAACGGGCTGGGGCCGGTGACGCTGGGGTATTGCGTCCCGGAGATTAACGCGGCCATCGCGGCGCAACTTGACCATGGCATTGTCTTCGGCCAGCCGCACCCGCTGGAAGGCGCGGTGGCCCGGCTGCTGTGTGAAAACATCCCCTGCGCGGAGCAGGTGCGTTTCCTGAAAACCGGCGGGGAAGCCTGCGCCGCCGCCTTGCTGCTGGCGCGCGCGCATACCGGGCGCGGCAAGTTGATGCAAATCGGCTACAACGGCTGGCTGAACAGCGTCGGCCGCGGGGCGCTGGCTCTGCCCGGCCGGCCGTCGGCGGCGGCGGATGCCCCGCCCGGTGTGCCTACCGCCCTGGCGGAATCTTTTACGGTTTGCCGCTGGAACGACCTGGAATTGCTGGAGCAGGTTTTGGCGGCGCATCCGGAGGATTACGCGGCCATCATCATCGCCTGCGATTATCCGACGCTGGAGCAGGGCCGGGAATTTTTACCCGCGGTGCGCGAACTGACGCGCCGCTATGGCGTACTGATGATCATGGATGAAATTGTCACCGGCTTCCGCCTGGCCATGGGCGGGGCGCATGAATATTTTAAATTCCAGCCCGACCTGGCGGTTTTCGCCAAGGGCATCGCCAACGGGATGCCGCTGTCGGCCTTTCTGGGGCGCGCGGCCGTGATGGAGACGTTAAGCAAGTGCACGGTTTCATCAACTTACGGCGGCGAAACCCTGTCCCTGGCAGCGGCGGCGGCGGCGATTGATTTCTACCGCCGGCACGATGTCTGCGCCCATCTCTGGCGCGCCGGCGAAATGATGTGGGGCGGGTTGCAAGGCCTGTTGGATGCGCACGGCGTCGGCATAAAAATCAGAGGACTGTGGCCGTGCCCGCGGTTTGCCGCGGAAAAACCCGAATTGATGCGGCAATTCATGCGCGCGGCCTATGTCAATGGCGTGGCGCTTTATCATGTGCCCTATGTGAATTATGCCCACAAGGATAAAGATATTGCCGAGGCCTTGGAAAGATTGGAAAAGGCGCTGGCCAGCATTTGACGCGTCTCTTCCGGCAAAATTATGAAAATATCAGACCTCCGCAAAAAACTCGCGCCGCCCGGCCCGGTGATTGACTTTCACGTCCATCCCTGGAGCAGCGTGGGGGTGCGGCTGGCCGACACCCCTGAAGGCAATGCGCAATTTTATCTCCAGGCGGCGGATGCCGCCGGCATCACCGCCATGGTGGTGCACGATGTCGGCGGCGCGGGCGCCAATCCCGCGCCCACCGACCTGGTTCGCATCAACGACCTGCTCTTGCGCGTTTGCGCCGTCAGCCCCGGCCGGTTTATCCCCTTCGCCTACCTTAATCCCGGGTACCCGCAGGAATCGCTGCGCGAACTTGACCGCTGCGTCGGGAACGGCATGCGCGGCATCAAGCTCTGGATTGCCCGCAAATTGAATCATGCCGGCGCCCTCCTGATCGCGCGCCGCGCGGCGGAACTGCATCTGCCGATTGCGCAGCACTGTTCGGATCGCCCGGGAGGCAATCTGCCCGGCGAAACCGCGCCGGCCGATGCCGCGGAACTGGCCGCCATCTGCCCGGAAACCGTCATCGTGCTGGCCCATTTGAACAATATCGGTTTGCGCGGGCTGGAAATCGTCCGGCCCTATAAAAACATCCTGGTGGATACCTCCGGCGGCGATCCGCTGGCCGGCTTCGTGCGGGCCGCCATTGACCGGCTGGGCGTTGACCGGGTGGTGTTCGGGTCCGACATGCCCTGCCGGTCTTTCGGCAGCCAGTTGGGCAAGGTATTGAACGGCGCACTGACGCCGGCGGAGACGGCAAGCGTGTTGCATTTGAACGCCGCCGGACTGTTGCGATGTTCATGATATGGCTTGAAAGGCAGGGCGGGGCGTCACTGCCGAGCCGTCTGTATCCGGCACTGTCGGACGGCTCACCAGGGACGGTTCGCCCCAACAAAAAACGGAGAGGTGGCGGAGATGATAGACATCAGTTGTTTTTATGGCGCCTGGCCGGCTTATCCGGTCAAAGGGGCCATCGCCGAGGTGGCCGCCGAGTTGCAGTCGCACGGCATCACCGACGCCTTGATCAGCCCGTTGGCGGCGGTCTGGTGCCGGAACCAGCAGGCGTACAATCGCGAGTTGCTCGAAACCACCCGTCCGTATCCCGGTCTGCATCCCGTGCCGGTGCTTGATCCCACCTTGCCATCCTGGCGCGAAGAAGTGGAGATTATGCGCCGCGACAAGCGCGTCCGGGCTTTCAGGATTTTTTTGAACTATACCAGGTTTGACCTGGCGCGGCGGGATTCGCTGCACGATTTTCTCGATTGCTTCAGCCAGTCCGGCCTGCCGCTGATCTTCCAGCGCCGGATGGAAGATCCCCGTTACAATCATCACCGCGCCGGCGTGCCGGACGCCGACGTCAACCATGCGCTGAATGCCGCCCAGGGCTTTCCGGGGGTGAAACTGATTTTGGGCGGCGTGTCCTCCGGCGTCAATGCCGCGCTGGTGATGAAGCATCCCGGCGTTTATCTCGACACATCGCAAATGGACGGCCTGACCTGCATCCGCGGGATAATCGGCCAGGGACTCCTGCCGCGCCTGCTGTTTGGCTCGCACATTCCGTTGTTTGAAACTTATTCCGCTTTCGGGCGCGTGCTTCACGATGTCAGCGATGCGGAAGCGCGGCAGATTTTTCAGATGAACGCCGCCCGCCTGCTGGGATTGGCTTGATTGGCCTCAGCCTGCCCGCATTTGGTTGCGGCGAGCGCCCCCGGAATGTCGGGTTGAAAGCCGGGTTTTCGATGCCGCGTCAGTGGCCCACGGCGACCGTTGTGCGCGACATCCAAACCGGCCCGTCAAGATGCAGGCTGCCGTCCATGGGGTAATCCACCGCGAACCAGATGCCGTAAGTCCCAACCGGCAGATGCAAGTCCCGCGCCACCGTGACCGGCGCGATATTGTTCAGCGCGCCCTGGAAAACCGGGCGGCAGTTGGCGGGATTGCCGTCAAATAACACCCAGTTCAGATTGTCATTCAAATAATACCAGACGCCGGTGTCATAGGCGTATGCCGCCAGCCACCAGTCCACCGGCACGCCGATGTATGCGTCCGCATTCATCACGCGCACGGCCAGCGTCAGGGGGTCGGCGGCGCCCAGGCAAACGCCGTCGCCCGCCAGGCCGTTGGCGGTCACCAACGGTCCGGTATGCGTCAGCGCATTCAAGCTCAATTTGCCGGCCGTGGCTGATGCGGATGCGGCGGATATCCGATAAGTGCCGGCCACCGGGCAAACCCAATCCAGCCGGTTGACGCTCCGTTGTTGTGCGCCGGGATTGGCGGCTGGCGCCAATCCCAAGGTTACGGCGGCGGCGGCATCTGCGGCCGTGACGCTGTAATAAACGCCGGTGGCGGCCGTGAAGACACAGTTATAATCCGTTCCCGCCGTGAGGACGATGTTGTTGGTGGCGCCGGGCGCCAATCTGGGCGTGAGCTGGTAACCCAGCGCCGACACGGAGCCGGTGACCGCGGAGTAAATGGCGTAAAAACACGGCATGAACGTGTCCAAGCCCCCGGAAAAATCCCGCATCGGCAGGCAGGCCACGGCGGAGATGTCCAGGTCGGGATTATAGACCATGAGTGACAGATAGCCCCAGCGCGCGCCATTATGGCCATAGCCAACATCCTGCACGAACAGGCAGCCGGGGCCGTAATCGGCGTTATACGGCGCCGTATTGGTTTGCATCAAACTGACCATTTGCGCATTCAGGACGTTTTCGCCTTTCATCAGCGTGCGGACAAACCGGTTGAGCGCGGTCATGGTGCCATAAACGTTGCCTTCGCCCACCTGGCCGCTGGCATTGGCGTTGGACGTGACGATGGTAATGCCGCCTGGCAGATAGTCAACGCCGGCCGCAAACGGCGCCGGCAGCTCCGTGTCCGCGGCCGAGTTCGGGAAATGAATGGCGGGCAGCGGCACCGGCGCGGTGGCGCCCACAACCTGCTCGTATAGATAATCGGAGCAGGTTTTACTTGTGCCGCAAACCGCCGAATAAACCCGGGCGACGATTTCGCTCAGCATCGCATAACCGGTGTTGCTGTAATGATAGCCCTGATTCGGCTGGAAATAAGAAAGATTGTGAATGGCGGCCTGGGCGACCATTTCCTCGACGGTAAATTGGTGCGCCGGGTCCAGGTTCAGTTGCCAGGAAGTGAAACTTTCGCCGCCGTATCCCGGCACCGGGTCGTTGTCCACGTCGTAAACCCCGGCGCTGTGGCGGAGTAATTGTTCAATGGTAATCTCGCCCTTGTAGGGAATGTTCCAATTGGTGTTGGCGGGTACATATGGCGTATCGCTGCCCGGGATCGAGTTGGTGATCCTGTCGTGGATGTCCAAAAATCCCTGTTGGTACAGGTGGAGCACTGCGGTGGCCGTGAAATTCTTGGTGTTGCTGGCAAACCGGTAATAGGTGTCCGGAGTCAAGGCCTGGGCCGGCGTGGCGGCGGATGAGGCAAAATAATTGGCGTTGGAAGTCTCCAGCAACAGACTTAATGACGGCACGGTTTTGCCCAGGGTGGCTCCCAGTTGCTGACGCACCTGGTTGACCGCGTTGGATACCAGTTCCGCCGGGGTTAGCGCGGAAGCCGGCGCTCCGGCATAAACGCCGAGGATGGCCAGCATGGCCGGGAGACAAAGGCGTGTTTTAAAATTAGATGCCGGGATAACGATATTACGCATGGCAGCCTTCCTGGTTGTGGCGTTAATAAATCAGCAGCAAATAAATTACCGTATTTTTCAGCTTGACTAAAGCAAAAAATGGATTTAAATTGCAAATGATGATTTAAACGTTTAAACAAGGCGATAATTGGTATTTAATCCGATGATCCGGGGGCGGTTAAGCGTGAGAATCGTTCGGCGGCCGCGCGCAATGGGGGGGCATGGCTAATATCTTCGATGTGGCAAAAATTGCACGGGTATCCACGGCGACGGTTTCGCTGGCCATGCGCGATAGCGCTAAACTTACCCCGACCACCAAACTGCGCGTTCAGGCGGTGGCCAGCAAGTTGAATTATAGACCCAGTAAAATCGCCCGCAGCCTGGTCCAGCGCAAAACCAACACCATCGGCGTGATTCTACCCGGCAGTTCCAACCCGATCTATATTGAAACCAGCGCCTGGATTGAACGGGCGGCGGCCGCCCGGGGATATGATACGCTGGCGTATTTCATTGACGAGGATCCCGGGCGTGAGCGCCGGTTTCTGGAAAAAATTTACGAGCAGCAAGTGGATGGCTTGATCCTGATTCCCGCCTATCCGGATGTCAACCGCGAGCATTATTTGCGCCTGGCGGAAGCGCGCGTGCCGCTGGTCATCCGGGATCATCTCGCCTGGCTGCCGGAAGTGGATTCCGTTTCGATTGACATGGAAAAGGGCGGCTATGCCGCCGCGCGGCATTTGCTGGAGTTGGGGCATACCCGGATTGCCTATGTCCAGAATGAATTCGGACTGGGACATGGCTTGGGCCGGCGCAAGGGCTATCAAAGGGCGCTGCAGGATCAAGGCGTGGCGGTGGACGAATCTTTGATCCGCTTGTGCGGAATTCATCTGGAGGATGGATACAAGGCGACGCAATCCCTCCTGGCGTTGCGCGACCCTCCGACGGCGATTTTTTTCCAGTGCGACCTGCTGGCCATGGGCGCCATGGCCGCCATCCGCGCAGCCGGTTTGCGCCTTCCGAAGGATCTTTCCGTGGTCGGCTTTGACGACATCAGCTATGCGCGTTACCTGGAGACGCCCTTGACGACCGTGGCCCAACCGCAACGGCAACTGGCCGAGGCCCTCTGCGCGGCCCTGGTCCGCCGGATCGGATGCCGCAACGCGGCGCCGCGGCATGCGAGCGTTGTGCCGGAGTTGGTGGTCAGAAAGTCGTCTGGTCCGTGTCCGTTCCGCCCGGCTGGAATTAATTAAAGGGGTGATTGGGGGATCAATGCGCAATCCTGGAATGCCTTTTGCGTTGGTGCAACATGGCCGGGCCGCCTGCGCGATTTGTTGTGAACCGTCCGCCCGCCATGCGCCCTGCGCGCCGGCCCGCGAATTGGCCGGCTTCCTGAAACAATTAAGCGGCGTGACCTTGCCGGTGTATGCCGGCGATGTGCCTGGCAAGATGCCGGTTATTTTCATGGGCATCCTTGGCCGTTGCCGGCGCATGCGGGAGATGCTGGCGCGCGATCATATTCTCCTTGCCGGCGCGGCGGAACGCCGGGCGCGCCAGACGGTTTCAAGCAATCTGACGCTATTCCCGGACGATTTGGGGGAGCAGGGATTTCTGCTTTACGGCACGCGTGAGCAAGGCCGGCCTGCCTTGGTGGTCGCCGCCAACACCGGGCAGGGGCTCGATTACGCCGTGCAAACTCTGAAGCAGCGCATTTATCGGGAAAGCGGCGCCTGGCGGATTTTCGGACTGGGCACACGTTTCCTGCCGGTAATGCACCGCCCCGCCTTCGAAACTCGCAGCCTGGCGACTTTCCTTTCCGGGCCGTGTTACCTCTATCCCGGCCAGTGGGAAAAAGAGTTCGGCGGCGATTACAAGCGTTTCATTGATTGGATGGCGGAACATAAGTTGAACCACCTGCTGGACTGGTCGTTTACTCCCGATGCCGGTCTGGGCTTTCATTCAAAACAGTTTCCGGAACTGGTCAATCTCCGGCATCCCAACGTCCGCCGGGAATACATGTCCGGGATGCTGCGCTACGCGCGGCTACGGCATATTCGAACCTGGCTTTTTTTCAAATTGCCATTCCTGGATTATGCGGGTGACAAGAGCGGCCCGCACTGCCCGCTGATCGGTGAAGACCGGCCGATTGTGTCCGCCGTCCGGACCGCGGCGGACGCCATGCGCCGCGGGCAGCCCCTGCGGATGGTCTGTCTGTCCCGGCCGCAAACCAGGAAATTCTGGCGGCAATACATTGCCGAACTCCTAACGCGTTACCCTGACATTGACGGGTTGGGCTGCGAGGTTGGCGAACACCTGTCGTCGTATTGCGCTTGCCCCGCCTGCAAGGGCCGGGCACAGGAACTGGGCTATGAATATTTCAAGATCATGGCCGACGCGGCACGCCGGATCAAGCCGGCGCTAAAGTTGTGGTTTTACCGGGCGGCCGGCGCCGCGCGCATCGCGGAACGGCGGTCGGAATTCGGCGACGTCACCATGATCGGCTGGGGTTTTACGGAATTCTGGGAGCCCGGACGGTCCGTTCCGCGCGGCGATTGGTTCCTCTGCCACACCGGAACCGAGGAGCATGCCGAGGCGTATTTACACCAGGCCATTGACACGCTCAGCCGGAACAAGTTTGACGGCATCCAGATTCGCGGCACGAAATACATGGAATGGGAGTCAAAATACCGCGCGTTTGACGAATTCACTTGGAATCCCGATTTGTCCCTGGATGATTTCGCCATCTTGAATGTGCTCCGGCAGGAGCGGCAATACGACGGGAAACTGATTGATATCTACCGGCATTGGATGCGCTTGGTGGCCGCCGATCGCGCCTTGACCTTTCAGCATCAAAACCGATTCCGTCTGCCGGACGAGTGGCTGGCCGCGGAACGTTATGCAACGCGCCGCAAGACCGCATTGGCCGCGCTGCCGCGGCTGCTGGCGCAATACCGCGGGAAATCCAGCCAGGTTCAGCATATCGCCGATGAATTGCGCCGGTTGCTTTATTCGTTCCGCCTGCTGGCGGGCGAATTTCCCGTGAAGCGCCGCGCGACCGCCAGCGACGATCCCTGGCCGGGTATCCTGACGCTCCGGCCGGGCGGGTATGGCGAACGCCCGGTGCGCCTGCCGGCCGGAAGCTATACGGCAACAGCGGTCATGAAAAACACCGGCGCCGAACCGTGCAAGGTCGGCCTGCAACTCAACGGCCGGCCGGACGCGGAATTTACGCCGGAATTGTTGCCCCCCGGCGGGGTGTCCTGGCATACCTTGACCGCGCGCTTCAAGGCCGTCAAGCCGGGCGCCCAGCGGCTGCGGCTCCATTTGTTGCACGGGGATGCCTGCGCCATTCACCGTATCGTCATCGCGCCGGAAACCAGACCAGGACCGTTGCCGGCCCGGGCCCCGTGCGCCGCGGGCGGAAGCAGCGCGGGCGCCCGCGGGATCAATCGAAAATGAAAGGAATCCGAGGATGAAGTTGATGCTCAAAATTATGGCAGTCGCCTGGCTGGCCGGTTTGCTGCTGCCGGGCGCGTGGGCGGATGCGATTGAAGAAGACAGCGGCGAACTCATTCCGGTCATGGATTCCTGCCGCAGCGGCGCGTATGCGCCTAATCCGTTATACCTGCGCGCCATGCCCGATCAGCCCTGGGCGTTTGGGCCGGCAGCGCGGCGCGTGCCGGTTTTGATTTCCGAGCCCATCGGGCTGGCGCGGGAGCAGTGGCCGGTGAGCGTCCGGCTGGAATTGCCCGAGCCGGCCGGCGGCCGGGGTGTCCGCGTATGCACACCTTACGGAGCGGAACTTCCGGCGCAAGTCGCCTGGACGCCTGGCAGCGCCGGCATGCTGCAGGCGGAGGTGGCTTTCCTGGTCACCGTGCCGGCCGGCGGGCAGGTGCCGGTGTTTGTATATTATGACGGCCCTGCCGATCCCGCGCCGGCGGCCGGGGCGGCGGGGGAGTGTTTCGAGTTGCGCGACACGGGCGAGGCCTACCTGCTCCAGAATCCCAGAACGGCCATCGCCTTTCCGAAAAAATCCGGCCCGAACGGGGCCCTGATCAGCCGGCTGTGGCCGCAAGGCTCGTTGCGCAACCAAGCCGGCGGCGGCCTGGCCCGGCCGGAGGGCCATCATAGTGTCCTCGCGCCCGATACCCCTGCGCGGATCGTGGAAGACGGGCCGGTGCGCAAGAGCATCCGCTTCGATGACGGCACGAATGCCATGACTTACAGCCTCACCGCGGCCTTGCCGGCGATTTTCTTCGAATTCCAGGGCCGGTCGCCCCGTCTCTTCATGACCTGGCTGCCCGGCGGCGATACGGTCAACGATGACTTGTTTTTTGAAACTACCGGCGGAGTCCGGCGCGTATCCGTGTCGTATGGACAGGGGGTCCGGGATGTCGTCAGCAGCCGCCTGAAACCGCTGCTTAAGGAAGGCTGGATCGCGTTTCTGGACCGGCGCCGCGGCGAACTGGCCGGAAGTTTTTTCGATACCGTGACCGACTCCGTCAGCCTTACGCCCCATTCGCGCGGATTTGACACCCGGATTTATATCGCCAATGCCGGCCATGGCCAGGGCGTGCTGTATGC
The DNA here is from genome assembly GCA_964650945.1 of uncultured Verrucomicrobiota bacterium. Taxonomy (GTDB): domain Bacteria; phylum Verrucomicrobiota; class Kiritimatiellia; order JAAZAB01; family JAAZAB01; genus JAXGPF01. The sequence goes on along the minus strand of CAZYXU010000021.1, from coordinate 21,824 downwards.
GGATCGGGACAGCGATTTTGTCAATTGCCGTGACGCTTATATAGCCTGGAAAAATCCGCTGCAAATTGCGCTTGGCGCGGTCCAGGAACGGAACGACCACCCGCTCGAGCGGCCGGTGTTCGGCCGCGATTTTTTGCGGATGCACCTGGCCTGGTGGCCGCCGGAAGCGGCGCGGAAGTACGTGGATGAGATTCAGGCGCACGGCGGCAATGCCGTGCTGTGGTGGGCGTCGCGCGTGATGCATCCTTCAAAATTCCTGCCAGGCGATCCGCTTGAGGCCAACTACCTGGCGGAGGGCATCCGGGCGGCGCATCAAGCCGGTCTGGCGTTCATTGCCGGGCATCCGCTGCTGGCGTCCGGCAAGCACATCGTGAAAGATCGCCCGGAACTCGATCCCTACAAGCCATGGGCGGCGGCGGATGGCAGCCGGAAACTGGAAAGCATATCGCCCTTGCTGGGGCGCGATCTCTACGTCGGCGTGGCCGGAGAACTGGCCGCCATGGATGTGGATGGCATCTGGCTGCTGGACGAACGCTCATATCAGCCGCCGTTCATGGCGGATGCAGAAAAAGAGGCGTTTCGGCAAGCCTGGCGCATGGAGCCGCCGGCCAGCCTGGCGTCAAAAAACCTCAAGGATCCCGCGGAATTCGCGTTCTTCATGTTCAGCATGAATACGCTCACCCGGTTGACGGAAGAGATGGCCAAACGCGCCTGGTCCGTCAAGCCGGGCTTGTTCCTGGGCAACACCACCAGCCCGGGCAATTTGCGGGTGCGCAGCGGTTATCACGACCTGGAACGGTATGCCGACTGCCAGACCAGCATCGTCATGGACTTGTATTCGAATCGCCCCGACTTCATTAAAATCTACCTGGCGCGCACGCGCGGCGCCATGGGCAACCGGCGCCCGGCCATGAGCATCTCCGGCTATGCCGGTTGGGATTTACAGTGGCCGGTGGAGTTGAATCAATATCTGCACGTCATGTTCGGCGCCAACTCCCTGGCCTTTTTTGCTTTGGGCCGGCCCTGCAATCCGGAATCCGGCCGGGGCGTCAAGAAAGCGTTTGAATTTTTTGCCCATACCGGCCTGGATAAATTCCTGGCGCACGCCCGGCCGTTGCCCTTCGCGGGGATCGTGCGGGCCCAGGCGGCGTTCCTGGCCGGTCTGCAGGCGGGCAAATATGCCGCTATCGGCGATTACGATAATCAGGTGAATAACCTGTTGGTGGCATTGGGCAATATCCCCGGCGACATTTTGTACGGCAAATATTGCCGGGCGGACTTGCTGTCCGATTACGCCGTGGTCCTGGTTCCGGACAATCCGGCCGTCGCCGACGACCTGGCGCTGGAACTGAAGAAATATGTCGAAAACGGCGGCAACTTGATTTTGGAAGGCGCGGCGGTCAGCAATGCGGTCCTGGCGGACCTGGCCGGCGTCCGGCCGGCCGGCGCGGAACAGTCCGGCCTGCAGGAAGTGTCCGGCGCCGCCGGACCGCTGGCGGGATGGAACTGGTCCTGGCGGGGCACCGTGGCCCCGGTGGCAGGCCGGGGCGCGGAAATGCTGGCCTGCTTCACCAACGGCGCTCCGGCGCTGACCGTGGCATCCGCGGGTCGCGGCAAAGTGGCGTACAGCGTTCCGGTCTTGAGCGCTTTCGTGCTGACGGATGACCAGGCGCGCCACGCCGTGTTGAAACTGGTGGAATTTCTGGCCGGCGCGCTGCCGATGGCGGTGGAGCCGCTGGGCGCCGAAACGCCGATCCTGACCACCATTTTGACCCATGGGCGGGAACGGGTGGTTTGCGCCTATAACACCTCGGCGTTGCAGGAAGAATCGTTTGCATTGCGCCTGGGTCCGATGCTGGAGTCGCCGGCAGCCTGGGTGAGTTTCATGACCGGGCGGGAAATTCCGGCGGCCGGCGGCCAGGCGCAATTCCGCCTCGGCCCCAACCAGATCGACTTTTTCCGCGCGGTGGAGGCCCCCGGTGCTTTCCTGCCGGCAATGGCCGTCCAGACCAATGCCGCGATTCACGCTGCCCGGCGGACGGGGATGGAATTTCTCAAATCCCCGGCGCCGGCGGCGCGGGCCGGCCGGCGTGCGAAATTGAAAGACGCCAACAAAATGTATGTCGGCATCTTCGACCCGGGGCGCAAAGTCAAAAAATCGCTGGACCTGGGAGCGGCGGCGATACTGGATGAATGCGGCAAGTGGGATAAGCTGGAAGCGGAATTGATTAATAGCCTTGAACCGGAGATTCTGGCGCAATATGATGTGGTGGTATTGCCCAACCGCTCTTTCGTTACCGGTTATCCGCCGATCTGGGAGCGCCATGTCAGGCAATACGTCGAGGATGGCGGGGGCGTGTTGCTCGTGCATCATTCGGTCGGCTATGGGGATTTCTCCGAGGCAACCCTGTTGTTTCCCGAGGTGGCCATGGGACAGAAACCGGTTGCCAGCCGTAAAATGCGGATTGCCGGCGATCATCCTGCCGCCAGCGGGACCGCCCTGCGCCAACGGTTTGCGGACGATTTGGATAATCCGGCCTTCGTGCAGCAATACCGCGGCACGGAAATGCCGGTGGGACAGGAAGGATCCTGCGGGTTCCCCGACTACATCGGTTTGAAGGCCGGGCCGGCGGGAACCATCGTGGTGGAAGGCATGGCCGGCAACGGCGACAGCCTCGCCCCGGCTGTGGCCGCCGGTTCCGTCGGCCGGGGCCGGGTGGTGATGTCGGGGATGGGAATCGGCTGCCGGCAGACGCCCGGCGCCGGGGACGGTAAGTTTGAAGAAGCGCTTTCGCCGGGATTGGAACGCAATCTGCTGATGAACAGCCTGTTCTGGCTGGGGGATAAAACCGGCCCGGCGGGGAAATGACCTTGATGGAAATATCGGCAAGATGTGAGAGAGTGTAAGTGTGTGGGTATGTGAGCAGGGGAGTGAGAGTTGGCGATCCTTTTCCTTTTCTGCCCCACATATTCACACACCCGCACACGCTCATACATGAACGGGAGAGTATGTTTTATCAAAATCAAATCGCTGATGAAGCGACGATGAGCTTTGAAACTTGCTCAGCATTCTTTGCAGCAATCTCAACAACAGGAGCAGGCAGGCTATGAAGAAAATATTGCTTATTTCCATGTGGGTGCTTGCGGGCGCTGCGATGTGTTTTGGCGCCACTAATTATGTCGTGCCGCCGGGCACCACCGGGGTGACGCCAACCCCGCCTTACACGAATGGCTGGGATTACGCCGCCACCAACTTGATCGAAGCGGTGAACGCGGCAGGCGTCTCTAACACCGTGCTGGTGTCCACCGGATTGTATCTTTTGACCAATTACGTGGACATTACCAAATCACTGCATGTCAAGAGCTGGAATCGGGAACTGGGCCGCGTGGACCGCGCCGGCACTATCGTCAACGGCAATTATCCCGCCACCACCAACCGCTGTTTCCGCCTGTATGGTGTAAGCGCGAAAATCATTCTGGAAGGATTTACCATTACCAACGGTTTTGCCAGCGGAGCGACGACCGTCGGTTCCGGCGGCGGCATATACTTTGGGGCGACCGCGGAATCCATGATTACCAATTGCGTGATTGCCGGATGCGAGGCGGCCTATGCCGGCGGCGGGATAGCCTGCATGATTTTTTATTGCGCCATTGGCAATTCAGAGGTTGTCGGTAATGCCGCCGGCGCTTACGGTGGAGGTATTTATTGCCACGACAATCCCGGCGACCGGCTGATCAACGGGGTGCTGATCAGCAATAATACAGCGTCCCTGGATGGCGGCGGTATTTATGTCGGATCCAGTCCGGTTGGCATAATCACCAATTGCGTTATCGTGAATAACGCAACGCTGGGGCAGGGCGGCGGAGTTTATGTCCACCGGGTGGCGCGCATCAGCGACAGCGTGATCTCGGGAAATTCCGCCACCAACAGCGGTTATGGCGGCGGCTTGTATTTTTATTTCGGCGGTGCAACGGGATTGGTGGCGGTGGAGCATTGCGTGATCAGCGCCAACCGGAATGCCCGGGAGGGCGGCGGAATCTACCTGCGGAGCACGGCCACCAACGTGACCATGCGCAACTGTCTGATTGCGCAGAATACCAATAGTTTGGGCGGAAATTACCATGGCGGCGGCGTGATGATGTTGCATGCCGCCAACCTGGTGGAAAACTGCACCATTGCCGGAAACCGGTCCGCCGGGACCAACTGTTACGCCGGGGGCGTTTATCTGAATTTCGCGGCCACCGCCCAAACGAATCTCCGAAACTGCATAGTTTACGATAATATCGCCTCGAATTATCCGGATGTCCATGTGGTGACCACCGCATTGGTTTACAATTGCTGCCTCAAGCCGGCCGGCGCCAAGGACGGCATTGCCAGCGGCGCAAACAATCTTGAAGACGCCCCGTTGTTTGCCGAAACTGACGCCGGCAATTACCGGCTGCAGCGCTTGTCGCCCTGCATCAATGCCGGTACGAACCAATCCTGGATGGCGGCGGGGTCTGACCTGGATCGGCGTGCGCGGCTGGATCGGGTGTGCGGGATTGCGGACATTGGTTGTTATGAGTATATCCCGGCCATTACGTTTTTTTCGCTGAAATAGCCAGTCCGGAATAGCCGCCGGTTAAACATATGCAGGACCTGGAAGACAACGCGCGGGATGGCGGTTTTTACCTGCGGCATTTTCCGCAATGGCTGGAGTGGGCCGAGCCGCATTGGCACGAGACGGACGATGGAGGCGGCTTTTTCGGCGCGGGCACGGGAGTAGTCCTGGACCACAGCGCCACGGCCGGCTACCTGGCGGCCTGCGCCGCGCTCGCCGCCGGACCGGAATCCCTGCGCGCTGCATGCCACCTGGCGCTGCCGGAACTGAAGCGCCGCGCCGCGAGCGCCCTGCGCTTTATCCTGGCCGGGCATGTCAGCCGGCCCCCCAAAACCGCGGGCGCGCAATCCTGGGGACGGCATTGGGGCAGTCCGATTTTGATCGAGCGCCTGGCTAACCTGGTGGCTTGCCTGGAGCCCTGGTTACCGGAGGCGGAGCGCGCCACCTGGCGCGCCGTCCTGGAGGATGAGGCGGATTATCTGCTGACCGCGCCCATCGAGACCAACCGCTTTGGCTTGCGCGGGGAAACCCACGGCGAACGCAATTACTGGCGCGGCAGTCTGCTGTTCCGCGCCGCCCGGCTGGATCCCGGCCATCCGCGCGCCGCGGCCTGGCTGGATCGCAGCAGCCTGTATTGCCTGAACGCGCTGTCCATGCCGGCAGACGCCGATTCCGCCGCGCTGGTGGACGGCCGGCCGTTGCGGGACTGGCACCAGGGCGCCAATATGCATCCCGGCGCTTTGTTTGAACATCATGGCGTGCTCAGCCTGGATTACAGCATCATCGCCGAGTCGTTTTTCGTCATGGCCATGATCGGCGTCCTGCGCCATGGCTGGACGCCGACCCAGGCGTTGTTCCATCACATGGGCGATTTGTGGCGTTTCATCCGCAAGTGTATTTTGCCGGAAGGACGCATCGTATGTTTCGGCAAGCAGCGCCCACGTTACACCATCATGTATCATTACGCCCTGGCCGGCCTGGTTTTCTGGGCGCGGCATGGGGGCGATCCGGGCGCGTGGGAACTGGCGCAGGCGCTGGAGCGCGTGGCGGAGATTGATCGCGCGGCAGCCGGCGATGGCAGTTTCCACGGCGCGCGCGGCGAGGGCCTGCGGTTGCTGCGCGCCGATTCGCGGCCTTATTATTATTTCCGGCTGGAAGCGGACGCCATCCTTGCCCGGAGTTATGCCTGGCTGTTGCTGACCGCGCCGGCCGCCTTGCCGGCCCGCGGGCCGACCTGCGGCCGGCCGCCCCGCGCTGATGAATTAGCCGATCCGGTGGTGTCGCAAGCTGCCGGCCTGGTGATGCGCCGCAATTCCCGGGCGCTGTACGCCGTGTACTGGCATCGGTCCGAAAAGGCCGAAGCCGATCCGGCCCTGGCGCTGGTCGTGCCCGCCGGGCATGGGCATCGCGCGGACTGGTTGAGCAACCTGGCCACGATTTTCAAGCCGCTCCGCAACCGGCATGTGGTGCGCGCCTGGCGCACGGCGGCCTGCGGCGGCGGATTTATCACCGCCGGACAGATTGACGAAGGGCTGCCAATGCCCAGCGACGATGGCACAGCCATGCTGATAGATCAACGCCTGGTCTTCGTCATGCTGCCGGACGGCCGCGCATTGCTGCGCCTCGAAATCGCCCGCGCCCGGCAGGCGGTGCGGCTGCTGGAAATCGCCGGGTTGAATCTCAACCTGGTCAATGACATTTTTACCGGCAATCAATTCGATCTGATTTCCGCCGCCGGCCTTCATCGGATTCCGGGCCGCGGCGGGGCGGACGCGGAAATGGAAATTCACAGCCCCTGGGTCTGCCTGCCCGGCGAACTTGGCGTGGTGGCGGCCGGCGGCGCACCGGAGCCGTTTGTGCTGGCAACCGCCGCCCAGCGCCGCCGCGCCTACGAGTCCCTGCTGGTGGAGCGGCTTTACTGGCCGTTGCGCCGCGCGCCGCGGCTGTACGCGGCGGGCGAAGTGATCCTGGATACCGCCGCCTGGCTGTTGCCGGGCGCGGCGGCCGCGGAAACGGCAAACTTCCACGCCCAACTGCAATGGCAATCCCATGCCGCGGGCGATGCGCTGCTGCTGCGGACATTCAAATATTTCGGGCAACCGGCGGGTTTGCTGGTCAATCTGGGCGATGCGCCGCAAACCGTTACGGCCGGCCAACTGGCGCCGCTGGCAGGATTGGCGCCGGTCGGGGGGTCCGCGGCGGCGGCCGGTGCAACTTTGGGCCCGTGGCAGGGAATATGTTTTATGCCAGGAATTTAAGTTGCGGCGGCTGGAAAAAAGTCAGACGTCAGGTTTGAACGGAACGAGCGGATTACAGACCGGTGGATTTGAACGCCGGCAGGTGCCGGCGGTTTTTCGCGAACATTTCCGCCGTCATTTTCTTGATTTCCGCCAGCGACAGCACGGCGGCGGTGAGCGGATCGTTGGCGATGGCCTGATAAACCAGCCGGGCGTCGCCCTGGAGCGCGCCTGCCACGGCCAGCATCTCGTTGTTGGCGCTCAAGGCCGTGAGCGAAAGCACCGCCTTGGGCAAATCCCCGACGTGCATGGTTTGCAGCCGCCGCCGGCTGGCCAGCACCGGCACTTCCACGCAAGCGCCTTGCGGCAGATTCGTGATGACACCGGCGTTGGGCACATTGCCGTTAAAGCGGAAGAGCGGCCCGCCGGTCCAGGCATGGATGATGCTGGCGGCGTATTCATGGCCGCGTTGCAGGCGCGCGGCGGTTTTTTCCGGGTCGCGCCAGTCCGGATGCGCCAGCCAGGCGCGCAAATCTTTTTGCCAGGTGGTGTTGCGTTTTAGATAGCTCTTGAGAATATAGGCGTGGGTGCCGGGGTTCCAGCCGGTGCCACGGGTGCAATGCCTTTTGATCAGGTCGGGACGCTTGCGGAACCACCAGTTGTATTCCGAATGGTGCCCGCTGGACTCGGTGGGGTAATAACCGAGCGCCAGGAACATTTCATTACGCACCTGCTCGTGATGGCGGATGGCAGGATCGTTCCTGACGGCCTGGCGCAGCCTGGGATAGAGGTCCTTGCCGGCGGATTCGAATTTGAGATACCAGGCCATGTGGTTGATGCCGGCGCAGACGTAGTCCACATCCTCCGGCCGGAGTTTGATCCATTTGGCCAGCATGCCGGCGGTGCCCTGCACGCTGTGGCACAGCCCGGAAATCGCCAGTTGCGGATATTCCGTTTGCATGGCATGGCACAGCATCGCCATGGGGTTGGTGTAGTTCAGGAGGATCGCCCCCGGGCAGAGCCGGGCCATGTCTCCGCAAATGGCCAGCATTTCCGGAATGGTGCGCAGGGCGCGGAAGATGCCGCTGGGGCCGCGGGTGTCCCCGACGCAGATGTCCACGCCGTATTTTTTCGGGATGAGGATGTCGTGCTGCCAGACATCCGTGCTGCCGCAGAGGATCGTCACGATCACCGCGTCGGCCCCGTCCAGCGCCCGCCGGCGGTCGCGGTAAGTCTTGATCCGGGCCGGGTAGCCGCCGGCATCCACGATTTTCCGGCAGCATTGCCGCGCCATTTCCAGCCGCGCGGCATTGATGTCCATCAGGGCGATTTCCGCGTCGGCCAGGCCGGCGAAGGTCAGGATGTCCTTGACCACGGTCCGCGTGAAACCGAAACTGCCGGCGCCGATGAAGGCGATTTTAACGGACATGTTTTGCTCCTTATGAATGTGTGATATGGAGTTTTGTGAATAATATTGCCTGAAACGTGGCATGTGGCTAATATATGACACGTATTTTGATTGTCCATCCCGATTACTTGATATTGATTGACGATTTGTGATTTGAATTGGCGCGTCATGCAAAATGGTTTGCCCAAAGATGACTGGCTGGTGCGGCTGCAGACGGTCGGGGTTTTGCCGGGGTTTCCGTATGTCTGGACCGTGGCCGTGGAAACACGCACGGATCAATCATACCGGTTGTGTGGGCGCACCCGGCGCGACAAAAATCATTGCCTGTTCCAATACACTTTGGCGGGTGAAGGTGTTTTTCAGAATGCCGCGGGCCTTTGGCGGGTGGGTGTCGGGCAGGGATTTTTGTGCGAGATTTGCGATCCGGCAGTGAGATACTATTATCCGGAAGATGCGCGCGCGCCCTGGCGCTTTCTGTTTTTTTGTTTCGGCGGCGACGCCGCTTTTGCCATGGTGCGCGCCATGCTTGCGCGCCAGACCCCGGTTTACAGCCTGTCGGCTGGTTCGCCGTTCATCCGGCGTCTGCTGGGCATGGGCGCTATGGCAAGGAATATCGCCTCCGCGCTCTTTCCCGAGGCGGGATGCGAGTTGTCATCCAAGGTGTTGCGCAGTGTCGTTCGGCGTGACCTTGCCCAGTCCGACAGTTTGTCGCTGGTGATGCATTTGCTCGCCGCGCTGGTGGGCGGGCGCGCAGCGGAAAGCGCGGACGATTCGGTTTCATTGCTGGCGCGGCGCGCAATGGATCTGGTTGACCAGCGGCTGGCGGACAACTTGAACGTCTCGCAACTGGCGGACTTGCTCAAGGTCAGCCGCGAGCATTTGACGCGGGTGTTCCATGCGCATACCGGGCAGTCGCCGCACGACTATCTTTTGCGCCAGAAAATGCTGGCCGCCTGCCTGCTGGTCAAGGATTCCGGCGATTCGATCAAGGAAATCGCCGGGCGGATGGGCTTTAATTCGGCGGCGCATTTCAGCCGCGTGTTTCGCCGGGAATTCGAGATGACGCCGCGGCAATTCCGGGCGTCGGGGCATGTGCCGGCGTTGTAGCTGGACTGGAAGGCGGGGGAAATATGTTGATCTGTGACGGCCATGCGCATTTATATCCGCGCTATGACCTGGCGCTGGCGCTGGATTGCCTCGTGGCCAACCTCCGCCGCCTGGCGCCGCCGGGCGACCGGCCGCCGCTGTTGCTGGCCTGCCTGGCGGAACGCGCCGGCATGAGCGTGTTCCGCGGGGCGGATTTTCCCATGCGCGCCGGGCAATATGAAATCCACCCCGGCCCGGAACCCGCCTGCCTGACGGTCAAATGCGCCGGCGACGAGGCGCTGTTCCTGGTGCTGGGCCGGCAATATGCCGCGGCGGAGCGCCTGGAAGTTTTGGGGCTGGCCCTGCCGGCGGAGGAGGAGTTGGACGGCTTGCCGGCGCGGGAGATCGTCCGGCGCATCCGTGCGGCCGGCGGGCTCCCGGTGCTGCCCTGGGCGCCGGGCAAGTGGTTTTTCAAGCGCGGCCGGCTGGTGGCGGAATTGATCGGCGAAAGCCGGCCCGGCGAATTGTGGCTGGGCGACACCGCCTTGCGCCCAACCATCTGGCCCCTGCCGGTATTGCTGCGCCGCGCCCAGTCGCGGGGGCTGCCGTGGCTGCCCGGCTCCGATCCGCTGCCCTTGGCGGGCGAGGAACGCCGGCTGGGCGTGTACGGCTGCGTCGGGCGGGATGGCTTCGATCCGGGGCGGCCGGTGACAGCCTTGCGCGAGCTGCTGCGCCAGCCGCCCGGGGCATTCCAGCCGGCCGGACGGCGCGCGGGCGGATTTGACGCCGCCCGCCGGATTCTGCTGAATTATTTTAGGCTTGCATTTGACTGACCGTCGGCGTATAAATTCCCACTTTATTGCGCCCATCGTCTATCGGTCAGGACACCAGGTTTTCATCCTGGGAAGAGGAGTTCGACTCTCCTTGGGCGTGCCATTTTTAATCTGGAACAACGAGCCAAGCGAAAAAATCCGGGGGAAGATCAGGCTATGCCAAATATCAAGAGTGCAATGAAGCGGGCGCGGACTTCGGAAGCCGCGCGCCAGCGGAACCGGTCGGTGAAAACGCGCGTAGCGACTGCCCGCCGGGGTGTCTTTACGGAATGCGATGCACGCAACGCCGAGAAGGCCACCCAGGCTTTCCGCAGCTATTGCTCGGTGCTGGACAAGGCGGCCAAGCGCGGGATCATCAAGAAAAACACCGCCATCCGGCGCAAACGGCGCGCGGCGGCCAAGTTGGCGGGGGCGGCCAAGCCGGCGGCGCCGGCCCAGGCCTGATTGTTTACCAGGTTTCGACGACTTTTTGCACCAGCTTCTGGGCCATATCCTCGGCGGCGTCGGGAATGGCGTCGCGCTTGGCCAGCGTCAGGTTGCCGGCGAACACAAAGGTGGCTTCGCCTTCCACGTCGCCTTCGTCAATCGTTTCCAGCGTGCCGCCGCGCTTCAGGCTGTATAACACCGTCAGGCGCAGCCGGTATTCGTTGGGCTTGGAGCGGTCCGCGCGGTCATAGCGCAACGGGTCCAGGTCAACCTTCACCAGGGAACATTGCAGCACCAGGTCGGCCTGGTCAATGCGGGCGATTTTCAGGGTGCCGTCCTTCTGGAATTCTTCAATCGTGGCCTTGGTTAACTCGTATTCCGCCAGCGGCTCGCCGGAGCGGTTGCCGAAGGTTTGAATAAAGATGGCCTTGACATCCGGGGGCAGGGTGCTGCCCAGGCGGTAGCCGGCGCAGCCGGCGCCGTGCAGCAACAGCAGCAATCCCAGGATCAGCCCCGGCAGCCGGCGCAGCGGCGGTAAAAAGGTCAAGCGCATCATTTTTTCTCCAAGACGGCCGCCTGCTGACGGCGTTCGATTTGCTCAATACGGGCGGCGGCGGTGTCCTTCCAGCGCGAATCCGGAAATTCGCGCGCCAGGCGCTGATAACCGATTTTGGCGGCGGTCAGCAGGTTGTCCGCCTGGGTGCCGTAGTCGCCGGGGTGGCGCGACATGGAGTCGTACAGCCGCGCCTGCTGGTATAAATAGCCGGCCTGCTCGATCTGCAATTCCTGCAAATACATGCGCACGGTTCCGATCAGCGGGCTGCGCGGATAGGTGTTCAGGAAAAGCTGCTGGGCCGCGGCGGCCTGCTCGCGCAGGCTGGCGTCGTTGGGGTGGCGGTCGGCATAAAGCTTCCAGCACCGGGCGTGGCCGAAAAACGCCGCTTCCGCCTGGGACGCCAGCGGGAAGCGCTGCTGGAAAGCGCCGTAGGCGTCCACCGCCAGGTCGTATTCCTGTTTCTTTTCGTAAATGCGGGCGATGCGGAATTGCAATTCCGCGGCGCGTTTCCAGGCCGGGGCGTTGGCGATTAACTGCTCGAACATCGGGATGGCTTCCTCCTCGTCCTGGTAGGAGACGAACAGCAGGCGCTTGCGGCGGGTGGCAATGGTGTCGGCAATGGTGTATTGCTGTTCCAGCACCTCGTCGTACGGGAAAAATCCCGCGTAGGTGTCCAGCAGGTATTGGTATTCGTCGAAAGCCTGCTGGTATTTGCCGCGTTCCTGCAAAATACCGGCGTATTTAAACTGGGCGACGGGCGCTTCCGGGGCGTTGGGCCAGGCGAAAGTCAAAATGCGGTAATGGCGGGCCGCGCCGCGCAATTGGCCGTCCGCCCGTAGCTGGTCGGCGAGCTGCAGTTGGGCGGCGGGGTTGTCGGCGGCCGGCTGGCGGCGTTCCCACCAGTGCAGTGCCCGGCGCGGCTTGGCGGCCACCGGCGCGGGTTGCAGGGCGGCGGGATTCTCGCCGCCGGCGAATTGCGCGCGCAACGGCGCGCCGGCGAGCAAGACGCCCGCCAGGATCAGGCAAATTTTTCCTGCAGGATGCATGGGAGAATAGGTTAGCCAAAGTTGTCCGCAAGTCAAGGCTGGAAATTCGGCGGGGGTTTTTCACCGGTGGGCGCGGCAGACCGGCGCGCCGGCAGCGGCGCCCAGCCGGCGGCCCGGCGAAAACGCGCTTGACTTTATTAACGTTAGGATATAAAAGTATAAACATCTTACCCGGAGGTTGGCATGCCAGGGCGCAGGCGGGTTAATTTGAAAGATGTCGCCGGCAAGGCGGGGGTTTCCGTCAACACGGCCTCGGATATTCTTAACGGCGGGGATTGCCGTTACCGCCCGGCGACGCGCCGGCGCGTGGCGGAGATCGCCCGCCGGCTCGGGTACCGCCCGCACCGTCAGGCCCAGGCGATCCGGACGGGCCGGAGCGGCCTGTTGGGTCTCTTGGTCCGCACCGGCCTGTTGCAGCCCGAAATCGAGCGCAGCCATTATGCGGCCGAAGCGGTGCGCCGGCATGGCTACCAGATGCTGGTGCATGACATGATTTTGCTGGAAGATGATTTTCATGCCGGCTGCCAGCGCATGCTGGATGCGCATGTGGAAGGCTTGATTGTGGGGGCCTGGGCCTCGGATTTCGGCCGGGAGGAATCAACCCTGTTGCGCGCGGCCGGCATCCCGTTGGTGATGTTGGGAGCGCCTTATCATCCGGATGCGCCGCTGGTTTATTGCGATATGCGCCAGGCTTTGCGCGAGGTTGCCGAGCATCTTTTAAAACTGGGGCATCGGCAGTTGATCTTAATGACGCCGGCGGGGTACAACCTGAGGTTGCGCAATTGGAGAAGGCAGCAGCGGTGTCAGGGATTTATTGACGCCATCCGCGGGGCGGGCGGGCGCGTTTTTGAGACGCAAGGACTTCCAGGCGCCCGCCGCCGGCCCGGCCGGCCGGCTGCGGGCGGGATCACCGGAGAGATTTTCCGGCAGCCGACGCCGCCGGTTTTGTTCGATCCGTATCAGCCCGGCCGGCTGGCGATGCGCGCGCTTCTGGCGCGTCCGCATCCCCCCCGGGCGGTCCTGTGCGCGAATGACGACTGGGCGCTGGGCGCCCTGGGCGTCTGCGCCGCCGCCGGGATGCGGGTGCCGGAGGATATCGCCATCACCGGATTTGACAATGCGTCGTTTGGCGCCGCGCTGTATCCGCCCCTGACGACGGTTGCGCAACCATCGGAGGGTCTGGCGCGGGCGGCGGTGGATTTGCTGGTCCGGCAAATCCGCGGCGAGTCTTTGACGGCGGAGGAAAGCAAGGTCAAGCTGCCTTGCCGGCTGGTGGTGCGCCGCTCCTGCGGCGCCGCCAATGGCGCGGGCCGGCCGCCGGCCGCGGCGGCAGGCAGCCGCGTGATGTCAACCTGAACAATTTAATTACCGGCGGCTGGCGCCGCCCAACCAAGAAGGAGGCAACGATGATGCGCGGAATCGGTCGGCGGCTGATGGGGGCAACATTTTGCATGCTCGCCTGGGCGAGCATTCAGGCCCAGGATATCACCGTGTATGTTGTGGAGCCGAGCGGCGGGTATACACCGTCGCCGCCCTACACCAATTGGGCCATGGCGGCCACCAGCGTCATTGACGCGGTCAACACGGCCACCAACAACGGTTGGACCAACGTCGTGGTGTCCAACGGGACTTATTATCTCACCAACCAGGTCGCGATCTTGTCGCCCATGACGTTGCGCAGTTGGAATAATGGCGCGTTGGATCCGACCAATACCATTCTGGATGGTAATAATTTTGACGGGAAGCCTGTAACCAACCGGGTCTGCGCCATCCAAAACTTGCATGCGCTGGTTGAGGGATTCACCATCAGGAATGGATACAAGGGCGCTGGCGGCGATATTTATGGCGGAGGCGGCGTTTATATTTCCGTCGGTGTCTTACGGAATTGCCTGGTCGTCAGCAATTACACCACCACGCATGGCGGCGGAACCTATATATCAACCTCAAACGGGCTGGCGCTCAGGTGTGTGCTCGCGAACAATACCGCGGAACAACATGGCGGCGGGCTGGCCTGCTGGCTCGGGCGTCTGCAAGACAGCTCCGTCATCAGCAACGTTTCCCTGAATATCGGGACGACGGCCTACGGCAGCGGGGTGTATCTGGATGGGGGCGAGGTAACCGGTTGCCGGGTGGCCTACAATACCGGCGCCCAGAATGGCGGCGGAGTGTATCTGCGCGCTCAGGGCGCTTTGAACCGCTGTGAAATTGCGCATAACTCCGCCATTCAGTATGGCGGCGGGTGCTCGTCGCGCGACGGGCGGACGATCTCCAACTGCCTGGTTAGTTGCAATTCGGCCGGCGCCGCCGGCGGGATTTACTTGCGGGCGACCTTGAACCGCGTGGTCAATTGCACCGTGGTCAGCAATTATGCGACCTCCGTCGGCGGGTTATATGTGTATAATAACACCACCATTGCCCCGATGATCAACTGCATCGTGTATGACAATGCAGGCGGAACCTATTCGAATCATTATAACACCGGCACATGGCTGACCTGGACCAACTGCTGCACCGCGCCGATCGATACCCTGTCCGGCGCCAATAACACCAGCGCCGATCCGCTATGGGCGGACTGGGCCGGCGGCGATTATCGCCTGCGCGCCACGTCGCCCTGCCTGAATGCCGGGTTGATGCTGGATGGCCTGGTCGGCACGCTGGATTTGGACGGCCGGCCGCGCGTGGACCGCATGACCGGCCGCGTGGATCTGGGCGCATACGAATACACCTATCCCGGGACACTTTTCCATTGCCGCTGACATTTTTAAGATCGGATTTCCGGGAAAGATAGCGGCGCGATTTCGCGCTTGCCAAATGCTCAAAAAAAATATTGCGGCGGAAATCCTCCCGCAGCCGATGGAACATATCATGCAAACTCGATCCATGCTGAATGCCTTGCAGGTCGGAATGAACCGCCGGTGCGCGCTCCTGGCCGTCCTGCTGGCCGGCGCGTGCGCCAGTTATGGGGTGGAACCCACCGCAACGCCAGCCCGGACAAATGACTCCCGGGCCGCCCAGCCCCTCTCAACCGGAACAGCCGCGCTGGAGCTGCCCGAAGCATACACCGTGCCCGTGATGCCGGGGAACCCGCCCGATCCGGACCTCGCCGCAAGCTGGCAGGCGCTGGCGCAGGCGGACGCGGCAATCGTGCCGGCGCCCAAACGGTTCGCGGCGGCAGGCGCCCCCGTGCCCTGGACCAACAACTGGACCTTGCTGGCGCTGGAGCCCGGTTACGAGGCCGGGGTGGAACTGATCAACCGCCGCCTGGCCGATCTGGGCGCCCCGCCGCTGGCCGTGGGGGCCACCGGCGCCGCGCATCGGATTGTGGCGGGCACTTTTGAGGCCCTGGCGCTCCATGATGGCGGCCGTTACGCCGGGATATTGACCAACGGCACGCAGCCGCCCCGCCAGGGATACCGGATCGAGATGGTTGGGTCGGAGACGGGCATGGTCGTCCTGGTGGCGGGGTCGGATCAAGCCGGCACGCGCTATGGGCTGGTGACGCTCTCGATGCTTTTGCGCCCTGGTCCGGAACTGGTGCAGGCGCGCGTAACGGATTGGCCGGATTTCACTTACCGGATGAGTTACCGCATATCGTCCCTGGCCGCCAAGGCCTGGGTCAGAAACAAGTATATCATTGATGCCGCCTTCGCCTCCAAAATCAACTTGGTGTTCGGCGGGATGATCAGTTTCGACGACCTGATCGGCCAGCCCGAACTGCTGGCCGCCTTGCGCGAGTTGAACCAATATGCCGCCGCCCGCAATGTGCGCCTGGTATATGGCAGTTATTACAATGTCGGCCTGGCGCCGTTCCCGGAGGGACAGGGCCACAGCATCTATCGCTATCCTTACCAGACCGAGGCGGGATTGATGGGGCACCGGGGCAAGGCGTTTACCTGGTCGCGCGATGATTTGATTGACGCCCGGGGCGAACTGCTGGCCGGCTTGATGCGCGAGACGGGGATCAGCGCCTTTTATCTGCATTCCCAGGATACCGGGGGGCGCGACAATCCCGAGAACTGGAACCTGCGCACGCCCATGGATCGCGAGCGCTGGGGCGATGACCGCGCGGCGGCGGACGCCAATCTGCAGGGGCGTTTCTATCGCAAGTTGAAAGCGGCGAATCCGGATGTGCTGCTGTTGTCCGTGGCGTATCCATATGGGGCCACTTATTTGCAATATCCCGATGTGGTCGCCTGGCTGCGGCGCCTGGGCGGCTTGCTGCCGCCGGAAATATATTTCTGCGTGCGGGAAGGCACGCGGGAGGCCACGGAACTGTGGCGCTCCCATGTCCCGCAGGGGCTGTTCGTGTATCACGATCCGTATCCATCGTCCTTGCGGCTGATGTTCACCCCGGCCGGGCGCACGGCCGGCACGTTTTACTTCACGGACCGCGATATCTACTGGTTCTGCCGCGGCCAGGATGCCGGTTGGCCGGCCATCTGGGTGGCGGCGGAATACGCCTGGAATATCCGGGCGCCGGGCTGGGGCGATTGGAACGCGAACGATTACCGCAGGTTTCCCAACGTGGAAGCGGCGCCGGCGGAAATCAGCGGCCCGCTGCTGAGCCGGATCACGTCCATCCTGTTCGGTCCGGCGGCGGCGGAAGAAATGCGCCAGGTGTGCCTGGCGAATCCGTCCTGTTCCCTGCCGGCCAATCCCCGCGATTACGAGGGGCCGCCGCCCATCGTGTTTTTCAAGGCCAAGATGGATGCGGCGGCGGACGCCCATCAGCTCCTGGCGGCGGTCGAAGGCCGGGTGGCGCCGAGCGGCCGCATGCTCTTCGGCATTATCAAAGCGCATGTCGCGCAGGCGCGCTGCCTGCTGGCGGCGCGCTATTATTATTATCTCGCCCGGGAACGTATCGCGCGGGAGCAGTTTACGGAGGCGCTGGCCGCGAACGAACAGGCCAAGGCCGTCCTGGCCGGAGCCGGCAATGACGCCGACAAAGCCCTGCTCGCCGGTGATTTGGATATCACCCAGAGCATCGAATGGCGCCGGGAGCGGCGGCGTTATGTCGAACAGCAGGACCAGCGGCCGGTAGTGTTGGGCGTTTATCGGCGGGGCGGCAGCTTTGACAAGGGCATTCTGCAGAGTCTGACGATGGTGCCGGGCATGCGCGTGCAGTCGTTTGACGATCCTACGGCCGCGGAATTGGCGCAATTTGACGCGATCATGTTCCCGGGCACCAGCGACATGTGGGATACCAGGGAAGACTGGCGCGCGAATATCCGGCAGTTCGTGGAGCGTGGAGGCGGGGTGATTTTCTCGCACAACGCGGTGGGGCGCTACGGCGGCTCGGCCTTCGCCGAGCCGTTATTCCCGGAGATTTGCGCCGGTTACGCGGAGCAGGTTGTCAAGCAGCGCCACTTGCGGGCGGCAACCGCGCATCCGGCGCTCGGGCCGTTGCCGGCCGGCCAGGTTTTCAAACATGCATACGCCGACCACTTGACCATCCGCCAGGGGCCGCAAGGCGTGGTTGTGCTTGTCAATCGCCAGGATGCGCCGGTAATGATTGTCGGGGAATATGGGCGGGGCCGGGTGGTTTACACCGGCCAGATCTTCGGCGTAACTCCCCTGGGCCGCATGGATGAAGCGCAGGGGCAGGAGTGGCGCTTGCTTTACCACATGGTCCGCTGGGCGGGGAGCGATGGGGATCGGCTTCGCGCTCAATGAGCGGAGTGGGTGTCGTAGAGGTGCTGACCGGTAAATTTTTTGGGACATGGATTTGGGATGCTTTGGGGTTGCTTTCCAGGTAGTTTGCGGATAGGATTTTAAGCAACAAAAGATTCAAAAACGAGGACGAGGAGAGGGGTATGCGAAAACAATATTTGTTGATGATGCTGGCGTGTTTGTTCGGGGGCGCCGGAACGGGGTGGAGCGTCACGCGCTACGTCTCGACGGATGGCGCCAACATATCGCCCTATACCAACTGGGCCGATGCCGCAACCAATATTGCCCGGGTGTTGGTTCCCTGTGTGGATGGGGATGTGGTTATTGTTTCGAATGGCGTCCATTACTGCAGCTATGTGCAGGTGAATCCGTCCATCACGATTCGCAGCCTCAATGGTCCGGAGGTCACCAGTATAGATTGCAATCGAGCTTACGGAATTATCCTGTATAATAATAGCATACTGGATGGGTTTACTTATACCAACGGGAGCAATTTGTTTTCCGCCAGCATGCTGCTCTACTCGAATTCCGTGGCGCAAAACTGTCGTTTCATCAACAACTGGGCATACCGGGGCGGCGCTGTGGCTATGAACACCGGCTCGATGCTCTCCAATTGCTTGTTTGCCGGCAACACGGGATCGAACCGGGCGGGGGCCGTATATGTTCTGGGCGGCACTGGCTTCCGAATTTATGACTGTACCTTTTACAACAACCTTGCCGATTACTCCGCCGATGGTGGCGCCATCTATGCCTTGGGCAGCGTTGAATGCCGTAACCTCTTGATGTATTCCAATCAATCGGCCAACGGGTACGGCGGCGCTATTTACGGGAATTCCAACACATACCTTTATAACTGCACGATTGCCTATAATGCGTGCGGCACCCAGGGGGGCGGGGTCTACGGCGCGATCCGGGCCGCCAACTGCATCATCTACACCAATTACGCTGCCGGCTCGGTCTATTCGAATTGGTCCAGCAGCGCGTTCTTCACAAACTGCTGCATCGGCTGGCAGAGCAGCCCGGCCATCTCCGGCGTGAACAACTTCACCAACGCGCCGTTGTTTGCCGACCCCGTTGCCGGCAATTTCCGGCTGGCATCCGGCTCGCCCTGCATTGACTCGGGCGTGAACTTGGACTGGATGGCCGGCGCGCTGGATTTGGCCCGCCGTCCGCGGATCAACCCGATTACCGGCGTCGCCGACCGGGGCGCATACGAATCGGCCCCGATTATCACGCTATTCCAGGTTCATTGATAAGTAATTTATGCGCGATATCAATGGTTAAATATATAATTGCTCCCGCTGCCGTCCTTGCCTGTTTTGTGTTGGTCGCAGACGCCCCCGGCGGCGTTCCGGTCGAACCGCCCGATCCTGCCATTGCCGCCAGTTGGGAGCAGCTCGCCCGGCACAACCTGGCGCTGACGCCGGCGCCCAAGTCCCTGCGCGTACTGGGCGCTCCTCTGCCCGTCACCGGTCTGCGGCTGACCGCCTGCTCGGAAGGAATTGAGGCCGGACTCGAGGAAATCAGGCGCGGTTTCCGCGAAGCGGGTGGGGCTGCGGTGGCCGCGGATACGGCCGGCGCCGTCATTGAGATCGTCGCCGGCGAATACCAACTGATGCCCGATGACTGGGCGCCGGCCGGGCGCCCGCCGCGTCCGCCGCCTCAGGGTTACGCCATCCGCATGCTTTTTACCAATGCCGTTTGGCGCTTGTGGATCGCGGGCGGCGACCGCGTCGGCGCGCTCTATGGCTGCGTGACCCTGTCCCAACTCTTCGGTCCAGGCCCGGCCCTGACCCCCGCGGAAGTGGATGACCGGCCCGACTTCACCTACCGCATGGCGTTTCAGACGAAGCGGGCCGATTTCGAGGCTACCCGCCCGGTTCTCGACCAGGCATTCCGCGCCAAGAACAACCTCTTCAATCTGCCCATGCTCCCCTCCAGTTTGAACGACTCGCCGGAATTGCGTGTCATGCAGGCCGCTTATCGCAAGATTACTGAATATGCGCGCGCTCGCGGCATCCGTTGCATGGCCATGGATTATCTGCATGTTGGCGAGGCGCCGGTGCCGGCGAACGCCAGCAGTTTATCCTATGTTTACCGGCCCAATCAGGGCCTGATGGGGCATCGCGGGAAAGCGTTCTCCTGGTCGAACGATCAGTTGATTCGGGCTAAGGGCCGCCGCCTGGCCGAGTACATGCAAGCGACAGGCGTGGATGTGTTTTACCTGCATGCCCAGGACACCGGCGGCCTCGAAAACCCCGAAAACTGGAACTTCCGCACTGACCTGGATCGGAAGCGGTTTGGCGACGATCGCGCGGCGGCGGATGCCAACCTGATCGGCTTGGTCTATGAGGAAATCCGCCGCGCTAATCCCGAGGCGATTGTAGCCGCCGTCCTTTATCCCTACGCCACCTCATATCTCCAATACCCGGCGATCACACAATGGCTCCAGCGTGTTTCGACCATGCTGCCCGCCGGGATTTTTGTTTGCGTCCGCGAATCAGCCCGCGAGCCCCTGTTGGAATGGCGGCGCCTCACCGCGCCGTACGGCATGCTCATGTATTATGGACCATATCCCGTCGCCATGACGTTCGGGTCCTCCGGCCGTTATGCCGCCACGTTTTATTCCGGTCCCGGTGATATCTACTGGTTTCTGCGCGGATTCGAAAACGTCAATCTTGCGGAACGCTGGGTGGCTTCTGAATACGCCTGGAACACGCGCGCGCCCGGCTGGGCCTGGCTGCCCTCCGGAATGGTCACAGACCTGGAAGAGGCCTGCGCGCATCCGCCGGAGATCGCCATCGAACTCTTGCCGCGCGTCATGGCTCAGGTCTATGGCGCGGCGGCGGCCGATCCCCTGGCCCGGACGCTGGCCCGGGGCTTGTCGCTCGCCATGGCCCGCGACCCCGGACGGTACCCGATTCGCGATCCGGAGCGTTATTTCCAGCGCCAGGCGGCCGCCGCCGCACAGGCTATCGAAGCAGTGCGGAGCGTTGCGCCGCACGTGCGCTTGGACAGCCGGACGCTGTTCGGAGAATTGGAGCCCATGTTCACCACGGCGCAGGTCCTGTCGGAAGCGCGGCATCGTTATTTCCGCATGAAGCGCCTGATTGCGGAGGGCGACATCTCCGCCGCGCGCGCCGAGGCGGAGGCGGCGCGAAACCTGCCCGAGGGCGGCGCATGGTTCGCATCCGTGGATAGCTTGATCGCGGAACAACAGCGCCGCCAAACCGTGCTTGCGCTTCTGCCGCCCGTGCCGCTGAATATCGGACTTTATCACATCGGCGTCACCCTCGGCCTTCAGGAGGCTTGGCTGGGGATTCCGGGCTTGAGAACCGAATCCATCCGCTACTTTACCCGGGAAACCCTTGCCCCGTTGAACGTAATCATGTTCGCCGGCTCGAAGGACTTGGGCGACGCCGATACGCGTGAAAACTGGCGCGAACGTCTGACGGCATTTGTCGCCCAGGGTGGCGGCGTGATTTTTTCGCATAATGCCGTCGGACAATCCCCCTCGTCGCCTTTCCAGCAAACCCTGTTCCCGGACATCTGCGCGGGCTATCAGGATCGCAACGTGCGGCATTCCAAATTACGGGTTGTCGCCGCGCATCCCGCGCTTGGCGCCTTGAAGCCGGGCGCCACGATCAACCGCTCATATCGTGACCACCTGACCATTCAGCCCGGCACGAACGCCATCGTCCTGTTGCGCGACGCCCAGGATCAGCCGGTTATGGTGGCTGGTGAATACGGGCGGGGCCGCGTCATCTATACCGGCCAGATGTTCGGCGTCAACCGCCAGGGCGGCGCGGATGAGCCGTCCGGGGACGAGTGGTCAATGCTGCTGTACATGGTCCGCTGGGCGGGGGGCGATGGGGCTGCCACGCGGGCGGAATCATCCGGGGCAGATTGAACCCGTGTCCGGCCGGCGCGCCGGCGGCGGCATGGTTGTTCGTCGGAGTTG
>CAZYXU010000020.1:0-39817 GCA_964650945.1 uncultured Verrucomicrobiota bacterium | reverse complement strand
TCCCGCATCCCGCATCCCGTAATCTATACCCTTTCCAGGATTTCCGGGTCAACCTCCACCGCCACTCCCTGCCCGATGGTCTCCACCATCAGCATGATCCGGGTGGCTCCCTGGCAAACACTGACAATACCTTCCATCCCGCGCAACGGTCCCTCAAGTATACGCGCGCGTTCGCCCCGGGCCAGCGCCGCGCAAGCGGAAAGGCAGGGGTTTACTTCCAGCGCCAGGCGTATCTGCGCCATTTCCCCGGCCAGCCGCTGTTGGTCTGACACCGGCAAAATCCGCACCACCAACTGGCTTTTTAGAACCAGCGCGCGGCGATTAGCCGCGAACCGCGCAAACACATACCCCGGGAAGAGCGGCTTCTCCGCCACAACCTTCCGTCGTTGATATACTTTGCGCTCGTAACGCAGCGGCAGGTAATGTTCCAGCAGCAGCGTCGCCAGGTATTCCTGCATTTTCTTCTCGCAGCGCGGCTTGACGTGCAGTACCTGCCAAATGGCATTCACTGCGCCATTATTTTGCATGAGCCCCATCCCGATCGCCAGCGCTTGTTTTTTACATGACATCCGCGTATGATTGTCGTTAAATCCTTGGATACGTCAATAAGGTTTTGCCGGCGCATGGTAAAAATGACGTTACCTCTCCAGTAGTCAGAAGACAGTCGTCAGCAGTCAAAATTGCAAAACAATGTAATACGTTTTTCATAAACTGCTTGCTTTTGAGTCTCTTTCAAAAGTGTTCGGTGTTCCGTGTTCGTCAGCCAGAATTTAACAGCAACGTAACATATTAATATTGTGCTGTTTGCAATTATTCTGAACTCTAACGCCTGAATTCAAAAACACGTGATACTTTACGGGCTGTTTCTAACTTAATACCACATATATATTTTACTGTCAATGTGTAACACTAAATTAACACGAAGTGATGTCATAGTCGTTGGGGCCGGTCACGCGGGATGCGAAGCCGCGCTCGCATCTGCACGCATGGGGGTCAAAACCCTATTGATCACCGGAAACATACATGATGTGGCCAAGATGTCCTGCAATCCTGCCATTGGCGGAATTTCAAAATCTCACCTGGTAAGTGAAATTGAGGCCCTTGGCGGAGAAATCGGGAGAAATACCGATTACACAGGAATTCAATTCCGGATGCTGAACACGCGCAAAGGGCCCGCCGTGCAATCCATCAGAGTGCAATGCGATAAAAATTGGTTTTCAAAGCGCATGTTTTCCGTCCTGAGCAATACTAAAAACTTACAGTTATACCAAGGAATGGTTACCGGCATAACGACTGAAAACGGCAAATTGACCGGGGTACTCGTTAACGGCGCTCGCATCCCTGCCGAGATTGTGATTTTATCTCCAGGCACTTTCCTGAACGGGATGATATTTATTGGTAAATACAGCGAACCAGGCGGACGGCATGGCGAACCAGCAACACAATCTTTGACCAAATCTTTAACAAACCTTGGGATTCAATTTGACCGATTTAAAACAGGTACGCCTCCAAGACTTGACAAAACCACGATTAATTATTCAAAAACGGTTGTTCAGCCCGGGATTGAACCGCCAAAATTCTTCTCTCAAACAGCCAAACAGGAAAAAATGTTCCACGTGGAACATTTTTGCTCTTCAGAACTCAATCACGATTTGGCGAAAAAAATGTTCCACGTGGAACATTTTGATCCATGCATGCGTCCCTGGCCACCGGGAACAGACCAAATCCCTTGCTATTTGACGCACACTAATGATCAAACTCATGCCATCATTCGTGACAATTTATCCAACAGCTCGCTTTATGGCGGCATGATATCAGGTACTGGAGTGCGCTATTGTCCCTCCATTGAAGATAAAATCGTCAAATTCCCGGACCGCAATTCACACCACGTTTTCATCGAGCCTGAAGGACGCGACAGTCCTGAAGTCTATCCAAACGGAATTTCAAATAGTTTGCCCGAGGATGTCCAGGCCGAAATGGTGCATTCTATCCCCGGGTTGGAGAACGCCGTTATCACCCAGCCTGGATATGCGATCGAATATGATTTTGCGGATCCGCGTCAACTATCAAACACGCTGGAATCCAAGGTTGTTAAAAACCTGTTCATGACTGGTCAAATTAATGGGACCACCGGATATGAAGAAGCCGCCGCACAGGGCATAATTGCTGGGATTAATGCGGCTAATGCGATTCTAAAGTTGCCGCCGGTGGTTGTTAATCGTTTCGATGGATACATCGGAATTCTGGTGGACGATCTTGTCACCAAGGGCGTGGATGAGCCTTACCGCATGTTCACATCGCGCGCGGAACACCGGCTTTCTTTTCGGCAGGATAATGCCAGGTACCGGTTGGTTGAACTGGCGGAAAAAGTCGGGATCATTGATCCCGCTGAGATAGCGGCCATCAAGGATGAAAAAACGCTGATTGAAAATGAAGTTCT
This sequence comes from uncultured Verrucomicrobiota bacterium, assembly GCA_964650945.1. Lineage (GTDB taxonomy): Bacteria > Verrucomicrobiota > Kiritimatiellia > JAAZAB01 > JAAZAB01 > JAXGPF01. Next base: position 37,377 of record CAZYXU010000020.1, on the reverse strand, counting down.
GCGTTTAAACAAAACCTATGCCGGCAAAAACACGCTTGCACAAATATTGTGCCATCCTGGTAAAAATTATTACGACTTACCAAGCATTAACGATAATATTTCACAACATATTGCTATTCAAATAGAAATGATAATTAAATATGCCGGGTACATTGAGCGTGAAAATATCAACCTGGCCAGGTCCAGGACCATGGAAGATCATGAAATACCGGCGTGGGTGGATTATGACCGGATCAAATCGCTGCGGTTTGAGTCGCGCCAGAAATTGAAGAAAACCCAGCCGCGGAATCTGGGTCAGGCGGCCCGTATTCCCGGGGTCAACCCCGCGGATGTCGCCATTTTGGAAGTAGTCATCCGCGCCGGACCATCGGCATTGTCTTGTTCTGAAAATGGATGAAAGCGGCGGTTTGATAATGGCATTCCGTCCCTCTATGCTTCCAGGGCGCGTTATTTTCGCCGGTGCCGTGGCGCAAGGAGTGCAAGATGGCGCGTTAAGCGTTTTGGTTGAACAAGTCTGAGAACCGTGATTCTTTCTATGGTGTATCCCATATGAAGCCGGCGCGGCCATGGCACAAAGCATATTTTGGGGATGTCAGAACCCACCATTGACCTGGCAGTCGGCACGAGGGCTTAAGCCGAATTGCGCTGACAATGGCACCTGCTTCAAGAATGTTTCCGGTACTGTAGTGAAACAGGCATTGCTCTGGGGCGGGAGAATCGCGCGCTGTTAATATTTTCGGAAATAAGATTTGACTGAATGTTTGCGGAGTATTATCTTCCCACTCAAGATATCGTTTGATCTGCTGAATGTCCTGGCAGGATGATGTTTTTCCGGGGGCGGCCGGGGGCAACGATTTTCTTCCATAAATTATCATATTAACGGGCGGTGCTTATGACAAACCATATGAGGTATCCGGCAGGAATTGCGCTGGTGATCTTGGTGGCTCAATTATTGATCCCGGCCGTGTCAGTTCCGGCCGGGATTGTTGGCTGCTGGAATTTCGATGAAGGCGAAGGCACCAACGCGCTGGACTCTTCTGGAAACGGCAATCATGGAGTGCTGATGCCTGGCGCCGGGTGGGAAGCAGCGGGCAAGATTAATGCGGCGGCAACACTTGATGGTATCGCGGGCTACGTCAATATGCCATGCCATCCCAGTTTAAATGTCACCAATGCCGTTTCAGTGGAGGCCTGGATAAAACCCGATACGCGATCCGGATATCATATAATTGCTTGCAAAGGTTCTTATTCATATTTTTTTGCAAATTTAGGCGGTCGGGCCGCTTTATTGATAGGCCGCGAAAGCATTGGTTGGAACATAGTGCTGCGCGGCGGAACGATCATGCAGAGTTCATTATGGTATCACGTTGTGGGGACTTATGAAGACGGCATGGCAAAAATCTATGTTAATGGAGCCCTCGACGGCGTTGGGTTCGGATTGGATGAAAATATCCGGACAAACAACATGCCGCTCTCGGTTGGATCTGCTTCCTCTTATTCGCCAACCTATTATTTTAACGGCCTTATAGATGAATTGATGATTTATGATCGGGCATTGAATGCAACGGAGATCATGGATAGACTTGCGATGGGCGGGTGGCATTTTGATGAAACCAACGGCGTTGCCGCGCATGAATACACGGGGAATGCAAATGACGGCGCATTAAATAACATGGATTCGCCTTCCTGCTGGACCGCCGGCCGCATGGGCCGCGCGTTGAGTTTTGACGGGGTTGACGATTACGTAAGTGTTCCCGCGCATGGGAGTTTGAATATTGCCGATAAGCTTACCGTGGAGGGATGGATTTGTCCCGCCGCGCTCTCCGGCTTGGGAATTATCGCCAGCAAGGGCGATTATGGCTATTGCCTTGCGATGCAGAATGGACACGCGGTCTTCCGCACCGGCCGTGAGGATGGGACCGGATGGGATGTGGAGGTTGTCGGAGAAACCGCGCTGAATTCATCCCGGTGGTATTACGTTGCGGCAACCTACCGGCAGGGGATGGGCAGTTTGTATTTGGACGGCATCTTGGACGGCGCGGCGGTTGGCGCTGAGGCTGCGATCGGTACTAACGCCCAGGCGCTTAGTATCGGCTCTGGAAACGCTTACGGCTTGGATGATTATTATTTCAGCGGAAGTGTGGATGAGTTGAAAATCAACGGCAGCGCTTTCAGTTGTGCGGAAATTATGCGGCGTTGTCTCCAGCCGGATTGGCAGGCCAATTGGGAATTTGACAGCGTTGCGGGCGGGGCTGTGCCCGATCATTCAGGGAATGGCAACCATGGCGTGCTTTATAACATGGATCCAAATTTCTCCTGGGTGGACGGCCGGGTGGGCCAGAGCCTTCAACTTGACGGCAGCAATGATTATGTTCTGGTGCCGTATGCTGCCAGTTTGGATATTACCGAGGAAATCACGGTGGAAGCCTGGGTGATACCCGACACACGCCCTGGTTACCACGTCATTGCCTGCAAGGGGTCATACACATATTTTCTATCCACCATCAGCGGCAAAATCACTTTCTTGATTGGGCGGCAGAACCCCACTGGTTGGAATATTGTGCTTCGCGGCAATACGGTTCTGAAAAACACACAGTGGTATCATCTGGCAGGAACATACAAAGACGGTAACGCCAAGGTTTACGTGAATGGCGTTTTGGATGGTCAGATGTCCGGAGTTGATGAAAATATCCGAACGAACAATTTCCCGATCTCGATTGGATCCGCCGCTTCCTATTCATCGACTTATTATTTTCAAGGAGTGATAGACCAAGTCAATATATTCAAGAGGGAGTTGACGGACGGGCAGGTTAATGCGCGTTTCATCGATCATGGCGCTGAACACGGTTTTGGCTGCGATGAACAGCCTACCGACGACCCGCTGGGCGGTGGTGAAGGATATAATGACATCAAAGATGCCAATTGGAGCACCATCCATATCACAACCAATGATCCCGCGGCGTTTGTTTCCACCTTGGCCAATGCGCCGGATAATTCGCGCATATTTGTGGATGGGGATTTGGAGATAGATTTGTCCGGGTACGAAAATATTACGTTGCACACCGGCGTCATCCTGGCCAGCGATCGCGGCTATGATGGATCGGTCGGCGCCTTGATCAAGAGCGATACATTGAGCGGCATGCTCAACAAGCGCCTTTTGCTGTCTGCCGGCCCCTATGTCCGTTTGACGGGATTACGTTTGCGGGGGCCGCATCTGGGGCAGGAGATAATCGACTATTCCGATGGACTGGCAAGCCCATATGGCGATTTGGAAGTGGATAACTGTGAAATCTCCGGATGGGGACATGCCGGGGTTTACCTGTTGCCAGGCGGCACAAATGCTTATATCCATCACAATTATATTCATCACTGCCAGCGCAGCGGGTCGGGGTATGGCGTGAGTCACGGTTATGGAAATGCCACCAGCCTGATCGAAGCGAATATCTTCGATTACTGCCGGCATGCGGTGGCGGGGACCGGCACGACTGGAAATGGTTATGAAGCGCGGTACAATCTGGTGCTTGAAAATGCCAATGGCCATGTCTTCGATATGCACGGCGGCGCCGATCGGGAAGATGGAACGAGTATTGCGGGTGACTATATTTATATTCACCACAATACGATCTCTCCCACGAATGTTTTCGGCGTCAATATTCGGGGGGTGCCGAATAATGCGGCCTTGATTAATAATAATTGGTTTTTGGGGTGTATGACGGTGATTCAATCTTATGGCGTTATGGGAAATGTGTATCAATACATGAATCTTGAAAGCGAACTGCGCTTCCTGGTGGATGAAAAGTGGCTGGAATGACCCGCACAATTCGTCCGGCGGGAAGACCGGGCTACTGATCAATTAACAACCTGTAAATTTACGGAGGAGGCTGAATACACAATCTATGGCCCGGCTTGGCAGACAAACACCCGGTAGGGGAAGTTGAAAATGAATCCGGCGGGAGTGAAGGCGAGCAGGTCGGGCCGGCGGGCGCAAATCCGGCGGAGTTCAGCCTCGATGTCCGCCAAGGTTTGCGGCGTAAGTTGGTAACGCATTTTCAACAACTCCGCCGGCATTTTCAGCGGCAGCATGGCAAAATCTTCCGCGATGTTAAATTTCGCCTGCTGCAACAGCCGGGTCAAGGCCGCTTTGTGCGGGACCCACTTGTCCACGCCGGCCATTTCAAAAAGGATGTCCAGCGCCAGCGCCCCGTCCAGATCGTTCGCGCAGCCGGACTGATGCACAAACCACTCGCCGGGCTGCATTTGCGCGCGCACCAATGCCAGCCAGGGCTTCTGCCTGGCAATGCCGCCGTAATGCAGCACCGACCGGCAAATAATCATCAGGCGTTCGCCAACCTTGACGATTTCCTCTCGCCGGAAGGACTGGATGGCGCCTGTCAGAGTTTTAATGCGCGGATGCCGGCACATGGCCAGTTGGGAGGCCGATTCATCCATGTTCACCAGCCGGACATCTTCCGGAATGCCTTCTGCCACAAGCTGTTCCAGAATAAATCCCGTGCCGCCGCCCAGGTCAACAATCGCGGCGGGCGGCTGGGCAAGCGCTGTCCGGATGATGGCGGCGACATATTCGCGGGCGACCCGGGTGTCCGAGAAATACCCGTCGTACAATTGCGCCCAACGCTCGCCGTGGATGTGGATTTCCCGGGCGACTGTCTGATCATTCATCTTGTTTTTCTGGTTGGGCAACCGGCGCGCGCGGTTTGGCGGCGTGGCGGCCGGGGATGCCGAATTCGCGCAGTTTGCGGTGTAAAGTACGGCGGCTGATGCCCAGTTGGATGGCGGCTTGGGCGCGGTTGCCGGCATGGGCTTCCAGGGCGGCCATGATCATCTGGCGGTTGGCTTCCTGAATGGAAGTCGGCCGGGCGGCCGCCATGCCCGCCGCGGATGGCGCGGCTTCGCCGCGGATGGCGGGCGGCAGGTCGCGCACGGTCAGTTTATTGCCGCGCGCCAGGACCACCATGCGTTCGACGGCATTGCGCAATTCGCGCACATTGCCGGGCCACGCATAACCCATCAGCGCCTGCATGGCGTCGGGCGTGATCTCCTCGAGATTTTTCTGGTTTTCGCGGGAGAATTCCCGCAGGAAATGGCGCAGGAGCAGGGGGATGTCGTTGACCCGGTCGCGCAGGGGGGGCAGGGTGATGGTCACCACATTCAACCGGAAGTACAGGTCCGGGCGGAAGCGGTTTTCATCCACCATCTGCGCCAGGTTGCGGTTGGTGGCGGCCACCAGCCGGATGTCCGCCGTCAGGGTCTCCTGGCTGCCGACCCGCTCGAACTTGCGCTCCTCGAGCACGCGCAGCAGCTTGACCTGGATCACGGGGTCAATCTCGGAAATTTCATCCAGAAACAAGGTGCCGCCTTCGGCCAGTTCGAACCGTCCGCGCCGGCGGTCGGTCGCGCCAGTGAACGCCCCTTTCTCGTGGCCGAACAATTCGCTTTCCAGCAGTTCGCGCGGCAGCGCGGCGCAATGCACGGCAATAAACGGCCCGCGGGCGCGGGGGCTGAGCCCGTGGATGGCATGCGCCACGAGTTCCTTGCCCGTGCCGCTTTCGCCCTGGATCAGCGCGGTCGCGCGCGACGGCGCCACCTGCTGGATCAAATCGAACAACTCCTCCATGCAGGGCGTCTGCCCGATGATGTTTTCCAGTCCGAATTTTTTGTCAAGCTGCCGGCGCAACTGCCGGTTTTCGTCCTCCAATTGCCGGGACCGCAAGGCGCGCTGGAGCACCAGTTCCAATTGGTCGAGATTGACCGGCTTGGTCAGGAAATCGTACGCGCCGCTTCTCATCGCCTCCACGGCCGATTCAATCGTGCCGTAGGCGGTCAGTAGAATGCAGACCGGGCTCGGATCGCGCGCCAGGGCGCGGCGGATCAGCGTCAGGCCGTCCATGCCGGACATGCGCATATCGCTGATCAGCACCTCGACGGCGCCGTGCTCATCCAGGATGCGCAGCGCGGTTTCGCCGCTGTCGGCCAGCAGCACCTGGTAATCGTCATCCAGCGCATGCCGCAATCCTTCGCGCGTGTTTTTTTCATCCTCCACCACCAGAATCACCGGTTTACGCTGGCTGCTCATGGCCGTTGCCCTCCTTTGGCTGCCGGTTCGCCGGCGCGCGCCGCGGCGCCTTCAACAGCCGGATGCGGCGGGCGTCCAGCGGCAGCAGCACGGTGAAAGTCGTGCCCTGTCCCGGCTGGCTGTGGATTTCCATCTCGCCGCCATGGTCCTGCAAAATCCGCTGCACGATCATCAGCCCCAGCCCGCTGCCGCCGGCCTTGGTGGTCTGGTATGGTTCGAACAGGGAACTGATTTTATCCGCGGCAATGCCCGCCCCGGTGTCCTTGCAGGAAACGCCGACAAAGCGGTCGTTGGTGAACATGGTGATGGTCAGCAAGCCGCCCTGGGACATGGCCTGCAGGCTGTTCCGGATGATGTTGAAAAAAGCCTGCTTGATCTGGTTGCGGTCAACGGAAATGCGGGGGATGGGCTCCGTCACCCGCAACTCCGCCAGCACGTCCCGGTCGGCGATTTCGTTTTTCAAAAACGCCAGGATTTCCCGCAGAATCTCCTCCAGCGCACATTGCTCGCGCTGCGGTACCGTCGGCCGGATGGCGCGCAGGAACTGGGTGATGGTGAGGTTCAGGCGCTCGACCTCGGCGCGGGCCACCCGCACCGAGTCCCGCAATTTCCCGCCCTGCGGCAAATGCGCCTTGCGCAAGCCGCGCTCCAGCAACTGCAGGTGGATGTGCAGCGAATTCAAAGGATTCCCGATCTCGTGCGCGACCCCGGCGGCCAGCAGGGTCAGGGCGTTCAGGCGCTCGGTGTTGAGCGCGCGGCTTTCCTGCTCGCGGTCGCGGGTGACATCGCGAAAGATCACCACCGCGCCGCGTTCCGGGTCCGCGGCCGCCGGCAGCGGCATGACGTAAAAATTCAGGAATTTGTGCTGCGGATACTTGATTTCTATTTCGCGGCTGATCAGCTTGGACCATTCCTGGGTGTCCAGTCCGATGATTTTATCCCACTCGATTTCGCGCAGGAAGCGCGATACCGGCTGGCGCAGGGCGGCCTCCACGGCAAACCCCAGCATCTGGGCGGCGGCTTGATTGGCGTAATTGATGTTGCCCCGCGCATCCAGCACAATCACGCCTTCTTGCAGGGCGTTGAACACCGCCTCCAGCAGGCCCTTCTCCTGCACCAGCCGGAGGAAATGGGCTTGCACGCTGCGCGGATCAAGCTTGTCCAGCCGTTCGATTAATTTATCGAGGAATCCGGATTTCATACGTTCATTCGGCGCCGCGGCGACAGGTCGTGGTCACAGCCAGCTCGAGACGGAGCCCGGGTGTCAAAACCGCCGGCGCGCCGCCGGCCGCCTCGATTTCCATGAAGCCGGACGGATCGCTGTAAACGCTGAACCGCGTGGCCAGCGGCAGCAGGTCGGCCGCGGGGGGGCGGTCGGCGATGTCGATGTAATCCAATCCCGCCGCCAGCGGCGCGGCGGTGCGCCGGACGATCAAAGACCGGGCCGGGTAGCGGTATTCGATCCAGGGCGCCGCCGGTTCCAGGCCGATCTGATAACGCGGCCCGCCGTCGGTGCGCGTGCGCCAGAGTTGGCCATCGTGCCGGCGCTGGCGGTCGCTGGGCTCGTAGAAATCATGGATGGGCATATCGGCCGGGGCAGGGAACACCACCTCCGCCCCGGCGCCGGAATCAAACTGGGCCAGGGTCCAGGGGGCAATCACGCATTCCTGCCGGCTGAGCGGCTGCCGCCCCAGGTATTCCAGGCATTCCTTCACGGCCACCGTCACGGCCCGGCCCGGCCCGGCGGCCGGCTCGACGCGGAGATGGCGCTCAAAGGCCATCGGCAACCCCAGCCCCTGGGCATTGATCAGGTCGATTTCCGCCCGCATGGTCATGGTGTTGCGGCCAGCCTCCAGCACGCGATACCGCGCCCCGGTCAAGCCCGGCGGCACCCGCCATTTGCCGGCGGCATACAGGTAGCCATACCGCGAGCCTTCCGGCGCCGGCCATAGCCCGTCGCCGCCCGGATTGAGATATCCATCCAGCGATGATTGGCCGGCAAAGGCGGCGGGATTGACGCGGTTCAGTACTTCGCCGTCCAGCACGGTAAACAGGCGCCCCTCCAAATCCAACCCGACCATGACGCCCGCCTGCTCGTCGCCGGCCAGGTGGCAGCGGCGGCGGCTGTCTTTAAATAATCCCTGCAATTCCCGGATATGCATGTTACCCCTTGTGTTCCCGGGCGAGATCGCCGGCCGTGGCAAACCGCGCGCCGCGCTGATGCAGGCCGGCGCATAATTTATCGAATTCTGCCAGGGCGCGCGGCCCGCAATTCTTGACGATAAACGGCAGCGGCCGGACGGAAGCCTCGCCATAATCAATGGCGCCCTGGGGCATGGGATGGAATTCCCACGGATGGAAATAAAAACTCAGCACCGGCCGCTGCCGGCGCCGGCGCACATAGGCGATGAAGGAATCAACCTTTTCCAGCAAGGCGGCGGCGGATTTGGTGCGGAACAGCGGCCATTGGTCGCGGTCACGGTTGTATAACGGGTCTTTGCTCTTCATCGTCAGATCGCAGAAATTCGGCAGTTCCAGGATGCGCATGCGCCCGGGGCGCGTCCAATCCTTCGCGGACGGATGGTATGGCGCAAACATGGTGCGGTAAAAATACAGCGGCAGCGAGGCGTCGGCAATGTAGCCCAGCTTCTCCAGAACCTGCAACACGCGCGTGCTACCCCACAGGCGCGGACAGCGGAAGCTTACCGGCCGCTCCCCGGCCGCTTGCTGCACCATTTGCGTGGCCAGTTGGAGGCGGCCGGCCACTTCCGACGGCAGGATGGGCCAGTTGTTGGGCAAGGGGAAAATCGGATCGCCCAGGGTCTCGTGATAGAGCCCGTGGCACCCGGTTTCATGCCCCGCCGCCCGCACCTGCCTGACCATCGCCGGATTGTTTTGGGCGGCATGGCCGGTCCAGAAAAAAGTGGCGCGCACGCCCTGCCGCCGCATGATTGCCAGCAACCGCGGCGTGCCTTTTTTGATCCCGTTATAATCCGAAGTGAAGGAACCGACATCCGTTTCCATATCCAGTCCGAACATGACGTCAAATGCCGTGGAGTCTTTTTGCATAAATTTCCTGTTATGGTTGTTGAGCAGACGCGGAACCAGGCAGATTGCGGCCGGGTTTGCGGCCCGGCGACACCATCGCGCCGGATTCCGGCGGAATGCTTAAAATATCAAAATCCGGGTGCCGGGCAATATAATCCATGACCATTTGCCTGGTATCCAGCCCCGTGTCCGCCAGGCGGCTGCCGGGCCTCTCGGTAATTTCACGCAGCAGGGGAAACCGGTCGCCGGCCGATGCCAGGTCAAAACTGTTGAACGCCACCGGATAACGCCGCCCGCCGGTTTCCGCCGCGCCGCTGATCTTGACGGCGCTGATGCGCGGTTGCTGTTCGGCGAAATCCAGCCGGTAGGTCGCCCCGTACACCCCGCGGAACTGCGGGGAATTGAAATAGCGGCTGTTTTCGGCCAGGATCACCCCGAGCTCCTCCAGCGTGAGCTGCGCCACGCCGATGGTGTTTTCATAGGGCACGATCCGCCAGACATCCCGGACACGCACCGCGCCAGCATAAATGGCGGAGGCCGTCAATGTGCCATGCAGCACCACATCCGCGCCGGTGCGCTCCGCCACGGCGGCGGCAATTAAAGACTGCACCCGCGATTGCCCCGGGGTGACCGGGTCGGCCGTATGGTCGCAGGCCGCCGTCCCGATGATTTGATCCAAATCCGCCGCGCTTTCCGTCCGGACTTGGCCGAATTTTTCCAGCAATTGCGGGTCGGGTGGCACCGCGGCATCCGCCGGCAGCAATTCCGCGCGCCGGCCCGTGATTTGCCGGCGCGCCAGGTCGAAAGTTACCGTCAGCTTGCCCAGGCTGCGGGCATATGGCTCGGTCTGGGTGTAAAGAATCCCGTTGATTTCCTCCGCCGGCATGGCGGCATGGCTGTGCGCGCCGATAATCGCCGTCAATTCCGGGAAATTCGCGGCAATCCTGTTGATGGCATTGGCCGGGTTATCCCCCCAATCGCGGTATCCCTGGTGCGCGGCCAGCACCAGGATGTCGGGCTTGGCCTCCCGCACCTTCGGCATGATGCCGCGGAGCGCCGTCACCGAATCGAGAAAAACCAGATTGCCGAGAGTGTCCGGCTTGAACCAGCGGGGCATATGCGGATTGCTCAAACCGATGACCGCCACCCGTACGCCCTGGATGTTGCGGATAAAAAAAGGTTGAATGGCATCCGGCCGCAACGAGCGGTTGCCGGCCTCCGGCCAGAGCCCCGCCTTGGCGGCGGGCGCCGCCTCGGAGGTAAAAATATCCGCCGCCAGCACCGGCACGCCGGCGCGCTGATAAAAGCTCCAGAGCGCCGCCGCGCCCCAGTCAAATTCATGGTTGCCGATCACCAGGCCGTCATAACGCATTGATTTGACGACATCGGCCACCAACATGCCGCGCGTGCGCAAACTTTCCGCCGTGCCTTGAAAAAGATCCCCGATATCCAGTAAAACCGCGTGGGGATTGCCGGCCCGGACCGCCGCGATCAGCGTGGCGCAGCGCAGCAAACCGCCGCGTTGCCTTTCATCGCCGCTCAAGCCGGAACTAAAGACATTGCCATGCACATCGGCCGTATGCAGGATCTCAATGCGGATTTCCCTGGCATCCGCCGCCAGCGCCAGGCCGGCGGCGAGCAATAACATCTGACAAAACCGAAAACACACGGAATGATCCCATCAAGGCCGCGGCACCGCTTGATTTATGTCAGCTCAGGCGCAAGGGCATGATCACATAAAGAAAAGGGATGTCGCATTTGATCACGGCGGGACTCAGGTCATCCACCATCTCGACGTTCACTTCATCGCTGGTAAGGTTCCGCAGCGGATCCATCAGAAAGTCCGGGTTGAAGGCCATGGTGATCGTTTTCCCTTTGTATTTGATCGGCATGGATTCATCCGCTTCGCCGACATCCGGCACGCTGGCAAACACCCGCAACTGGTTTTTATCGAAGGTCAGCCGCACCGGCACGCCTTTTTCCTTGGACAACTGCGATACCCGGCGCAAGGTGGCCAGGAAGATCTCGCGTTCCAATGAAATTTTTTCATCGCAATGATCCGGAATGACCTGGCGGTAATTGGGATAGTTGCCGTCAATCAGCTTGGAAATAATGACAACATTGTCAACTTCAAAGGAAACCATGCCGGCAACCACCTTGATCTTCAAGACTCCCTCGTCGCCCAGCACCTTGACCAATTCATTGACGGTCTTGGTGGGGATCACCACATTGACCTGGGCCGCCACGGGAATTTCAATTTCCTGCTCGATTAACGCCAGCCGCCGCCCATCCGTCGCCACCACGATCAATTTCTGCTCGCTGACGCTCAGCAGAATGCCGTTCAATATCTGCCGGCTTTCATCGGTTGAAACGGCATAGACGGTTTTCTTCAGCATCTCGCGGAACGTCCCCTGATCCAGGGAAAACACATTTTCCGTCTCGCTGACCTGAATCGGCGGATATTCTTCCGCCGCTATCCCGTAAATCTTGTAGTTGGAAGAGCCGGCCTGAATCAAGGCCGTGTTCTTGTCATCCACGGAAACTTCTATTTTTTCGCCGGGCAATTCCCGTACCAACCCCAGCAGCCGGCGGGCATGCAGCGTCGTCGCGCCCGGCTCCGCAACATCCACGCCTTCCAGCGTGTATTGCAGGCTGACGGACAAATCCGTTGCGGCCATTTTGATTTTGCCGTTTTCCGCGGCAATCAGAATGTTATACAAAACCGCAACGGTATTATGGGAGCTGATGATGGACTGGACCATTTGCAGCCCCTTCAGGAAACTGTCCTTGCTTACGGTAAATTTCATTGACGCTCCATTATGTTTTATGTTTATTGAACCAGACTGTTATTACTTATATATATAAAAATTATTATTATTATAGCTGTTAACAATGTTAAAGACAAATATAAAACACGCGGCATGAATGATTAATATTCTGCGGCGGGGATGCCGGCGTTGTTAATGGAATTAAACAAACCGCCGGGCTCAGCCCCGAATCGCTTTTTTATCAAGTTATCATGCTTTTTATCTACAGCTTCTGTTAATGTTTTAAACAGGGATATGAAAAAGGTTTGCGGTCACGCCTTCTCCGCCACGGGCTTGGATTCCTCCAGGTGCCTGGATATCTTTTCCACCACCTGCTGGATTTGCTTGTCGCTGACCGACCGCCTTTCAATGCAGCGATGCGCGTGCAGGACGGTGGCGTGGGTCTTGCTGAAGGCCGCGCCGATTTCCGGGAACGATAATTTTGTCATCCGGCGGCAGAGATACATGGCAATCTGCCGCGGCAGCGCAATGTTCTGCGACCGCTGCTTGCTGGTCATGTCCGCCATGCGGATGTCGAAAAATTCCGCCACCTGTTTCTGGATCATGTTGATGGTGACCGGGTTCTTGCGCTCCGGGTCGATGTTGCGCCGCAACACCTCCTCCGTCACTTCCACGGTGATGGGCTGCTTGTACAGGGACGCATAGGAGGTGATGGTGTTCAAAGCGCCTTCCAGTCGCCGGATGTTGGACTTGATGTTGGAGGCGATGAAAACCAGCACATCCTCGTTCAAGGTGAAATTCATGGTCTTCTGCTTGGAACGCAGAATGGCCATGCGCGTTTCGAAGTCCGGCGGCATCAATTCGGTAACCAGTCCCCATTCGAAACGTGAAACCAGCCGCTGCTCCAGCCCGGAGATTTCGCCGATCGGGCGGTCGCTGGTCATGACAATTTGCTTGTGGGCGTCGTAAAGCACATTGAAGGTGTGGAAAAATTCCTCCTGCAACACGCCGGTCTTCGACAGGAAATGAATATCGTCGATCATCAGCAGGTCGGTCCCGCGATACTTGTCGCGAAATTGCTTGATCCGGCGGTGCTGCAAAGCTTCAATATATTCATTCATCAGGGTTTCACAGGAAAGGTAATGAATGCGCCCACGGGAATTGGATAAGACTTCATGGCCGATGGCCTGCATCAGGTGGGTTTTCCCCAGCCCCACGCCGCCGTAAATGAACAGCGGATTGTAAGCCTTGCCGGGCGCCTGGGCCACCGCCAGCGACGAGGCGTGCGCGAAGTTGTTGGATGGCCCGATTACAAAAGTCTTGAAGGTGTTTTTCGGATTCAGCTTGCTGCCGAGTTCCCCGGCGCCGGCGCCGGCCAAACGCCGGCGGGAACAGGGGGAAAGGGCTTTTTCCGGGACCGGATCCGGCGCCGGCCCCGGCGGCGGCAAGCCGTCATGGTTGACTTCGAAAACTATTCTGAAGGTTTCCCCGCTGACCGCGGAAACCGTTTCCTCGATCACCGGGAGATAGTTTTCCTCCAGCCATGATTGATATATGTCGTTGCTGACATACAACACCATGGTTCCGGCTTCAATGCGGCCGGCGGAGATCACGGCAATCCAGCGGGAATATATATCCTCATGCAGTTTCTTTTTCAGTTCGGTGCATGCTTTGTTCCAAATCGTTTCGGCAAGTTCCATTACCCGGTTACCCCCCATAAAATTCCCGAAAATCCGGCAAAACTTAAAGCTTGTCCTGGCAGCAATTTATCGCCCGCGCCGGCGGGTTTATTTAACATCGTTAACAGGTTATTAACAGCCTCGCTCACCTTCACCCTTGCCCAACATGGGCGGAGCATAATCATCACCCGGCGGCATGGCAAGCGAAAACCTGAAAAAAACCGGAAATATTTCCCCGGCTACTAAATCTTGTGGTTTCCTGGTGTTTTTGCCACAATATGTAGGTGTTTGCCTGTAAATAAAAATCGCGCGATGCGTTGGAATTTGACCTGCTGCAATGGGCCGGGTATAAATATGGCGATATAAAGCATGCCTTAAATCAAGAGGAAATCCTAGCAAATCATGAATAAATTAACAAGCCCCGTCTTAATGGCCGGAATTCCCCTGCAAAATGCCGATTTGCTGTATGCGGCGCCTTTTTCCGGGAGCGACCCGGTGGTCTTCCTGCGCGATGGACGCCGCAAACATTTGGTGGTCGGCGGGATGGAGGTGGCGCGCGCCCGGCGCTTGTTCGGCAAGCGCCTGCAAGTGTGGGCGCCGGCGGAGCTGCCGGTCAGCCGCCGGACGCCGCGGTCGCTGACCGAATGGTGCCTGGGCTTGCTGCGCCGGCTGAAAATCCGCAGCGTCCAGGTGCCGGACGATTTCCCCGCCGGCATGCTGCAGCGGCTGGCCGGGGCCGGCGTGCGGATGCAGGTGCTCGCGCAGGCGGTGTTCCCGGAACGGGAAATCAAGAGCGCGGCGGAACTGGACCGCATCCGGGAATGCCAGCGCGTGGCGGTCGCCGCCATGCGGGCGGCCATCGGCATGATCCGCGGGGCCACCGTGGACCGGCGGGGCGAATTGCGCGACCGGCAAGGCGTGCTGACCGCCGAGCGGGTGAAACGGGCGATTCACGAGGTGATGTTGCGGCATGATTGCATGGGGTACGGCACCATTGTGGCGTGCGGCCGCGCCGCCGCCGACCCGCATGAAACCGGGCAGGGGCCCTTGCGGGCGGGGCAGGGGATTGTGCTGGATATTTTCCCCCGGCACCTGGAACACGGCTATTGGGGCGACCTCTCGCGGACGGTGGTCAAGGGCGCGCCGCCGCCGGAACTGCGCCGGATGTACCAGGCGGTCCGCCGCGCGCAAGCACTGGCGCTGGCGCAGATCCGGGCAGGCGCGGTGGCGCGGCGGATTTATGAGCTGGTGTTGAATTATTTCACCCAGGCCGGGTTCGCCACGGACATGGCCGCCGGTAAAATGGAAGGATTCATTCACAGCGTCGGGCACGGCCTGGGCCTGGAAGTGCATGAGGGGCCGCGGATCGGCTTGCAGGACAACCGGCTGCGGGCGGGGCAGGTGTTGACGGTGGAGCCGGGCCTTTATTACCGGAAAATTGGCGGCGTGCGCGTGGAAGATGTGGTGGTGGTAACCGCCGCCGGCTGCCGCATCCTGCAGCGCTGCCCGCATGTGTTTCAACTAAATGATTGCCGGGCAGCATGATACTGACATACAAACAAATGATACCATTGTTGATTGCGCCGGTTGGCGACGGATGATAGAGTATTTCTTAATGAAAGCTGAGCCAGACACTAAAGCTGCCGGCATTGCACCCGCTCAACCGGCTTTCCATCATCGCGCTTATTACATTAATTTCGCCTCGCACCTGCTGAACGCCTGGAACGTCAACCTGATCCATCCCCAGGCCGGCCAGCGGTGGGAGCTGGACGAGTTCCGGCGGCTGTTTGCGATGATCAAGGCGTTTGGCTTCACCTGTTTTGAGTTCTGGTTGGAGCCGACGATCTATAAATCCGCTTTGGACCAGGACGCCGTTTACCGGGAATTCGTCAGGATCATGCCCCCGGCGATCGAGCTGGCCCACCAGGCGGGGCTCCTGGTGAAATACGGGCTCACGCCCAATTGCATCGGCCATGCATGGTATTCGGCCTGTCCCAATCTCCCGGCAGACCGCGCGCTGATCGAGCGGCTCTGGCGCCATTGGGCGGAAGTGCTGCGCGGCGCGGACTTCGTTGGGATTTTCCCGGGCGATCCCGGCGGATGCCGGCGGCACGGGTGCGATCATCGGACCTTCATCGAACTGGCGCTGCGCCTGACGGAAATGACTTTGCGCGCCAATCCGGCGGCCGTGATTGAGGTTGGCACTTGGGGCACGCCGTTTGCCGGCTGGGGCGAGGATATGCGCTTTGTGCCGGACTGGGATGGATCGTGGCAGATGCTGACCCAGGGCATGCAGTATTCGGTTGACGGCGTGGCCTGCCAGATTTGGAACGGCACGCCCGGCCGCGCCCGGCGGGCGATGGGTGATTTCATCGCCCGGCTCCCGGAATTTCCCGCCAATGCCGTCGTGGGCATCAACCTGGGATTCAGCCCGGATGCCGACGCCCTCGCCGGCGGCGATGCCCGCGAATATGTCCGCGAAATCGCCAAAATCCGCCGCATCAGCAGTTGGGATTATGCCGTCACCGAAGGCGAATTGGTTACCTATCCGCATTGGCGGGTGCCGCGGATTTTCAGCCGGCGCCGCGAGGAGCGCGGCGTGGCGCCATATTACGGCGCCATGAGCTATACCATGAGTCCGAAATTAAGCCATTTGAGCATGTATGCCGCCGCCCAGGCCGCCTTGAATCCGGATCGGGACCCGGACGCCGTGTCCCGCGAATTCTGCCGGCGGGTCTTCGGGCCGGAACATGAAATACTGGGGGAACTGTTCGAGGCCTTTGAAGTGGCGCCCGGCTGGGGACATTATCCGCGGCGCAAATGGGCGCCGGAGGAAGCCCATCGGGCTTACTTGCAAATCGCGGATCATTTGGAACAGGCGGATATGCGGCGCTGCGATTTGCCGCTGTTTCCGTCACCCGAGGAATACCGGACGGATTTGCTTTGGTTTGCCCGGATGTTTGTGCGGCTGGCGGCGCCTAACCCGGACCGCGAAGCCATCCGCCAGGCATACTGGAAACGGAGTTTGTCAATCTATGACCAGGCGCCCATGTCGGTGGATGAGCGCGCCGGATTGGCCGCGCGCGCGTTTTCCAGGATTTTTGAGAAGGTTCCGCCATCCGCAACCTGACGCCTCCGTCTTGAATTCCCATCCGCAAAAAATCAGTCACTGAAAGGAAAAGTTATGCCGCAAGCAAAGCAAGCCGCTTGGATCGACGCCATGGCCTTGCAAGGCCGGGAACGCCGGGAGGCCTTGGCGCGCGCGCAGGCCGTGATTAAAAGCTGGGGGCTGGCGATGCCCAAGTGCCGGCCGCTGCCCCTGCATTTCGGCTTGAACGATTTTAACCGGATCGGCGAAATCGAATACTGGATCGTTAACGACCTGGCCAACCGCTATTGCGGCAAGTTCCTGTTCATGTTTGCCGGCCAGCGCTGCCCGCGCCACTTTCATCGGATGAAGGATGAGACGTTTTACATTGTGCGCGGCACGGTGGAAATGGAGGCCGGGCGACGCCGCTTCAAAATGCCCGCCGGCGCGACCTTCAAAATGAAGCCGAAAGTCAACCACACCTTCCGCGCCGTCGGCGGCCCGGCGCTGGTGCTGGAAGTTTCCCTGCCATCCCTGCCGCATGACAATATCTTTGACGACCATCGGATCGGCCAGGACGGGATCATTTAGCGCCGCGCATTAATCCCATGAGCCATCCCCGTTATCAGCGGCTGGTCAAAGCCTTGCGCCTGGAACAGCCGGACGACATCGTCCCCTGGTATGGCGGCTGCCTGTCCAATGCCCATCACATCACCGGCCGGCCGGTGATCACGAACGATGATTTTGCGCGGGCGGACTCGCGGGCCAAACTTGAACAATTGATCGGGCAGGCGGCGGATGATTTGATCCAGGTCGCCGAAACGCTGGATTATTCCCTGATCATGGTGTTCGCGCCGTTCGACGGCGCCGCGCATCTCGACCTGGTCGCGCGCTTGCGGCGCCGCGTGGATGGCCGGTTCATGATCGGCTCCTGGATCGGCGGCGGCCTGCTCACCATCCCGGAAGGCCATGTCCTGGAATCGTTTTGTTACCGGCTCTGCGACGATCCGGCCGGCGTGCACGCGGAAGCCCGCGGCCTGCTGGACCGCGCGAATGCCTGGGGCCGGCGCTGCCTCGACGCCGGGAGCGAGCTGCTGATTCTGGCCAACGACATCGCCTTCAACCCGGGGCCGTTTCTTTCGCCCGCGCATTTCGCTGAATTCGTTCAACCCTGTTTAAACGAACATGTCGCCTGCCTGAAAAGCGCCGGCGCCTGGGTGGTTTTCCATAGCGACGGCAACCTGACGCCCATCTTGGAGCCGATCGTTGCCAGCGGCATCCACGGGCTGAATCCGATCGACCCCATGGCCGGCATGGATATTGCCCAGGTCAAGCGCCAGTATGGACGGCGGGTGGCGCTGTTCGGCAACGTGCAGTGCGACCTGGTCCATCGCGGACCTTTGCCGGCCATCCGCGAGAGCGCGCGGTATTGCCTGGAGTCGGCCAAGGCCGGCGGGGGCCTGGTGTATGTTACCAGTTCGGAAGTCTTCGCCGATACCCCTTGGGAAAATTACCTGGAAGTGAAAATCGCCCGCGAACGGTGGGGGCGGTACGATGCCTGAACCATCCCTGCACCATGGCCGCCAGCCAGGGAAATGCAATCTGGAGGTAAATATGGAAAAAATTAAAAATCGCGGAAAGTCCCGCCCTCCGCCGCCATCCCATAAACTTTGGGCGTGCCTGGCGGCGCTCCTGTGCCTGGGCGCGGCCGGCTTTGCGGCGGAAGCGGACACCAACCTTGCCCGGTTGCCATGGCCGGATTGCCTGGTGCCGCTGCCGCAGGAAATGGCGGTGCCCCAGGCCGTCCGGATGCCGCCTTCCGCGGTGGGCTTGATCGTCGCCGCGGATGCTTCCGCCATGATTACGCAGGCGGTGGCGGCATTGCAGGCGGCCTACCAGGCCCGGAGCGGATGCGTTCCCAACGGTTCGGCTTTTACCATCCGGATCGGAAGATTATCCGCCGACGGCCGCTTAAACGGCGTGGCCGTGGAAGGCGCTGACCGGATCGCGCAATTAAAATACGCGGATCAGGCCTATATCATCCGCCCAACCGGCAGCAACTGTCTGGCCGTGGCCGCCTGGAATGATCAAGGGTTGTTTTATGGGGTGCAAACACTCACCCAATTACTGACCGCCCGCTTGACTCCAACCGCGGCCATTATTCCCCTGGCCGTTATTACCGACTGGCCGGACCTGGATCAGCGCGGACTGTGGAATTGCGGCCATGCGACGCCGGGATTCATCCCCTGGCTGGCAGGCTTGAAAATCAATTTCGCCGGCACATCCTGGCCGATTGATTTGGGCAAAGGCGTAACCAACCGCTGCCCGCCACTGCCGCTGGATTTGATCCGGCAGGCGCGGGATCACGCCTTTCATCTCGTTTTGCATCTCCCGCATTTCGACTATTGGCCCAAGCGCGGCTTGGCAAAATCATATCCGGAATTGATCGGCCAGGGCGATTCGGCCGTCAATCCGGCGTTGCGGTTCGATGCGGATCATGCCCGGCAGTATGAAAAATGCCGGGCGCCCTGCGCTTCCAACCCGCTGTTGCAACAAATCATTACCGAATGGATCGCCGGCGCGGCGCGGCAAGGCGCGCGGGAAGTCGGCTTGTGGCTGACGGAATTCACTCCCTGTCAGTGCGCCTGCGAAAATTGTCTGAAAAACGGCCCGCGCCAGTTCCAGTTGGAAACCGCCGCCTGTGTGGCCGCCATCCAAGCCATCCAACCCCGGTATCCGGACATGGTCTGCCGGATATTTTACACGCTGGGCGCCACTCCCAAGGATGTGCAGGATGCCAGGGAGTGCCTGGCAATGCTGCCGGCTGGCATCAAGGTTGACAAGGTTTACGGCCGTTCCAAGCCGTTTGACGATTATGCCATGGCGGGCAATTGGGTAGCCTCGTATAGCGGATGCGAGTTGCGGGATGTGGCCCAGATCGGCTGTTTTCTGCGTTTCGCGCCGGTCACGGAGGCGCGGCAGCGCATTCAATCCTGCCTGGACGCGCGGTGGAGCGCCGTCTACAGCCTCAGCTATTTCCGGGGTGGGGCCGACAAGGGGCTTTGGGAGCGAAGCTTCCATGATTACCTCATCCAGGCTCTGGCGGAATGGTCATGGAACGCGCAGGGACGCGATGTGCGGCAGTTCAACCAGGCCTGGCTGACCCGGCGCGGCGCGGATGGCAACGCTGCGCTGCTGCTGCAATGGCTGGATCGGGTGCAGCCGGTGGAGTGCGCCTTGCAACCTTCCTTCAGCGCCCTGGCCGGCGCGCCAAAAATCCTGCAGCAGCCCGCCGCCGAAGTCTTTACGGGCATCGCCACGCCGGAAAAATATGGCGATATGATTCAGACCGTCGAACTAGCGCTGCCGCTGGCTGAACAGGCCGGTGCGGACGATTTTATCGCCGAAACCCGCTATCTGCTGGCCTACCTGCGCCTGTTGCAGGGGCTGTGTGATTTTACCAGCGCCCGAAAATCTTCGACGCCGGACGCCGCCAATGCGCAAAGCGCCGCGGCGATACAGGTGCGCGCGTCCGTCGCCCGCCTGATGGAGATCTTCGACCGGCGGGTGGCTGCGCTGGCGGATGTGCCGGAACCAATCAAGCAGGAACTGCAACAACGCCACCGGCAGCCCTGGGAAAAAATAGGGTCCGCGATCGGCAATTGAAAGGCGGAAAAACATGTTGTCCATCTGGCGGAAAAAAGCTTTGTCAATCGCAACCCTGGCGGGCGGCATCGCCGCCGCCGCGGCCGGCCAGTCCGTGACCGGGGCCGTCGCCTGGGTGGACGACCACCGCACCTTGGCGGATTTCATTTACGCCCAACGGCTGGTGGTGCCGCCGCAGGACCGGGTCAAGACCTTTTACCCGCGGGACCGGCAGGCTAATTTCACTTATTTTGACGGGGTCGGCGATGTGCAGGTCCAGGACGGGGAATTGCATTTCACGGTGGTCAAGAACCCGGCCGTGCTGGGCTGGGGAAACTACCTGAATCTGCAGCCGCGGGCTGAGATCGTTGATATGTGGACGCGGGAGAATAATGTAGCGCTGCGGGTCCGGCAAAGCGGCGCCTCCAACAGCGCCTGGAGCGTCAAGTGCTGGAGCGATGGCGCGCGGATGACGGTCCATAACTGGTTTGCGCCGACACGGGTGTTCCAGCAAACTTTGACCGGGAACGATTGGGCGGAATTGCGCTTCAAGCCGTGGCGCCGGGGCCGCAACAACGCCACGCCGCCGGACGGGATGGAGTTGGAAATCCAGGCGGCGCCCGGCACGCACGTCAGCCTGGCCTGGATCAAACTCGTTCAGGAGGAACTGGAGTTGTATGCCCGCAAGGAGTTTGTCCTGCCGGATGATACGGCGGTTTGGCGGGCGCTGGCCGAGGTGGCGGCCGCCAACGGCGAATATAACCATTGTTTTGTGCATGCCACCGAATTGTATGTCAACGGCCGGGCAATCGCCATTCCTCCGGCTTATCAACGGACCGATCTGGCAACCGTGGACCTCAAGCCGTATCTGCGCGCTGGAACGAATTGCGTGGCGCTCCATGGCCGGGGCGATTCCACAATCTGCAATGTGTTTTTGCAGGGAACGATTATGCTTGATTCCGGCGCATCCATGCCAATCAATACCGATGCGTCATGGAAGGTGTCGCCCAGGCCGGCGCCGGGTTGGCAATCCGCCGGTTTCGATGACGCGGCCTGGTCGAATGCCGCTGTTGCGGGGCTGTCCGGCACGAGTATGGAACGGGCCGTGCGCGAGGGGAAAGGTTACGGCCTGGCCGCCTTTCCCGCGCAGCAAGGCTGCCTGGCGATCAAAAATCCGCACCAGCGGGAATTGTTCTACGCGCAGGACCGGCCCGTGCAAATCCAAGCGCTGTTTCCGCCCGGCTGCGCGTCGTCGTCGCCAAAGCTCGAATATGTCATCGAAAAGGTGGATCGCTCCGGCGCTTGTTCCGGCCTGGCCAACGGGCGGCTGGATGATTGCCGGGCGGCGGCCGGCGCGCCCGGTTTCGCCCTGGATTGCGGATTGATGCCGCCGGGAGTTTATGCGCTGTCATTGCGTCTGACGGCGTCCGGCGGAGCGGTGCTGGGCTCCGTAATCCGGGAACCTTTTGTGGTGATCAGGAATCAGCAGCCGGTCATGGACGGTAAAAATTACAGGGATGGCCTGGAATTGGAGCTGGAAGATCAAATTGATTTCACCAATCCCGCCGACCCCCATCCCTGGATCGAAGCCGCGGGTGGAACCGCCAACCGCATCCCGGATGAAATTAATTCTCCGCGGATTGTCCGCCAGGACGAATTGGCGTATCGTGAGGGCGCCCGGGGCGCGGCTTCGACCATTACCTATCGCCTGCCGCCTTTGAAACATCCCGGCGATTTCTATCTGCTGGAAATGGAATATCCCGACAATGCCGACCGGGAAACGGAAATATCCGTGGAAACCATCGTCAACGGGCGCGCCGTGTACATGTCGTCCGCCGGCGCGGCATCCGGCGGCCGGTATTACCGGACCGGCGTCCGGCAAGTTATCCGCTGGCTGCAGGTGGCCGAGCCCGGGGTGCAGTTGTTTCAAATCGCCAATGCCGCGCCGGAAAATCTGGGCATGCAGGGCGCGGCCGCCTGCGCCCTGAAGGTGTATCATATCCGCAATGCCCTGCCGGCGGTGGCGCCGGCGGCCGGCGGCCGGACTTTCGGCGTGCAGATGGAACGCAGTGAAATTGGCGGCGCCGGCTATGCCTGGACTTTCGGCCTTGAACTGCCGCAGGCATTGGCCGCCACCAATTTTAACCGGGCAATTCCCTGGCAAGGTTACCTGGCGGAAGCGGTGGCAATGTATGAGTCCGCGGCGCGGCTGGCCCAATATCTTAAATTCGCCGGACAGAATGTCCATTGCATCGGCTGTTATCAATACGATCCGTTCAACACCCCGATGGCCCGGGCGTTCGCTTATGATACGGCGCGGATTCTGCCGTGCACCAGGAATTACCTGGCCAATGTGCTGGATGCCAATCGGATCGGTTTTTACGCCAATGTGGAATTTCTGCAACATTATTTCGATACTTTCGCCTCCGATGCGCAAGTCGCCCGCGGCGCCGATACGGCGCGCTTCGTGGATGCATCCGGGCGGCAGCAGGGGAACCTCCGGAACTGGTTGCATCCGGAGGTCCGGCAAGGTTTTCTGGCGCTGATGCGGGACCTGGCCGGCCGGTTCGGCGCGCTGCCGCATTTCCAGGGGGTCAACTTGTTCCTGGGCGGGCATGACCTGTTTTGGGGGTTCGGCCCCACGGATTACCAGGCCGGGGTCAGCGTGGACGATGCCGCTTTTTTACAATTTAAAAAAGATATGCAGATGGACGATTTGATTGATGATCAAGCCCCGGATCGTTTTAAAAAGCGGGCTAATCTATTGAATAATCCGGCGTTTGCCCGGCGGTATGACGCCTGGCGCTCCCGCCAGGGGCATGCGCTGCTGGCGGATGCCTGCGCGGAACTACGGAAGGTTAAGCCCGGCGTACAGGTGTTGTGCCCCATGCTTTCGTGGATGAGTTATTGGAAATATTACCTGGAACAAGAGCTGCCGCTGCCCGGGTTCATGCAGAAGTTTGCCGTGAATCCGGAGCTTTATCAGCCGGATACGGGTGTGCGCCTGGGCCCGGTGCTGATCGGCTGGTCCTGTTATGAGGAGCAGGGCGACCTGCCCGCCCACCGGCTCCCGTATCACTGGATGGCGGCGCAGGATGAATCCGTGATCGGCGTCTTCCGGGGCGCGCGGGAAAACCTGGCGTTCGTTTTGCTGACTAATCACGAGGGCGCCACCTTGACGCCCAAATCGAAATGGGAATGGGTCGGCCGGCTGGTCAAGTCCGATTGGATTGTCAATACCCATAAGAGCTGGAAAAATTCCCAGCCGGCCGGGTTCAGCGTCCGTGAAAATTTTGCCAACGCCATGATCGGACTGGATCCGGCCTCGTTGCTGTTCGGCTTTGCCGACGGCGGTTACCCGCTGGGCTTCGATCAGCCGCTGCGGAAATTCGGGATGATGTTCACCCGGCTGCCGCGCGCGCCGTTTCAAACGGTGTTGCATACCGGCGCCGCGACAAATCTGGTGATCCGGCAATTGGCGCAATCCGGCACCAACTGGTTTTACCTCGTCAATCCCGGGTATTGGTATGCGGATGCTGAAATCCAATATGCCGGCGGCGATCTGGAATGCGTCGTGCCTTGGCAGAAGTTTGAGGTTGCCGGAAAAGATGGCCTGCAACGGCTGACTTTGCGGCTGGAACCGTTTGATCTGGTGGCGTTCAAAACCCCGGGCGCGCTGGCGATTAAAAATTTCTCGATTGGCGGCGTGTCGGAGCGGGAAATTGCCCATATGACAGGCATGGCGGATGCGATCGAAGTGTTGCTGCGGAATGCGCAGACCCGCACGGCCGTGACGGCGGCGGAGCGGGTCTATCTGCAAAAGACCATGGCGGCGGCGCGCCAGGCGCTCACCGCGCGGCATTATGCCCTGGCCTGGTCGCAACTCGGCGATTGGCGGGTCTGGGTATTGTGGAAAATGCACCTGGAACCAGCCGCCCGCGCGGCGGCCGCCCTGCCGCCGGATGCCGGCTGCGAATCCAAAACGCTGCGTTCCGGCTTGCCGGTCATCACTGCCGCCCGGACGCCGCAGCCGCCCGTGCTGGACGGCAAGCCGGACGATCCCTGCTGGCGCGCCCGGCCTTTTTCCACCGGGTTTGTCGGGGCCGGCGGCCAGGCCGCCTTGGCCGAAACCGGCGTCAAAGCCCTGTATGATGACCGGAACCTTTACCTGGCATTTATCTGTGCGGAACGCGAGCCCGGCGCCGTCAAGGCCGCCGCGCAGGACGAAAGCCATTTGTTCCACAGCGGCGATGATGTGATTTCCATCTTCCTGCAGCCGGATGAGCAGGTCCTGCTTTATTATCAACTGGCATTCAACGCCAAGGGCGTCCGGTTCGATCAGCGGGTGGTCGGGCGCATCGCGGATTTCCCCAGGGAGTTTTACGATTTTACCGCGGACTGGCAGGCTGCGGGCGCCATTGACAAAACCTGCTGGACCGCCGAGGCAGTCATTCCCTTCGCGGCGCTCGATCCGCCCGGCTCCGGGGCAAAGAATTGGCGCATCAACTTCCACCGGATCCTGCGGGATAAACTCTCGGAACCGGCCGCCTGGGCGCAAACCGGGAATTTCCACGCCCCGAATGCCGCCGGCCGTCTGGAATTTGCCAGGTAAAATCCATGCGCCATGGAATCTTCAACGCCTTGATCGTTGCCGCCGGCTGCCTGGCGCTGGACGGCCGCCTGCCGGCGCCGGCGGGCACGATCCAATACGACCCGGCACGGCGGTGCGTGGAAGTTGCCGGCTTCCCCGCGGACGCGCCGGCCTCGGCGGACGAACTCCGCGCCTGGGAAAAGCAAAATGCCCTGGGAATCATCGGCTATGATGCGGAGACGGATGCCTGCACCGTGCGGGCATCGCTCTGGATCGGCGGCGAGCATGCGCCGGAAACATTTTTCCGGATCGGCCGCCGCCCCGATCATCCCCGCGAAACGCTGGTCGTTCAAGGCGAGGTGTGGGTGCGCCCCGCGCCTGAAATCCGCTTGGAGGGGGGCAGCGCGCTGCGGCGCAGCGACGGCCGCATGCCCCGCGTCAACCGGCTGACGCTTGGGGATGCCGCCAATTCCAATCTCCAGGCAACCTTGAAGATTGAATGCGCCACCAATAGCCAGTACGGGCTGCGGATCGGCGACGCCAACTCCGGCCGGTTGAGCGGTGAATTGCATGTTTATCACGGTGTCATCACGGCGGCTGACCCGGCGCGGCGGCTGGCGCCTTCAATGTGGTTTGGTTCCGATATCCGCCTGGTCAATGCGCGTGTTTCATGCATGCAAAAATTCCTGGCTTACGGCTTGCAAGCCGGCAACAGCCTTGTGACCGGGACGGTCTTTGAAGTCGGCGGAAGCGCTTTGATTAATGGCGTGCAGTTTGCGCGGAACTGCGTGTTCCGCGATCTGGAGACGGCGGTGCTGGATTACGGCTCGCTGGACGCCACCCTGGTTGATTGCGTGTTTGAAAACAACCGGTGTGACTGGACGCTGGGCGGCAACGCCGGGAAAAAAATCGTGATGATTGACTGCACCCTGCCGCCCGACAGCCGGTTCCATATCCGCAAAAACACCGCCGGCCCGGAGCAAATCCGGCGCGCGCAATGTCCGGTCTATCCCGTCTGCGAGCAATGGCGCACATTGGTCGTATCCGTACGGGACGCCATCACCGCCCGCCCCCTGGCCGACGCGGTGGTGGATGTCATTTGTGACGCGCATCCGGCCGCCGTCCAAAACGCTCCCGCTTTGACCAATCCCGCCGGCCGGACTCCGGAAGATTATGCGCAGTATCCGATCCGGCTGCTCTACCGGCGGTTTACCGCCACCGACCTGCCCGACCGGCCCGCCATCACGGATGATTATGTCTATCGCATACGCGCGACCGCCCCCGGTTATGCGGTGGCGGAAATAACCGCATTGAAACCAGGCGGCAGTTGCAATATTATTTTAAAAAGAACGGCCGCCGCGGCCGCGTCCGAAAAAAACCAAAAATAAAGCGGATACCTATGAGCAAATTTCAAAACTCACGTTTTGAATGAATTCAGGATTCAGAAGTCAGAATTCAGAACGATTGCAAATAGCACAAGATCTATGTTTTACGTTACTGTAAAATCTCATGTGCCGAACACCGAACACCGAACACTGAACACTTTTGAAAGAGACTCCTATGCGTCCGATGAAATTAACCGCCGGCGCCGCCGTCCGGGACATAACCCCGAAAAAACCGCTGTTTCTGGCCGGGTATCCGCGTGCGCCGCGGATGGCCGCCGGTACGCATGATCCCTTGCTGGCCTCGGCCTTGTATCTCCACGACGGCGCAACGCCGCTGTTGCTGATCGGGGTGGATATCCTGTTCGTTTCCCGCCAGTCCGCCGATTTCTGCCGCGCGGCCATCCGGCAGGCCGCCGGGATCCCCGCCGGCAATATTATGATCACGGCTACGCATACGCATTCCGGGCCGGTGACCAATGACGAACTCGCCTGGCGCGATGACCCGGTGGTGCCGCCGCCCGATGCGGAATATATGCGGGAATTTCATGCCGGCATCATCCAGGCGGGCGTCGCCGCGTGCGCCGCCGCGCAGCCGGCCGAATTGGCGGTTACCGCGGCCCGGGCGGAGGGGGTGGGGCGCAACCGCATTGATCCCGACGGCCCGTTTGATTCCGAGGTCGGCTTGCTGGCGGTGCGCCGGGCGGACGACCATCAGCTTTTCGCGCTGGATATAATTTATGGCATGCACCCGACGGTTTTGCATGAGGATTCCACGCAGGTGTCCGCCGATTTCCCGCACTTCGTCCGCCGGCGGATCGCCGCCGCCGTGCCGGGCATTGCCTGTGTCTACCACACCGCGCCCTGCGGCAATCTCAGCCCGCGCTACGATGTCCGCGGCCAGACTTTTTCCGAAGCGGAGCGGCTGAGCGGCCGGCTGGGCGAGGCGATTATGCGCGCGGTGGACGGCTTGGCCGCCGGGGATTATCGCGCGGATGTCAGTTTGGCGGCGGCTGTCCGGCGGGTGTCCCTGGTGCCGAATAGTTTTCCAACGGTGGCGGAGGCGGCTGCGCGGTTGCGCGCGGCCGTTGCCAAACATGCCGGACTCGCGGCGCAAAACGCGCCGCATGGCGTCGTGCGCACGGCCGAATGCGAGGCGTTCGGCGCCGGCAATGCGTTGACCCTGGCCCGGCTGCAGGCAACCGGTGAAATGGCGCGCCGCCAGCGGGAATTGGGCGAGGCCGAAGTGCAGGTGTTCCGGATCGGCGCGGTATTTCTGGTGGGGTTGCCTGGGGAGCAATTTGTCGAATATGCCCTGGAACTCAAGCGCCAGGCGCCCGCCCGCGCTTTTGTCGTCAGCTTGTGCAACGGCGAATTGCAGGGGTATATCGTGACGCCGGCCGCCGCGGCCGCCGGCGGCTATGAAGCGGCCTGGGCTATGTTTCACCCGGAATCCGGCGCGCGCCTGGTCAGCGCCGCCTTGGCGATGATGCGGGGAATGGCATGATCCTGGCAATTGACTGCGGATCCACCAACCATAAAGCCGCGCTTTATAACGCGGAATTACACTGCCTGGGCGCCGGCGCGCGCCCGGTAGAATATACCGTCCGGGACGCGCTCCGGGTGGAATTCGATCCGGAAAAAACCTGGCAGGACACGGTGGGCTTGATCCGCCAGGTCTGCGCCCAGGCCGGCGTCAGCCCCGCCCGAATCCGCTGCATCGCCATTGCCAGCCAAGCCCAGACGTTCACCCTTCTGGATGCCGGCGGCCGGCCGCTGATGCCGTGCATCAGTTGGATGGACAAACGCCCCGCCGCCGAAGCGGCCGAATTGGAGCGGCGGCTGGGGCGGGATTTTCACCGGCATTGCAGCTTCCCCGCGCCGATCCCGCAGTTGCAATTGTCCAAATTGCTCTGGCTGGCGCGGTACCAGCCGGATTTGCTCAAACGAGCCGCAACCGTTGCCGCCTTGCCGGGTTTCCTGGCAGGGCGCCTGGCCGGGGTGTATGCGGGCGACAACAATCTTGCCGCCATGTCCGGGCTGTATTCGCTGGCGTCGGGCGATTGGCGGCCGGCGGCATTGGAAATCTGCGGCCTGCAACGCGGACAAATGTGCCGCGTGACCCAGGTGGGCGCGGCCGAGCCGGCGCAATCCGGCTGCCGTGATTTGGACCTGGCGCCGGATGTGAAAATTATTTTCGTCGGCAACGATCAGACGGCCGGCGCATATGCCGCCGCCGGCCAATCCCGGCAGGTGGTTTTGACGCTGGGGACAGCCCTGGTGGTTTATCGTTTTGCCGGCGCAACGCCGGGCCCGTATCATGCGCTCGGGTGCTGGGGCCCGTATCCCGGCGGCGGATATTATGAGCTGACCACCCGCGATGAAGGCTGCGCGGCGCTGGATTGGGCGATGGGCTGTCTGCTGCCCGGCGTTCCGCCCGCCGCCGCGCTGGCCGCCTGCCTGCCTGCTGCCACCGCCGCCGCTCCCGGCGCGGCCTTGTTTTATCCCAGCCGGATACGCGCGGGCCAGGCCTGGATTGGCGCCGGCGATCCGGCGGCGCGCGCCCGGGCGGTTTTGGAAGGCATCTGCTTCAGCGCGCGGCAATTGCTGGAAGAAGATTTGGGGATGCCGCTGGACGGCGCCCCGCTGGCCCTGGCTGGCGGCGGGAGCAGCAATCCTTTCTGGCTCCAAATCTTTGCCGATGTCTGCAACTGTCCCATCCAAACCGGCGCAAGCGATGTGTTGCTGGGGGCGGCCATGCTGGCCCGGCCCGGCGTTGCGCCGCCCGCCCGCCCGCCCGGCGCCCTGATCCTGCCCGACCCGCGCCAGGCCGCCGACTACGCCCGGATCTATCACTCCTGGCGCACCCAGCAACCCCCAAGAGGGTCAGCCCTTGACAATTGACTATGAGGCTTGCGGTCGGCCGAAAATTTCGGTAATCTCACAATCAAATGGCGAGAAAATTACGCGTTCAATATGAAGGTGCTATCTACCACGTGACGATCCGCGGGGTGGAGCGGCGTGCCATCTTCAAAGATGACGCAGATCGCCGGAGTTTTTTAGAGCGCCTGGGACATGCTGTTGAAGAGAGTCGCGTGCGGCTGTATTTGTATTGTCTGATGATCAATCATGTCCACTTGCTGGTGGAAACGCCTTGCGCTAATCTTTCGGTATTTATGCATAAGTTGCAAACGGCCTACACGGTTTATTACAACTGGCGGCACGATCGTGCCGGGCACCTGATGCAAGGGCGCTATGGCGCCAAGCCTGTAGCCGGCGACGAATATTTGCTGAAGTTAAGCCGGTATATCCATCTTAATCCCGTCTGGGTAGCTGGATTAAACAATGCATCATCCGCCACACGGCGCCGAATTTTACATAACTATGCCTGGAGCAGTTATCGTGGATATGCCGGATTAACCGAGCCGTTGGAGTATATGGATGAAGGGCCTGTTTTGGAGCTAATGCAAGGCCCAACCGGGGACCAACGCCGTGCATATAGCCAGTTTGTGGAAAAGGGGCTGGTTGAACCGGATAGCGAATTTATGGAACTGCTGCGCAGAGCAAAATGGGGTATTGGCGGAGAAGATTTTCAAGAAGGCGTGCGTGCATTGTACGCGGAAAAGGCCATGAGTGCGCGGCGGAGTGAAGACGTTTCTTTCCGGCATGCAGAGCGGCGGGTGAGTTCGGCAGAGGTTATAGACATAGTGTCGAAGGAATTTGGGATACCAGAGGCAGCGCTCCAGGAACGGCGGTATGGATTTATGGCGCGGGCGGTAGCTGCGCACATGCTGGTTCAATACGGGGGGGTGAATCAGAGGGATGCCGCGGCATTATTAAAAATGGGGAGCGGCTCAGCGGTATGCCGGCAGTTAAAACGGCTTACGGCGCAACTGGAGCGCAACGAAGAATTGAGCGCGAGCGTGGCAGTAATTAAATCGGCGCTCGAAATGAAAATCAAAAAGCTTGGCCGGGCAAAATTGTCAATTATCAAGGGCTGACCCTCGATGGGCAAAAAGCTTGGCCGGGCAAAATTGTCAATTATCAAGGGCTGACCCTCGATAGGCTCGATAGGCCTCGATGGGCGATAATCAATGAGTGGATGTTGCGATCAAGATTGTACGCCGGACCGGCTGCATGACCGGCAACGCGGGACGTTGATAGCCGTCCTCGGCATTAATGCCGTAATGTTCCTGGTCATCGTCGCCGTGGCGCTCTACGGGAAGTCGTCGGCCCTCTTTGCGGACAGCCTCGACAACCTGGGCGATGCGCTGACTTATGGTTTGAGTTTTTACGCGGTTACGCGCGGGGCGTCCGCCAAAGCCAGGGTGGCCCTGTTCAAGGGCGGGCTGATTCTCTTGGCCGCTTTAACGGTGTTGGCGCAAATAATCTATAAATTATTTGTCCCCAGCGTGCCGATTTTCGAGGTGATGGGGATCTTCAGCCTGGTCGGACTGGCCGCGAACTCGATTTGCCTCCTGCTCCTGTGGCGGCACCGCCGCGATGATGTGAACATGAGTTCCGTCTGGGAATGTTCGCGCAACGATATCGCCTCGAATCTTTCGGTTTTTGCGGCCGCAGGCGCGGTCTGGCTGACCGGCGCCGGCTGGCCGGACGTGGTGGTTGCGCTTGGACTGGTCTGGGTCTTAATGCGCTCGGCCATCCGTGTGATTAATTCCGCCCGGCGGGAATTGCGCGCGGCGGCGGATAAATTGGCGCTCGAAAGGAATATCCATGAGCATGGTAAATCATGATGGTCAATTGGCAGGCGCTGACCGGCGGCGGGGATGGAAGCAAGCCGTCCGCCTGGCGATGGGATTGCTGGCGGCCGGCGGCGCGGGGGCGGCGGACTATTCCCGCACCATCGGGGAAATGCCGGCCTGGATCACCAACCAGATGCAGTTGCATGGAGCTTCCAGCATCGCCCTGGCACTGGTGGATGGCACCCAGGCGGTCTGGATCGCCGGCTTCGGGCTGGCCGATCCGGTGGAAGGCGTCCCGGCTGACGCGGATACGGTTTACCGGATTTGCAGCGTTTCGAAAACCTTCACCACGCTGACCGCGATGCGCGAGGTGGACCATGGCCGGCTGAACCTGGAACTGCCCGTCACGAATTACCTGCCGGCATTCCGGCTGCCGGCCCGCTTCCCGGGCGCCGCGCCGATCACCCTGCGGATGCTGTTGAATCACCAGAGCGGCATGCCCGGCAATTATGTGCCTTACGGGGACGCCACGGCGCAGGATTTCAGTTATGCCGGGAAGGTGCTGGCAAACTTCGCGGATGACATCCCGGTGTTCCCGCCAGGCTTCACGGATACCTATTGCAACGACGGCTTTACGGTGATGGGCAGCGTGCTGGCGGAGTTGAGCGGCACGTCTTGCATGCACCATGTGACGGCCAGCCTGCTGGCGCCGCTGGGCATGCACGCGACGACATTCCTTTATGACACCAACCGGTTCAACGGCCGGCTGGCGCGCTCGATGTCCGGAACCAACGCTTATCCGGACGAGGTGGTCAATGTCTTCGCCAGCGGCGGGTTGTATTCCACCGCCAACGACATGGCCCGGCTGGTCGAGATGCTGCTGGGCGGCGGCGAATTCCGCGGGGTCCGCCTGCTGAGCACCAACGCCCTGGAGGCGATGTATGCCTGGCAAGGGACGCATGTGCAAATATTAGGGGAGAATCCCAACGCCCTGAACGGACTGGGGCTGGATAATGTGGCCGAGCCCAGCCTGGCCTACGCCGGGCGAGCCTGCTGGAAAAGCGGTGACAGCATGTGCTTCCATGCCATGCTGGAGGTGATGCCGGAGCGCGGACTGGGGGTGGCGGTGATGTGCAATGGCGGATCGATCGCCGTGGAAACCGCCCACCGGGTTTTAATGTCCGCTTTGCGCGATAAATTCGGCCTGCCGGTGCCCACCAATACCGTGCCATTCCCCGACAGCCCGGCGGTCCCGGAACCGCCCTTGCCCTGGGAACAGTTAACCGGCTTTTACGCCCATGCCGGCGGGTATATCAGCGTTACGTCGGACAGCCAATCGTTGACCTTTAAGATCACTGTGCCGGACCAGGACAACTATGTCTATTCCAACCAGGTGCCGCATGCCAACGGCTGGTTCTGGACACCCGGCGACACCGCCATGCAAGTGGGGTTCACCAATGTCCAGGGCCGCCTGTTCGCCCTCATGCGCGCCCCGGGGACCTGGACCTGGAATACATCGCTTCTAGGTGAAAAGGTTGAGCCGGCCCTGATTGCCCCGGCCTGGCAGGCCCGGGCGCTGACCAAATGGGTCGCCGCGGATATGTGGGCTTCCAGTTTTCAATGGGCGACCGACACCCTGGCGGCGCGGTCCCTGCTGGTGACCAACGGCCTGTTGATTTTCGGGCATGTTTTCCTGCCTGTGAATGATCTGCTGGCCTATCCCCCGATTGCCGGCCGGAACGCTGACGGCGCCCTCAAGGTCGTGGCGACCAACGGCGAGGAATGGCTGCGGCTCAGCGGCGTCCATTACCGGCCGGTGCAGAACCTGCCGTCCCTGCCCGTGCCGGGCGCAGCAACGGGAACGCTGGCCGGCGACATCACCGGCTGGCACCGCCTGCCGCGGACGGGCAGCGGCGCGCTGGAACTGCAGCTTTCCGCCTCGCAGCCATTCAGGGTTTATGTTTTAAATGACAAATTCCGCCAGCTTGCGCTGCGGCAGCCGCGGGCCGGCCGCATCCTGGCGGATGCCGCCGGCGCGGCGTATGTGGCGGTGACACGCGGCGCCTCCGCCGGCGGCAACTACGAACTGCGGGCGCTGTGGCGGCGGATGCCGGCCGATTACGACGGCGACCGCCGGGCGGAGCTGGCATTGTATTCCGCGCCGACGGCCCGGTGGAATGTGGCGCTTTCGTCGGCCGGATATGCGCAATCCTCCGGGGTTGACTTGGGCGGGCCCGGCTGGGCGGCCGCACCCGAGGATTACGATGGGGACGGCAAAGTTGATCCCGCCGTGTTCCATGCGGCGGCCGGCGCGTGGCGCGTGCGGCTGTCGGGCAGCGGGTACGCGGAGGCCGGCCTTGACGGATTCGGCGGGGCGGGCGCCACGGCGGCGCCGGCGGATTATGACGGTGACGGCAAGGCCGATCCGGCCTATTATCGCGCGGCGGATGGGATGTGGGGATACCGCCTGTCAGCCAGCAATTACGCGGTATTCGCGTTCAGTTATGCCGCGGGCGCGGATTGCACGGCTGCGCCGGCGGATTATGACGGGGATGGCAAGGCCGACCCGGCAGTTTACCGCGCGGCGGACAGCGCATGGCGCGTGCGGCTGTCGGGCAGCGGGTACGCGGAGGCCGGCCTTGACGGATTCGGCGGGACGGACGCCACGGCGGCGCCGGCGGATTACGACGGTGACGGCAAGGCCGATCCGGCCTATTATCGTGCGACAGATGGGACGTGGGGATTCCGCCTCTCGGCCAGCGGTTACGCGCTGGCGCAGGCCGTCAACTTTACCCCGGCCGGCGGTACGGCGGCGCCGGCGGATTACGATGGCGACGGCAAAGCCGATCCCGCAGGTTATCGCGCGGCGGACGGAACCTGGTCGGCGCGCCTGTCGGGCAGCGGTTACGCGCTGCAGCAGGGAACGTTTGGAGGGAGCGGGTATCTGCCGGCGCGGTAGCGGTTTGGCCGCAGCCGCTAGGACCAATGCATCGGAGTAATTCTTGATTTCTGCAACCATTCTGCTGATAGGCGGCACATCGGAAACCGGGGCGATCGCCGAAGGGCTGGCGGCCGCCGGCTGCGCCGTGCTGGTCTCCACGGCCACCGACCTGCCGTTGCATACCGGCCGCCACCCGGCCATCCGCCGCCGGCACGGCCGGCTGACGTCGGATGAATTTGCCGCGCTGATCCGCGCGGAAGGCATTAACGCCGTAGTCAATGCCGCGCATCCCTTTGCCGCCGATGTCCGCGCGGCTACCAGGGAAGCGGCGCGCCGGTGCGCCATACCCCATTTTGAATTTATGCGCCCAACGGCCGCGCTGCCGGCCGGCAACCTGCATCGCGCGGCGGACCATGCGGCGGCGGCGCGGCTGGCGGTGCGGCTGGGGAAAAAAATCCTGCTGACCATCGGCGTGAATAATCTGCCGCCATATGTCACAGCGGCGCGGGCCGCGGGCGCGGGCTTGCTGGCGCGCGTCTTGACGCACCCGGCGTCCGACGCTGCCGCCCGCGCCGCCGGCCTGCGCGATGACGAAATCGCCGGCGCGCGCGGCGCGGCCGCGCCGGCGGAAATTACGGAGTTAATCCGGCGCCATCGCGTGGATGTGCTGGTGACGAAGGATAGCGGCGCGGCCGGCGGCGTGCCGGCCAAATGCGCGGCCGCCTTCCAGGCCGGCTGCGCCGTGGTGCTGGTGCAGCGGCCGCCGGACGATGGTGCGGCGGCGGAGAGTATTGCGGAATTAATCGCGCGCGTGCGTGGATATTTTAAAGCAACCCATGGTTAAGCCCACCCATGACTGAGCGCGCGCTTGGGGCGGGTCAGCGCCAGGCCAGGCCCACCTGCGCAAACCAGGTCTCTTCCACATCGGCGTCGGCCACTTTGTCGCCATCCTCCCGCAATTCATAACTGCGGTGAAAAACCAGGCCGGAGGCGCAGCGGGCGAGGAGGTGCTTGGTGATTTCATATTCAAGGCGCAAACCCGTCCGAAATCCCCGGAACCGCAGATCGAAATCGCCGGACTTACCGTTGAAGTCCTCGCTGACATCCCATTCGTTGCCGGAAGGCGTGATGATCGCCATGCAGCGCAGGCGCTGGGTGGGCGAATAAATAATGCCGGGATTCGGGAACATCAGGTTGACCCGCCATTCCGGCAGCGGGTCCCAGGTCAGCCCGGCAATGGGGAACGGCATCTCCCGGCCCATGATCCGCCCGTAAGCCACGCCGGCCGACAGGTTGAGCTGGGGCGACCAGCGGTAACTCCCCAGCGCCATGCCGGTAAAACGCAACGCATCGCTTTCAAGCGCATCCATGTCGCTGTAGATCGCCGGCGCCGCCATGAAGACGCCGGTCCAGCCTTTCGGCAAAGGTGTGGATAAGCGTAAGGGGATGCCGAACGAAAACATATTTTTGGTTTCGGAGCGCATACCGGGCTCGCCGGCGCCCTGGAAATCGAATTGATTCCATTGCAGGTCCAGCCCGCTGAACAGCCGCCAGGCGGGGCGGATGCATAAGGGGAAGGCGATTTGCACAAAAGTTTCGTGCATCAGCACCTGGTCATAGGGAAATCCATGGGAATCCGGCTTGAAACTGGATTGTTCCTCAAATGTGTAATAATAGGAAACCAAGGGCGGACGGGAGGAGGGCGTGCCCCGGACGGCCCGTCCCGGGACGGCGTTGCTGTCCGCCGGCGTCAGCCGCGGCGGCCCTACGGCCGGTTGGGTCAGGGATGGCACCGACTGGGGCGCGCCGCCGGGGTTGGCATGCACGGCCAGGCCGGCCAATAAAATCATGGCGGCCGCCAGGCCGCCGGCGACTGGCCGCGGGCGATATTTAAAGCATTGATGATCCATGTAAAATATTTTGGTAGGGCGGCCAGGCCCTTGACCGCCTTGATTATTTCGAGAACCTTAATACCTGAATTTTGCACCGCGCAAGTTTGGCGCGGGGCAAGGCGGCAAGGGTGATGGTGTATTCATATACATGGAACCCTTGCCAACGCTGCCCCGCGCCAAAATCGCGCGGCCGGCTGCCGGAGAATATTGGCGTTTTCTGAAACTATGCCCGCGTAACCATATGGGTGATATTAGTTAACCGTGCAAAAATTAATTTGCGCGCTCTGTGATTACTTCAAATCATTTCAACGCCAATATTCGTGCAAAATTCAGGTAATAAGATGTGCAGAAACGTTTGTACAATAACACAAGTCTGGCGCACAACTCAATCGAAAAAGCGCCGGAAAATGCATTGAGTTGCTTTCATGCTAATTTTAGCACGTCCGGGCTCGCCGGATCGGCGGCGGAAACGCGTCCGGGCGGCACGACCAGGAAGTCGCGTTCATCCCACATGCCGTCCACCAGCTTCTGCAGCAGGGTTAAATCCCCTGCCAGTTCCGCATATTCCCAGCCTAAATCATCCGCGCACTTTTTCGTAAAACTTTTTTCCGCTTCGGCATTGGGGAAGCCATTGTCGATGTAGGTGGCCCGTTGGTAGTTCTTCAGCCAGTCGGCCTCCATCCGCAGCAGATATTCCGCGTTCTCCTCGCCGTATTTTTTGGCATATTCGCGCAAGGCCGTATCCAGGCGCGCCTTGCCCGGCATCAGGCAGGTTTCAATCCAGCCGGCGCTGTACCAGTAGGTGCCGGGATGGCTGTCAAAATATTCCCGGTAACGCCGGCTTGACCCCAGCAGCAATGAAATGCAGTCGTGCGCCCTGGGGATGACCACCGGACATTCCCGGGCCGTGATTCCGGCCAGCCCGTTGCTGCACAGGGCGTAACCGATCAGAATGGCGTCATAAGGCCGATCGGCTCCGGCCGAGTCCAGCGGCCGGCCCGGCCGCTGCCGCGGACGCATGGGTTCGTCAATCGCCTCCTGCACCGTCTTGCGGAGGATATCCGGCTGGTCATGCAA
Source organism: uncultured Verrucomicrobiota bacterium (assembly GCA_964650945.1). Lineage (GTDB taxonomy): Bacteria > Verrucomicrobiota > Kiritimatiellia > JAAZAB01 > JAAZAB01 > JAXGPF01. The sequence goes on along the minus strand of CAZYXU010000020.1, from coordinate 469 downwards.
TCCCTGCGGCAGCATCACCATGTCCACAATCTGGGGCGAACGCGCGATACAGCGGCTCAGTTCGCGCCGCAATACGTTGCAGCCGATCATTTTATAGTGCTTAGGCATTTTCCTGAATCCGTGATGATGTCAGTATGCCGCACATGCGCGGCGGCAATGGTGATGGTGTATTCTTATACATGGAACCATTGCCAACAAAGCAGATGCGGCATAATGACCTCACCCAAAGGGAGGTCTTTTCTGGAATAATTGGCTGTCATTATTTTGGTATTATATCAAAATTCATAAGTCTTTGCGTGAACAAATTTTTAAAAAACCCCGTCACGGATTCAGGATTTTGTTTCCGGGAAGATATAATCCATGAAACGGACTGCCACCTTAGCGCCCTCCGGGGGCGAAATGGCCAGGTCCGGACTTAATTCCACCACCCGGCAGGGCGTGCCCGACCGGCTGGCAAGGAAATCCACGC
>CAZYXU010000019.1:0-39983 GCA_964650945.1 uncultured Verrucomicrobiota bacterium | reverse complement strand
CCGCGGGCCCGGTGACGCTTAAATTGCAGCCGGTCAATATCGCTAAAATCGACCGTTTTTTCGCGGAAGTCAGGGAAGTGCGCTTGTCGAAAATGTAACGCGGGCGGATGCCCGCATGGCTATCGAGGAGGTGTCGAATGCAAGTTAAAATCATGGGATGCATCGTGCTGTTGGTTCTGTGCGGCGGGACGGCGCGCACCACGAACCGCTACGTGGCAACCAATAGTCCGGATCCCGTTTCACCCTTCACCAACTGGGCGCACGCGGCCACGAATATTCAGAATGCCATTGATATCGCAGCGGTTGGCGATACGGTCTGGGTGTCCAACGGCGTGTACGATACCGGGACGAAAACGGCGACGATCAGGACCTCGCCGGAAACTTTCCGGATTGCGCTGACCAAGGCCATCACGGTCCGGAGCGCCAACAACGACCCGGCGAACACGATGATTGCCGGGCAGACCGCGCCGGATGTCAAATGCGTCGGCATGGTGTCAAGCTCCACCTTGATCGGCTTCACGATTTACAATGGCCGGTCCAGCACGAATGGCTGGTATGGCGCGGGGGTCCTGGGGAACGCGGATAAAACCGCGGTGGTATCCAACTGCATTATCAGCGCATGTTCCAACGCGTATTATGGCGGCGGGGCGCAGAGTGTGACGCTGTACGATTGTTTGGTTACGAATAATTATGCGGTTAACGGCGGCGGCGGCTTGCGTTACGGGGTGGCGTATAACTCCATATTTACCGACAATACCAACCAGGCGCTGGAGGAATGCACCGCGTATAACTGCCTGATAGCCGGCAACTTCGGCAATGGCGGCGTCGGCGCGCGCTACAGTATATTGTATAATTGCACGATAGTTTCCAACACGGCCATCTCGGCCGGTGGGGGAACATTTCGCGGCACGAATTACAACTGCGTTTCCTGGGACAATAATCTGGCGGATTATCAACCCCTGGCCTACCACAGTTGCGGGGTGGGATATACCAACGGCGGGTCGGTTTACGGCAATACCGCCAGCAATCCGCTGTTCAAAGCGGCCGGCGCATTTAATTATCGCCTGACCCGGGAATCACCCTGCATCAACGCCGGGTCCAACCGGAATTGGATGGCGGATGCCATGGACCTGGATGGCAATCCGCGGATCGCCGCCATTTTCGGGACGAATGTCGATATGGGCGCCTTTGAATACTTTGTCCGGCCGGGCACATTGTTTTATTTCCATTAATTTCAGACTTCCTGTTATGTTGAGCGCAACATATTAATCTTCTCGTCTGGAAGAAGGGATGCCGAACGCCGTTCGGCTACTACACGACTTCGCTAAAGCTATGTCGGGCGAGCGTTTCCGGATGTAGTAGCGTCACGGCGTGACGCATCTGTTCCGGGATAACGGCGCCCAAGGCGCGGGCCGCGCTGGTGGCACTGTTTGTCCGCTGGTTGAAATTCCGGCGCCGCAGGGGTCATGCCGGATCAGCCCGCGCGCCGGCTATTCCGCGCCGGGGGCCGGCGTGCTTTTTGGCGCAGGCGCATCCGCCGGCGCGGCCTCCTTGACGGTTCCCCGGTAATCATCGGCCAGGGCCGCGGCCTTGAGCGCCGCGAAATCGTGATAACCTTGCAACACGGTTTGAATTACCCCGTTACGGTCCACGAAAAACGTGGTGGGAATTGATTGCACATCCTTGTACGGCGCCGGCAGGCCCGTGGCGGAGGCGATCGGGTAGTTGATCCCGCGGTCCTGGGCGAACTTGGCCAGCCGCGGTTCCGGCTCGTCGCTGATGCCGAGCACCACCAGGTCGTTGGCGCCGGCCTGGTTGGCGAGTTCGATGAAATGCGGGATTTCCCGGGCGCAGGGCGGGCACCAGGTGGCCCAGAAATCAAGCACCACCCGCCGGCCGCGCAAATCCGCCAGCCGGATTTCCCGGCCGTCCAGGGTTTTCACGCTGAAATCCGGCGCGCGCACGCCCTCCCAGTCCGCCAGCTCGGCGCCGCGGCCGCGGTTTTCGCGCATGGCCTCCCGGACCTGCCGGTATCCGCGGTAGTACAAGCAGCCCATCCCCGCGGAAGCCAGCAGCCCGGCGGCCGACAAGCCCAGGCCCCAGGCCGCCATGACGCGGAAGGACCGGTGCGCCCGCAGATGCAGCCCGCCCAGGATGATGCCCAGGATGGCCAGGATTCCCCCGACCAGGAACAAGCTGAAAACGATCGAGATGATTCCCAGGATCAGGCTGGCAATGGCTAACCCGGCCGGCGCGGGATCGTTTCCAGGCGCAGCCGCATGCGTCATGTCCGTCATGTTTTCACCTTTCTTGCGTTATTACGATTGCGCGGAAACGGCTGGCGCCACCACCGCGGCGGAGTCGGTCTTTTTGGTAAACAGGGAAACGATGACCAGCACAATCAGGCTCAAGGGGATGGAAATAATCCCCGGATTGTTCAAGCCGATGGGCGCCGCGGAACGGGCCAGCCCGTATCGTTCAAACATGTCCGGTGAAACGAGGATCAAGCCCACCGAGGCGACGATGCCGGTAATGATTGAAGCGGTAATGCCCTGCTTGGTTGTGCCTTTCCAAAACAGCATCATTACCATGGCCGGCAGATTGGCGGAGGCCGCCACGGCGAACGCCCAGCCCACCAGATACGAGACGTTCATTCCCCGGTAAACTATGCCCAGAAACATCGCCAGGCAGCCGATAACGATCGCAGCGATTTTACCGGCAAGCACCTTGCCCTTGTCCGTCAGTTGCATGTCGAAAAACCGGTCCATCAGGTCGTGCGCCACCGCGCCGGAGGCCGCGACAATCAGGCCGCTGACCGTGCCCAGAATCGTGGCGAAGGCGATGGCGGAAATAATGGCGAATAATGTTGTCCCGAAACTTTTGGCCAGCAATGGCGCCGACATGTTGTTGTCCGTCAAGTCCACCACGCCGTTGACCATGGCCCCCAGGCCCATGAAGAGCGTCAGGACGTAGAACAATCCAATCACGGCAATGGCCACGATGGTGCTTTGGCGCGCCGCGGCCGGGGTGGGAACCGTGTAATACCGGATCAGAATATGCGGCAGGGCGGCGGTGCCGAAAAACAACGCCATCATCAACGAAATGAAATTCAGCTTATCCATCAACGTGGCGCCCTTGGCCCGGTCAATTTTGAACATGACGCCCGGCGTCAGCAGTTCCCGTCCGGGGGTGGGTTTCTGGTAATACACGGTTGTATTTTCGCCGTTGTCTTTGAAGCTGGCTTTGAGAAAACGGACAATCGTGCTGCTTTTGATGGTCGCCAGGAATTCGTTGATGCTGAGGTTGCGCACCTCGTCGCGGCTTTCGCCGCGGTAGATCAGTTTTTTTATAAAACCCGATTGCAGGGGCTTGCTGTCGGTTTTGGGGACGCCGTTGTAAAGCGTGGTAACCGGGTTGCCCCTGGAATCCAGGATCGGAACCTCCAGGGTTGTCACCCAGCATGTTTCCGATAGAATGGGATTATCGTTTTCGTCGCGGGTCAGATGCCACCAGCTTGGCCGGCCGGCCTTGGAAAGTTTTGCAAAAGTCAGCCCGGCGGCCGTTTCCCGGGTGGCGACCAACTGGTAGGCCGGGTCCGCCGGAACGGGGGCGCCATCCTGGCCGCCGGCGACGGCCATGGTTGTCAATACCGGCGAGGGCTCGTTGCGATCCGGCTGGGGGTGCGTGCTGAGCCCGTTGTAAAGGGTGATCAGGACGAGCGAAATGGAGAAGATGACCAGCAGTCCGCCCTTCATGAACTGCACATACGTGGTCGAAGCCATGCCGGCGGTTGCCACGATGATGATGACAATGGCGCCTACCAGCATCACCCCGACATGATGCGGCAGTCCGAGCAGCGGTTCCACCAGCGTGCCGGCGCCGACCATCTGGGGAATCAGATAAAAGATTGAGACCACCAGCGTGCTGATGGCGGCGGTCAACTGGATGCCTTTCGAGCTGTATTTGGAGTCAAGCGCATCGGCGAACGTGAACCGGCCCAGGCGTTTCATGGGCTCGGCCATCACAAACAATGCCACAATCCAGCCCGCCAGGTACCCGATGGAGTAGAGGAATCCGTCGTAACCGGCGGTGGCAATCATGCCGCAGATTCCCAGGAATGACGCGGCCGACAGGTAATCGCCGGCGAATGCGATGCCGTTGACGGACCAGTGGACATTGCCGCCGGCGGTGTAATATCCCTTGGAGCTTTTGGTGCGGCGGGCGAAATAATACGAAATCCACAGCACAAACAAGACAAACGCGACAAACACCCCGATGGCGCCCAATGATGTTTTATACATTATTTTTCCCGCTCCGTGTCCGCCTCGTCTTCCGGATCGTTAAATTCCTCTTCAGCCGCCGTGCAGATGGCGTTATAAACAAAAGCCAGCATCAGGGCGAAAATAATCAATCCAAACCCATAGACGATCGCCAGATTTGAACCGCCGATATCCGAAGCCATCAGGGCGGGATTCAAGGTGCAGATCAAAATGAACCCCAGATAAATGACGGAATACAGGACAAACATCCAGATCCCGATGCGCGTTTTAAAATGCGCGGCGCGGCCATTGCGCCCGCTGCCTGCCGGTACATGATCCATATTTTTCACCCGGGAGTCGTTTGCCGACGAATAGGAGGAATAAAAGACAAAAATATGCTCCGAACCATAGCTTGTCAAATTAATATTTTTGAAAGGATAAAAGCAATTGACAAAAAGCCGCGTTGGAATATATTGCATGCCAGAACATGCGTTTGGATCACAAGGGTGGACGCCTGGCTGCCGGAAGCGGAGTGGGCGCCCGCGGCCGCTGCGCCCGGGCCGGCCCAGCCGGTTGCAGCCGGGCGATGCCGCATCATGCCGAGGGAGGAATGTTTTTATGCAACGGACATGTCTGGCGGGGATTGTTTTGGTTTGCATGATTTGCCAGCCGCCGGCCGGCGCCGCGACCCGTTATGTCTGGCAGGATTCGCTGAATCCCGGGGCGGGCTTTCAGACCTGGGACACGGCTGCGCATTCGATCAACGATGCGGTGGGCGCGGCAGCGGCGGGGGACACGGTCTGGGTGACCAATGGCGTCTATACGCTCACCGGCGAGATCGCCGTGGCCAGCAGCATCACCCTGAAAAGCGTCAACGGCCGGGAGCAGACCTCCATTAACGGGGGCTATCCCGCCATCTCCAACCGCTGCCTCAAAATCACGGCGGCCGCCGCGCTGGTGGACGGCTTTACCATCAGCAACGGTTATTGGACCCAGGGCGGCGGCATCGGCGCCGGCCCCGGCGTGTACCTGGGGAACCAGTCGCGCCTGCAGAATTGCCTGGTCACCCGTAACACGCATCCCACCGAAAGCGGCGGCGGAGTTTACATTGCGAACAACGGCATAGTCTCCAACTGCGAAGTGTCGTTCAACAGCGCCTATGACCTCGGGGGCGGGATTTCCATGCCTTACAGCAACGGCGTGATTGTGGATTGTCTGATTCACGGCAACGTGCAAACCCAGCTCAACACCAACTACCGCGGCGGGGGCGGGGTGTATCTCGGCAAGGACGGGCGGATCGTCAACTGCGTCATCAGCAACAACGTCAGCTCCAGCCTGGGCGGCGGGCTTTACTTCGTCGCCGATGCCGTGGCGAGCAACTGCACGATCGTCTGGAACTCGAACAACGTCGCGGGCAATCTCTTTAAGGGCGGCGGCGTGGCGTTTGCCCACTCCAATGCCCTGCTGGTGAATTCCACCGTGGCGTATAACCGGGCCGGATCCGGCGCCGGGATTTACCTGTTTAACGGCCGGGTGTGGCAATCCTCCATCGTCTCGAATCAGACCACGGGGCAAGGCATCGCGGGGCAGGGCGGCGGCGTTTACATCACCGGCGACGGCGAGGTCGCCGGCTGCGAGGTTGTCGGCAACACGACCGCGAACAGCGGCAAAGGCTGCGGCTTATACCTGAACACCGCCGGGCGCATCCGCAATTGCCTGATTGCCGGAAATTGGGGCTCCGACGATGGCGGCGGGATTTATGCCAACAGCATCGGCAACAAGCAGGGCTGGATCGCTTCCTGCACCGTCGCCAGCAACTATCCCGGAGCCGGGGGCATCGCCGGCGGCGTTTACCTTTTGGGCACCAACTCCGCGCTGACCAACTGCGTGATCTACGGCAACCCGCGGGGCGATTTTTATACCAGCGCGGCTGCCAACACCAACCTGGTCTGGCACTGTTGCCTGACCAACAACGTGGCGCCCGGCCAGGGCAATATATCCGGCAATCCCCTGTTCGCGGATGCCCCCGCCGCCGATTACCGCCTGCGCGCCGACTCGCCCTGTATTGACCGGGGCCTGCATGAGGACTGGATGGACGCCGGGTCGGACCTCGACGGGCGCCGCCGCCTGGACCGGTTCCGGCGCGCCGTGGACATGGGCGCCTATGAATTCACCCCGGCCGGGATGCTCTATCTCGTCCACTGAGCCGGCGGGCAATTTTACCAAGCAGGGGAGTCATGCCAATCGGGTTTCAGCGCATCCTGTGGGCCGGCCTGGCAGTTTTGTGCGCCGCCGGGCGCGCCGCCGGAGCTGAGCCGCCGCCGGCCGTCTGCCGCGCCGTCCGCACCGACCCGCCGCCGGTGATTGACGGCCGGCTCGGGGATGCGGTCTGGCAAGCCGCGCCGGTTTACGGGGATTTTACGGTGGCGTTCCGGGATGCGGCGCAACGCGTCCCGGACACCTCCTTCCGGGTGGCTTACGATGACGCCTGGATTTATTTCGCCGCCGACTGCCGCAATGCGGACATGGCGGCGCTGCCGCCCCTCGTCCAGCGGCATGCCTGGAAAAAGAAGCAGGCCTACGCGGAGGAATCGGTCGAGATTTTTCTCGATCCCGGGACGGCCGGCAAGGTGTATCTGCACTACATCCTCTACTTCGCCAACGCCCGGGATCAGCGGCGCTGCACCGGCCATTCGGACGATTATATCGCCGTGCCCTGGCGCTCGGCCACCGGGGTCCGCGCGGATGGCTGGACCGCGGAGCTGGCCATTCCGCTTTGCGTCCTGGCGGGTTACGCGCGCGCCGGCGCGTTCCGGCTGAACGTCGCCCGGAACCGGCGCGTGCCGCTGATTGACGCCCAGCAGGTTGTCATTGAAGAATCGCTGGAGAGCAGCGTGTGGGCGCCGGCCCTGCAGGAATATGCCGGCCTGCACGAGACCGAAAGTTTTGTCCCGTGCCCGGATGTCGCCCTCGCCCAGCCCCGGGTCCCGCTGCTGGCCCGGATCACAGACGCGCAGCCCCGGCCGTATTACCTGCGGGACGGCCGGAATTTTTACGCGCTGGACCTGGAACTGCAGGGTTACCATGACAGCCGCGGCGCCTTGGAGCTTGTTGTGGCCGACCAGCCGGCCGCCGGCGCGCCGCGGGAGCATGTGCAGGCCGTGGCCGTCACCGGCGCCGCGCCGCACAAGCTGCAAATCGAAGTGCCGGTAAACTCGCTCTACGGCCGGGAAGCCCGCGTGCATCTGCGCGCCCCCGGCCAGGCCGAAATTCTGGACACGTTCATCGTGGAAAACCTGGCCGCGCTCAACGTCATGCAGGCGTTCCCGGACCGGAATTACTATACGTCCGAGGCCTGCGCCCGCGCCGTCTGCCGGATTGCGCTGCCGGCGGATGTCCTGCGGACCATGAGCCTGGAAGCCCGCGCCGCGGACGGGGCGGCGCTGGCGGAAAAGGCGGGGCTCTCGGCCGACACCATCCTGGAAATCCCGCTGGCCGGTCTGCCGCCCGGCGCCAGCCGGGTGGACCTGGTCCTGCGCGACGCCGCCGGCGGAGAATTCTTCAAGGCGGCGCTCAACCTGGTCAAACGCGCGCCGCAGCCGGGGCGGGAATGGAAGATTGACCGGCAGCGGCGCGTCGTGCTCAATAACGGCCGGCCGTTTTTCCCGTTCGGCATGGTCATGTCCGGCGTCAATCCCGGCGACACCAACAGCTTCCGCGAGCTGGCGGAAAACAATTTTAACACCTTTTTCGTCTGGAGCCGGACCACGCCGGCGGGGCTGGCGGAATTCCAGCAGCGCGCCGCCGCCCATGATTTGTTCGCGATCTCGAGCCCGGACGGCTGCGGGCAGAAGATCGAATGGGAATGCTACGCGCGCTACAGCGGCAAGCTGCTCGAGCAGGTCAAGCGGGTGACGGAAGACGTGGGATTGCCGAAAGGGGTCATGACCCTGCCCATCACAATCTCGGCGCGCAATGCCATCTACGGCGAATTTTACAACAAAAACATCACCAACTTCCTGCGCGGCGTGGAGGCGGTCAAGGGTTTCCCGAATCTGGCCGCCCACTTCATCATGGACGAGCCCATGTCCGCCCGGCAGTTTGACGAGTACAAATTCGGGCAGGATTACTACGCCCGGATTCACCGGGCCGATGGTTATCATCCCGTGGGCGTCAATTATTCCAGCTTCATTCCCGCGGGCGATGAATACGTCAACTGGTGCGACATCCTGATGACCGACCCGTATTGGACGCCGCCGGCGGGGGCGGATACGCGCAGCACCCCGAACCACGTTTCCAAAATCTGCCGGCTGACCGACCGCCGCGCCCTGGCGCACCGGCAGGCCGTCTGGCAGATTCTGGCCGCCCCCTTATGGAGCGGCTGCCGCAAGCGCCCGCTCAACGCGCGTGAAATCCGCTGCCAGACTTATCTCGCGCTCATTCACAAGGCCAGCGGCATTTTGTTCTTCGCCTATAGCAATGTCCGGCCGGTGAATTGGCCCGTCTTCCGCCAGCTTGGCGCGGAAATGAAGGTCCTGGCGCCGTTTGTCACCGGTCCGGAGACCGGGGTCGAACCAATCTACCGCCGGGCGCTTTTAGCCGCGCCCGGCGCTGCGCCGCAATTCGAGGCTGACCCGTTCGATCCCGATCTGGAGCAATACCCGGCGATCCAGGCGGCCATCCTCGCCGACCCCGCCGGCAACTACCTGCTGCTGGCGGCCAACAGCCGGCATTATCCGGTTGCCGGCCGGTTTGAAATCCCGGGGCTGGACGCCGTCGCCGCCGAGTTCGGCGCGGGCCGGCCGGCGCCGGATGGCGCCGCTTTCACCGATACCCTGGAACCTTACGCCACCCGCGCCTACCGCATCACGCTCCGGGAACCGCTGTCCGCCGCCCTGGCAGACTCGCCAGCGCCGCCGGGCGCAGCGCCGGCCGGCGTCCCGGCCCTGACGGTCAGCCAGACCATCCAGGCCGGCGACCTGCCCAACCCCGAAAGCGCCCGCCTGCCGTTCTGCTACCGGCCGGACCGCAAGAACCTGCTGCCCAATCCGAGCCTGGAGGAGGAAAATACGGAAACCTGGCCCGACTATTGCCGGATCTCCCCGGGCGTCGCGCTTCAAACCGGCGGCGCGCTTTACGGCCGGAAGTGCCTGAAATTCGAGGCCGGCGCCGCGCGCCGGATTGAGTTGATGCAAATGCAATGCGCGCCCCAGAGCGATCTGCCGCTCACGCACACCTTTTCGCTTTACATCAAGGGCAGCCGCCCCGGGCTGAAAGCCTGGATTCGCGCCATCAGCCTGAATCCCGAAAAACCTTATGGCGAGAACCGGCACCTGGAACTGACGACCGACTGGCAGCGCTATGCGATCAGCGGGGTCATGCCCGCCAGGTTGCGGGATGACGGCAATTCGTTGTTTGAAGTCCGGCTCAATGAGCCGGGCGTCATGTGGGTTGACGGCCTGCAGCTCGAGCGCGGCCCCGCGCCGACGGAATTTGAGGATTAATCCGCTCCGGGAAGGTGTTCTATGACTGTGCGGGATTTCGTGATCGAACCGCGGCGGGAAATCCCGCTGGAAAGCGAAGTGGACGTGGCGGTGGTCGGCGGGGGCACGGCCGGGGTGATGGCCGCCACGGCCGCCGCGCGCGCGGGCGCGCGCGCCTGCCTGATCGAGCGGACGGGCGCCGTCGGCGGGATGGTCCAATTCGGCATGATGGGCTTTTTCGATCAGCGGTTTTTCCACAACCTCCAGGGCCAGGCCACCGTTGCGGGCGCTCCGCTTGAGTTGGTGGACGCCCTCATCCGAAGCGGCGCCACGCCCTATGGCTCGCTGGCGGAGGCCGTGGCCGGCGGGCGTTCGATCTGTTACCGGCACGAACATGCCGGCCGGGAGATGCTGCGCCTTCTCCGCGCCGCCGGGGTGGAGCTCTGGCTGCAGGCCTGTTTTGCCCGGGCGCAGGCGGCGCCCCGCGCGGGTTACGACCTGTGCTTTGAAGCCAAAGGCGGCCGCCGCGCCATCCGCGCCAAACAGGTGGTGGATTGCACCGGCGAAGCCGATGTGGCCCTGAGCCTGGGCGCCGCGATGCGCGAGGAGAAAGCCCGCAACTATTCATGGGGGCTGTTGTTTGAAATGGGGCGCGTGGATGTGCCGGTATACCGGGAGTTTCTTGCAACCTGCCACCCGCTCTGTCCGGAATGGACCGCCTGGCTGGCCGGCTATCTCGGAAAATCCGTGGAAGAGGTTGGCAACGATGCCTATTGGGGAGAATGGCTGGACGGCAAGCAGCGCGCCTGGCCTTTCCGGAAAGAGCTCATGCGCGCGGTGGATGCCGGCGATTTCGAGTTGATCCGGCGGTTGCCCGAAAACGGCCTGGTGCGCTACGGCTGGGACGGATTCTGGCCCGAACCGTGGTATGGGGCGGATGCGGTGTTTGCAAATATCTGCATGGTCACCGGTCTGGACCCCGCCAATCCCCGCCATGTGACGATCGCCGAGGCGGGGGCGCGGGAATATGCCTTTGATTTCCTTAAATTTTTCCGCAAATACCTGCCGGGATTCGGCCAGGCGGTGATCCGGGCCATGAGCGCCCAGACCGTGCCGCGCGGCGGCCGGGAAATTGTCGGGGAAAGCCAACTGACGCGGGGTGACTTTGGCGGGCAGCCGGCGCGCGCGGACGCCATTTGCCTGGGCGGCCTCTCGGGCGTCGGGCTGCCCCTGGGTATGTTTGTGCCCAGGGGATGGCGGAACCTGCTCGTCGCCGGCCGGTGCGCCGACCAGGGCTATGCGGTCCGCGCCAGTGTTTCCTGCATGGCGGCCGGCTATGCCTGCGGGATCGTTGCCGCGCTGGCCGCGCAGCGCGATGTTTCGCCAATGGAGCTGGATGTGCAAGAGCGGCGCCGGACGTTGGAGCAGCATGGCGTCCTGTTGTCACCCGGCGCACTCGCCGCGGGCGGCAACCCGGCGGCCGGACAGGATGACGCCGCGGATGGCATCCGGCGCAAACACAAGCTGTCTTAATGCCCCGGGCTCCAATTAAAATCCAGTTGCAAGATCACAAGCCCAGCGGCACGGAGATCAATTCGTAACCGCTTCCTGACAACATGATGCGCCATTCGCTGCCATCGGACTTGCGGACAGCCGGATCGGCCAGACCATCGCCGTCATAATCCGCCGGCACGGGCAGGAACCCGGGCCCGCCCAGGAGACCGGGCAGCGTGGACCTCAAATAACCGGAACGCGACAGCAGTACAATCCAATCACCCGTGGTCTCTGCATACACCGCCGGGTCGGCCAGCTTGTCCCCGTCATAGTCCGCCGGACAAGGCGTATCTCCCGCTCCGCCCAGGAAATTAACCAGCGTGATCGTGTCATATCCGGCGCTGGATAGCATTACGTCCCAGTCGCCCGTCGCTTCTGTATACACCGCCGGTTCCGCCTTGCGGTCGCCGTCATAATCTGCCGGACAGGGACTCTGGCCGGGCCCGCCCAGGAACTCCGGCAGAGCGAGCCGGTAATAGTTGGCGCTGGAAAGCAATACGATCCACTCTCCGGTAGCCTCGCCATATACCCCCGGATCGGTGAACTTGTCCCCGTCAAAGTCCGCCGCGGCCGGCACATAACCGGGCCCGCCCAGCAGGTTGGCCAGCATGGTCGGCAGGTAACCGGCCGAGGACAGCAGGGTGGTCCATGTGCCCGTGCGCGCGTCATAGATCGACGGATCGGCCAGTCCGTCGCCGTCGAAGTCGGCATTGATGATCCCGGAAACAGGCGAACTCGCGGGGATCACCTTGACTTTGCGCAGAACCGTTGGCGCCGCATTCCAAATGGCATTGCCGGCTTGTGAGGCCACGATACTTACCGATCCCGTTCCGGTGAAAGTGAGGTTGGTTAGCCTGGTAATCAACCCCGGCCCACTCCCCACCGCAAAGCTCACCCGCAGCCCCGACGCCGCCGTCGCGCAAAGACCCACCGTGGCCGTCGCAACCTGATCGGGAATCGCCGGGAAGGTGATCGTCTGGTTGGCCTTGCTCACGTTGAACGTGTTGGTTACATCCGGCGCCGGATTCCAGTTGGCATCGCCCGCCTGGGAGGCCACGATGCTGACCTTACCCGATCCGGTAAAAGTCAGGTTTGTGCCGCCGCTGATCCTGGCGGGCCCCCCGGCGATCGTGAAAGACACCGTCAGCGCCGAGGATGCCGTGGCGGTCAGCGACAGGGTATTGGTCGCGATTTGATCCGGGATCGGGGGAAAGACGATGGACTGGACCCGAATTCGCATCCAATCCGGTCCCGCCACCGCTCCGGGATCGTACATCCAACCCACACCGGGCGGATATGCAAAATCCTCAACAACGGTTAAGGCGTCGTCGATCACGGCGCACCATTGGGCATTGCTGATACTGGGCGAGTCGAAAATGCGCGAATAGATTTGATCACCGGCGTTCAGGCCGCGGCCGGTTGGCTGGTTGGATGCAGCGGTTGAAAATGTTTGGGCAAAATATCCGTTAGCTCCGGCGCTGCCGACATAAGCGAACATGCCAACGAGTTCATCATCCACCAGGGCATTATAATCGTCGATTGCATGATCGGCGCCCGTCTTATAGATGGCCACCACCCAGCCGCTGCCGGCCGGGATAACCCGATTGGTTCGATCGACCAGCGGCGCTTGACTGTTGGCCCAGTTGACGTATTCGGCGGCTTCCGCCAGGGAGCCGCAAAGCAACGCGATACAAAAAATATTAATCAATTTCATGCTGGCCTCCTGAATCCTGGCGCCGTCATGGCAACGGATAGGGCCTGGGATCAATCCAGTTCCACGGCGCATTGGCCATGGAAAGGTACCATGCGCCCCGTCCCATCGTAATGATCCTTTCCACCGGCGTCCCGCCCTGCGTGACCCAATTTGTCCAGGCATACCAATTGCCATTGGCAGCCAAACCATATCGTTCAAAATCAGCGCCAGTCCAAACAACGATTTGGTCGGCATTGGCGGCAATATCATTTCCCGCCGCCCCGGCTGATAGCCAATCCGTATTGGTCATAATGACATCGGAAGAAAAGAAAGCGCCCACGGCCTGGTATCCCGGGGAAATGACCCGGGAGGCTATTGCATTCGAAACGACCGCGCCGGCGATGTAAATGGAACGAGCATTCGTTGCCATGGGCGAGGACTGCAGCCAGACTCCGATGCCGTTGGAAAGCACGGGATCGACCGGGTTGCCAGTAAGCCAATCTTTTTGCGCGTAAAATGCACCTGACGGTTTTTGCGCGTATCGATCGTAATCCATTGTTTGCATGTTCCAGATATATATCTTATCAGCACGAGCATACAGCTCATCCCGAATCAATTGATGGCTGCCAAAGACGGACGCCAGCGTCAGGGCGGTTCCGTTCAGACCCCTGAAATTTGCCGATGTAAAGACGCGTCCGCCGGCCGGCGGCAGATCGATCCTGACGAAGCCTACGTAGTTTCTACTAACGTCATCCTCCGCGTGTCCGAGCGAGAGGGCGATTATAAACGTCAAGACGATCGAGAAAGACTTGATCGTTTTCATATTCTCCTTTGCATGATCAATTCTGACAGGGCGTTTTGCCCGAACTTGCGAAGCACCTCGCCCATGCCTGCGCCTGACACCTGCTTATCCGTAACGGCCATCGGCTGATTGGAGCAACTTCATGATTCTCCGGAGAACGCCCCGGCGGGGCATCAATAGCCGTCTAAGCTGTAGTTCGTTACGCCGCCCTGGACCGCCGGGATCGCCGCATTGGTGTCGATCTGGGCGTAGGGATCGCCATGGCCGTAGCCGTCGTTGTATTTCGGCGTCATCATGCCGGGCGGCATCTGGGGGTACGGGGTGAAGGCGTAATCCGAAACGTCGGCGCGGCACTGCTCGATCCGGTCCGGGAACACCCGCAGCACCATGAGGTCGAAGGACCAGACGAGGTCCGTGCCCAGCACGACGTTCGTATGCGCCTGGACGCTCGCCAAGGCGGACGCCACCGTGTCGTCGGCTACGGGGAAGTGCGTGGCGACCGTGAGCTTGGGCTTGGGCACGATCTGGCTGAGGATGTAGCCGAAGGCCCCTTGCGGCGTGTGCGAGCTGTTTTGGACGGTCGTCAAGCCTTCGAGGCCATTGGTATATAACGGATAAAGCGGGCTATTGGTGGCGGGTGGTTCATTGAGCCCCATGTTCTTATAGGTCCATACGGACGGCGGGACGACCATCTCGTGGATGAACACGTCCACGCCCTTGCCGTCGTTTCTGGCCTGGTCGATGCAGTTGGTTTCGGGCTTGGTGTCGCTTGTGTAGATCATCGTCAGGTTAGTGCCGTCCGGGGTTGTCCATTCGAGCTTGTAGCCCATGGAACCCTTGCGGGCGTGGATCACCGGGAAGTGGGTGATCTTCACGCCGGTGGCGGCATTGCTATAGGCCACGCCCCCGACTTTCGCCCAATCCAGTTCGATCGGCACCATGGCATAGGCATCGATATTCGAATCGGTTCCGACGGGGACGGGATCATGCGGCAGCCCCCAGCTTTCCTTGGTGGGCGGCACGTAGTTCGAGTAGCACGTTGTTTGAAAGCTGAAGCTCTCCGAATGCCACCGCAGCGCTTCCCGCAGGTTCGCGCAGAAATTGCTGGTCCCATCGTCGTAATAAATTCCCGAACCGGGAGGGCTCTCCACGCCGGTAGCCTTCGACCCCCAGACGTAGAGGGGCGACTTGCGGTCCGCCGCGGGTCCGAAACAGTACGTGTGGAGCAGATCGCTCATGTGGTCGCCGTGCAGGTGGTTGATGAACACCTTGTCCATCCGGCGGTACCCAACCATCGCGGCCGCGTAGTTGGCCGACACCCCCGCGCCCATGTCGAAAACGAACTGATCGATCGCCCGTCCGTGATAGTAGATGTCGTTCACGTCGTTGCTCCATCCCACCTCCACGAAAATGCTCATCTCCCCCTGGGCCCGGCGCACCGGCAGGGGAATCATCGATCCCATGAACGTGATCCGCATCTCGTTGCTCGCAAGCGGCGTGAGGGGATCGAAAGGCGGCAGCTTCTGGAAGTAGGTGTAGCTCGCATTCGCCTTGTAGGTCGGATCCTGTGCCACCACCCGGTAAAACATCGGCACGGCGACGGTGCCCGTGGCGCCGAGGCCCGAGAGATCCGCCTGGGCATCCTGCCAGGAACCCCAGTTGGTCATCCCGCCGGCAGACCATTGCACCGCATAGTGCGTCCCGGTCCCGCCCGGGTCGGCCCAGCTCAACTCGCCGTTACCATGGAAAGAGGTGATTTCAAGCTGCCCGCCCGCCGGGTTCGGGAGCAGCATCGCCAGGATCGCAACGGCCACAAACACAGAAC
Source organism: uncultured Verrucomicrobiota bacterium (assembly GCA_964650945.1). Taxonomy (GTDB): domain Bacteria; phylum Verrucomicrobiota; class Kiritimatiellia; order JAAZAB01; family JAAZAB01; genus JAXGPF01. The sequence goes on along the minus strand of CAZYXU010000019.1, from coordinate 24,367 downwards.
AACAGCTTGCACCGATCTTCTTCATGTATTCTCGCTCCGTTCTTGTTGGTGATGGGGGCATTTTATTTTCCTCAAATGGCGGACGGAATCGAGCCGGCCGGTTGTCCCGATGCGTTGCGCATTCGGGGCCAAGTTTGCGAGGCTCCAACGATCGTTCGGCAGGCCGCCTCGGGGGACGGAAGAAAAGGCAAGGGCGAACGCATGCGTTCCCGGCAGGCCGGAGGCGTGCCGTAAAATCGAATTAACAAGAAATCGCTTTTCAGGCGGGATGGGCACTTGTCCGCTGACACCGGTCTGAAGATGCCAACTCATGGTGGGAAGTTTGCCAGGACGCGATGGGGATGTCAAGTTCGGATATAAAAACAACTTCAGGCATACGTTTTGAGCGTTGCACGTCCAATGCTTGCGCCCAAGCGGCTGCGAGACCGGATCATGGAAAAGCGGCGCGATGGACGCCGGAAGATGCGCTTACCCGGCGGCCGGCCAGGATGACGCCGCGGATGGCATCCGGCGCAAACACAAGCTGTCTTAATGCCCCGGGTCGGGCCGGGCCGTTCCCGGCTTTCCGGCGGCCCAGGCTTGGTGCGCGGCTTCGATCCAGCGCTGGAGCAGCGCCTGCGGTTCGGCATGATCGCCGGCCGCGCGCGCGATGAAGCTGATGTCTTTGCCCTCGACCACCCGTTGGGCGAGATCGGCGAACCGGCGGGCATCGCCGGACAGTTCCCCTTCCGCCACCGCCGGCAGAATCGCCAGCGTATCCCATTCCGGCCGGCCGAACGCGAGGCTCCAATTCAAAATCCAGTTGTAGGAGCGGATGAAGGTCTCGCTGTCGGCCGCCTGCGCGCGCGCAGGGACGGCGACCACCGCCAAGGTCGGCTTGCGCTCGCGCAGGCCTTTGCTCCACTTTTCCATCTCGGCCAGGGAACCCGGTGGCCATGGGGTGACTTCAATGACGGCGCCGGGGTAGATTTTTTGCAGCACCGGCGGCAGCAGGACGTCATACGGCGGGACGGCAATCAGTTTGACTGGTTCCCGGCGGCTGAGCCGGTCAAACGTAAAAGTCAACGCCGGCGCAGGCGGCGGGATGTTTTTCAGCACGATTTCCCTGCCGGTGATGACCGCCGCGATGGTCTGCGCGAAGCGCCGGTGCCCGTGCATGCCAGGGTGGATGGTTTCGCTCATCAGCAGTTGCCAGGCGAGCGGGTCGGCCGCGCGCAGCTCTTCGTAATCGCGGTAGCAATCGGCCAGCGGCACATCCAGTTCCGCGGCCAGCGCCCGCACGGCGGCGGCGTGGCCGGGCAGATTCGCAAACCGCTCCTGGTCTTCGGGATAAACCGAATTCGGCGTGCAGAGGATGATCGCCGCCCCCGCCGCCCGGCCGCGCTGCACCATCGTCCGCAGGTTGTCCTGGTATTTTTCCGGCTGCCCGGCCTTGCAATCGTTCATCCCGAACATGATCACCACCAGGTCCGGCCGGCAGGCCAGCACGTCCCGCTCCATGCGCGCCAGTCCGGCCGTGGTTTTATTGCCGCTGATGCCGGCATTATGCATTTCCAGCCGGGCCCCGGGGTAGGCCTGCTGCAGGGCAATCCCCAGCATGTCGCACCAGGCGCGCCGCCCGCCCGTATGGTAGTAAACGCCCGTGATACTGTCGCCAAAGCAGACGATGCGGACGGGATTTTCGCCGGACTGCAGGCGGGCGGCCAGCGCGGCCAGGCCGGGGTGGTGGTTTTCCCGCGCCGCCGGGACTTCCCCGGCGCAGCAAGCGCCGATGATGCCCAGCGGCGCCAAGACCGCGCCGAGTTTTTTACCGGCTTGTTTGATTTTTTCCATGTGCATTATTCCCTCGTGGAGCGGTCCAATTCCGGGCGGCCGGAAATTTTATCTTTCAGTTGCCGATGATTCCATGATCCTATTAATGGTGCCACGCTTCGATCCGTCTCAGCGCCTTGGATTCCCCCCGCCGCACCGAGTTCTTATCACTATGAGGTTTCGTGATGTGATTATCACATCAACCCCTAATTCGTTCCCATTCGGCATCCGGACCGCGGCCCGCTCCAATCACCACACCCTCGATGCGGTTGGACGATTCAACGCTCTGAATCATCGCCGCGCGACGCAGAGTTTCCAGCACCTCCGCTGACTGGCGTTGGAACAATACCTGCCGCCCACGGCACTCGCCCAGCGCGCGAATGGTCATCAGCAACTTCTGCGAAATCGGTTGCTCGGTCAGATAGGCATGTTCCAGAGATCGCATGGTTCACCGTCCTTTGACGTCGTAGGGGATATGTTTAAAAATAATATTCTCCCGCCGAAATCGGCTGACGGGCTTTCAGGCATGGTTCCGGAGTTTCAGTTCGAGCGGATGCGGGTTCAGGTAATACTGGTCCTGCAGATACGCGATCCCGTGCCTGGCCACGTAGTGTCTGAGCATCGTCACCGGCACGATGAGCGGCACGAGTTCCCGGTGGTAGTCCTCGATGATGCCGGCCAACTCCCGGCGGTCCGCGTCATCCACGCCATCGCGCAGGTAGCCGAGCATGTGCTGGAGGATGTTGGTGTGCTTGCGGACCGTGGCGGGCGTCTTGAGCGCCCGCATCAACTTGGCCTCGTACTGCGGGATGTAGGCGCGCGCCGTTTTAGCCTTCAGTCCGCCCAGTTCGCGACCCAGCTCGCGCACGAGCGTTTCGTGGTGCGATTGGATAAGCAACTTGTTGCGGGCGTGAAACGCCATCAGCGCGGCGAGCGTCGGGCTGGCGCGCAAGGCCTGGCGGAAGCGCCAGAAAGTGAAGACCCGTTCGATGAAATTCTCGCGCAGGTCCGGGTCGTTCAGCCGCCCTTCGTCCTCGCAAGGCAAGTTTGGAAAATGCGCCATGAAGGCCTTCGCGAACAGGCCCGGCGCCTTGCCGGAAAAACCACCCTTGTCGTTGTAAACCTTGACGTTCTCCAGGCCGCTGCTGGGGGAGCGGGCCTTGAAGATGAAACCATGCAGGTCTTCCTGCTCCAGTTCCGCGACGCGCCGCGCGATCCAGTTCTGCATGCGCGCGGTGAGGTCCAGGCCGGTGCGCGTGGTCACAAGCCGGGGATTGGCAGGGTCGCCGACCAGCCGCATGGATTCGCGCGGAATCCCCAGTCCGCACTCCACCTCGGGGCAAACCCCGACAAACTCGAAAAACCGGCCCAGCGTGTCAGTGATGAAGTGATCGTGCTTGTGCTGCCCGTCGTAGCGGACCGGTTCGCCCAGCAGGCACTTGCTGACGCCAATGCGTATCTTGTCCATGAAACACCTTCCTGACAATGTCCATATCAAACAGCAGTTGACTTTCAGGGGGCCTGGATGGCCTGCTCCAACGCCGCCACGAGTTCCTCGGCGTCGGGCTGCGTGCGACTGCCGAACCGCCCCGCGATTGCGCCGTCCCGTCCGATGAGGAACTTGTTGAAGTTCCACGAAATCGCACCCCCGAACCGCGGGTTGGTCTCCTTCGAGGTCAGGTATGCATAAAGGGGGTGCATGTCCTTGCCCTTGACCGAGATCTTCCCGAACATCGGGAAGGTCACGCCATAGGTCAGCGTGCAGAAGTTTTTTATCTCGGCCTCCGTGCCCGGCTCCTGGCCCAGAAAGTTGTTCGCCGGAAAGCCGAGCACAACGAAGCCGCGATTCGTGTAGGCGGTGTAAAGCTTCTCCAGCCCCGCATACTGTCCCGTGAAACCGCACTTGCTGGCCACGTTGACAATCAGCAGAACCTTACCCTTGAAGGCGGACAAGGGCACATCCTTGCCGTCGATATCCCGCAGCGTGAAGTCGTAGATATTGCTCATAACATTCTCCCCGCGTCCGCAAACAGCCGTTCCGATCCATCCGATCGCCAGACCGATTGCCAGCAATTTCCGCATGGCCGTCCCTCCCGAGTCATTCATTACACGGAGTAATTCCTCTTTCTCAAGGAAAACCCGCCCGCCGGCAGAATCACAGCATTGCATGAGTATGCCGCCGGTGCCGATATACTTTACCGTCCCAATCCATTGATCAGCAATCGCTTTTCAGGCGGCATGGGCATGCATGCGCTGACACCGGCCTGCGACGCACTTTTATGAAGAAAAGTGTGCCAAGACGTGGCGGGAATGTCAAGGGCGGAGCGCAAAATGGTTGCAATCGTCCGTTTTGGGCGCTGTACGTCAGGATCAAGGCGCATCAAAGATATTGACAGCCCACCCGAGTTCATGGCCCCGGATGAAAAAGAGGTCCCGGCCCCGCACGGCCGGAAGCAGCACGGGCCCCTCCAGGATCGCATCTCCCGGCCCGCGCTCGAGGTCATACCGGAAAAGCCCGGCGGAACAGGCCGCGTAGAGGCAGCCATCGCCGCCGACCAGCAATACCACCGCGGTCCACTCTTGCGGCAGTTGCGGATTAAAGCGCCGCCGAATGGATCCCGAAGCGGCATCCAGCAGCAGCATCTCATCCGAACATCCCGGACCCACCGACACCAGGACGAGATCAGGCGCCGGCAACGCCGTGACGGTGAGCATTTGCATGTCCTGCGCGGGCCGCGCTATCCAGGCCGGCGCCTCGCGGTCCATATCGAAGGCGATGACCGCAGCGGCCGTGGTTGCCGGCGGCGCGCTGTTGCAGTCGGCATAAATGGTCGTGCCGACATAGACCCGCCGGCGTTTTGTGTCCACATGCAGGCCGGTGGGATTGTGGCCGGGCACCAGATTACGCCAGACTTTGCAGGTTGCGGTTTTGGGGTCCACGCGGACCAGCGCGCCGCCCAGCTTGCCGTACTGCGCATGGGTAGCGGTCCAAAGATAACGGCCGTCGCTGGCCATGCCCCGCGGGCGCATCTGTTCCTCGCCGATATCGAGGACATGGCGGGGATTTTGCGGCCATTCGCCGGCAAGCGCAGGATCATACACGGAGATTTCCGCGCCGCCATAGCATGCCAGCCACAACTTGCCGTCAAGCCAGGCCGTGCCGGCCACCTGCCCTCCCTGAACCTGGCAGGGACGGATATTGCGGCCTTTTCCGGAGCGGGTGTCACACTCCTGAAACGACATATTGATGAACGTGGTCGTGAACACCAGCGCGCCATCCGACGGCTGAAGATATCCAATTCGCTGGTAGCCGACATTGTTGAGCTGGGCGACGAAGCGGGCCGCGCCATCCGGCTCATATTGCGCCAGTTCGCCAAACACGCTGAATCCCAGCAGCCGTCTTTCAGGGCGGGCGCAGAACATTTCCAAAGTGGCGTGTCCCAGCTTGGGGCTGAATCGTTCGAGCAGCTTGGTCCACGTGCAGACGTCATTGAGCCGATAGAGCGGGCCGCCGTCGGCATGATAGGCGAAGAGCCGCCCGTCCCCGTGGTCGCGGAACGTCCGCCAGCCGGCTGGGCGCGCATCGGGGTACGGCAGGGGCGCGGCATCACGACAATCGGGATAGGTGATCGTATCGATTTGTTCATTGTGCGGAAAGGCGAGGCGGCCGTCCGGCAGGAAAGTCAGCGCCCGGCTGAATCCGCCCTTGACGGCGGCCGGCTGAAAGCTTTCATGCGCCCCCGTGCGCGGGTCAAGGCGGATCAACTCGGCCCCGGGAGTGTCGAACGGGAGCATGACGCACCCATCGGCAGCGACGCGGGGGTAACGGCCATAGAAATTGCCGCGCCGGCTGGCCGGCGAAAGCATGTGGGCGACGCGCCGGTTTTCGGTATCATACACCATAACCTCGCCGCATGCGGGACTGCCTGAGCCCGTGCAGACCAGCAACCCGTCCGGGGTAATCACCGCCCCCCAGTTGATCGCCTTCAGCGGCACCGGCTGGATGAAATCGTATTTGCCCTGGTCAACATCAATCCGGGTAATGATGCCTCCGGTATGGACCGCCCAGGCAAACCCATCTTCCACGGCCGGAGTGAACGAGTAGCTGCCCTGTCCGCCCTCAGGATAGCCGATAACCTGCTCGCGTCCCTTGGCGTCAAACAGGTGCATCGCGCCGCCCCAAGTGGCGCAGAGGTAACGCGTCTCACCCCGGCGCGTACGCACGGGCACCATGGGCACATTGATAAACGACAGTTGCGTCTTGGGAATAGAGAGGAAACGCAGATCATGGTTCACGCAAACCATCCATCCTTTCCTGCCGGTAAGGTTTTGGTCGTTGACAAAATATCCGGGCTTATGCACTAAGGCAAACGCACGCTTGCTCTTAACATCTGGCACCGGTCTGAAGATGCGATTTCATCGAGGAAAGTGTGCTAAGACGCGGTGGGAATGTCAAGTTCGGAGCGAAAAACGGCATCAATCGGGGCGCAGCGGCGATGCGGTGTATTCGGCGCACTCCAAAGCCGCTGCGCGGCAGAAGCCTGTGCGCAAGCAAAACCTGTGCCGTATCAAGGCGCACCGCTCCGGGCGCGGTGGCGCAGCCTCCTACGCCACCCGCCTGCCGGCCCCATCGAACTATGGTATTGTCGCCGTCACGATCGGCTGGAACGGATACGGTCCAATCGGCGCGTAGCCAGCGGATGACAGCCACACCGTCCACTGGTTGGACACGATCACGGCCGGATCGGCCAGCCCGTCGCCGTCAAAATCCGCCGCCACGGGCGCCGCGCCGATCGGCCCAAACGCAAACGGCCCGACACTCCTGTAACCGGCGCCGGACAACCAGGCATACCATTCGCCTTCGATATAAATCGCCGGGTCGGCCAGCCCGTCGCCGTCGAAGTCCGCCGCCACGGGCGCCGCGCCGGCCGGCCCATACGTATACGGCCCGACATCCAGGTAGCCGGCGCCGGACAGCCAGGCCGACCAGCTCCCTGCGACATACGCCGCCGGATCGGCCAGCCCGTCGCCGTCGAAATCCGCCGCCACGGGCGCCGCACCGACCGGCCCAAACGTGTACGGCCCGACACCCAGGTAGCCGGCGCCGGACAGCCAGGCCGACCAGCTCCCTGCAACATACGCCGCCGGGTCGGCCAGCCCGTCGCCGTCGAAATCCGCCGTTACGGGCACCGTGCCGGCCGGCCCAAACGTATACGGCCCGACGTTCCTGTAGCCGGCGCCGGACAGCCAGACATACCAGGCGCCATCGAAAAACGCCGCCGGGTCGGCCCGTCCGTCGCCGTCAAAGTCGGCGGCCATATATGGCGAGGCCTCGAATCCGTAATCGCCGGCGCTGAAAGCGCTGGCGCCGACCGTATTCCTGGCCTTGACCCAGTAATAATAGGTGGCGCCCACGGCCGCGGTCACATCGTCAAAGGGAGCACTGAGCGCATCGGGTTGCAGTTTATCGGCCGTGGCCGAATTGACGGACGTATTCCGGTACACCTCGTAGGCCGCAGCGGAGGCGACGGCCGTCCAGGATACGCGGATACGATCGGTAAAGGCGCCCTTGGTGGCCGTGACGCCGACGGGGAAGTCCGGTCCGGCGATGGGGTTGGTCGCATAGCCGAAGTCGGAGGCGCTCAAGGGACTGGAGCCGGCCGAGTTTTTGGCCTTGACCCAGTAGTTGTAGATGGTGCCGCTTACGGCCGTTGCGTCATCAAACGGCGAATTGAGCACATCGGGCAGCAAATGCGTAGCCGTGGCCGCATAGGCCGGCGTGTTTCGGTACACCTCGTAGCTGGCTGCATTGGATACGGCGGCCCACGTGATGCGGACCCGATCGGTAAAGGCGCCCTTGGTGGCCGTGACGCCGATCGGGGCCGCCGGCACGGTTACCAAGGCAACCGCATAGCCGGAGTCGTAAGCGCTGTAAAGACTGGAACCGGCCAAGTTCCTGGCCTTAACCCAGTAGTAGTAAGTAGTGCCGATTACGGCCGTCATGTCGTCAAACGGCGAATTGAGCACATCGGGCGTCAAATGCGTAGCCGTAGCCGCGTCGGCGATGGTATTGCGGAACACCTCGTAGCTGGCCGCATTGGAGACGGCGGTCCACGTGATGCGGACGCGATCGGTAAAGGCGCCCTTGGTGGCCGTGACGCCGATGGGGAAGGCGGGCGCGGTGACGGCGTCGGCCGCATAGCCGGCGTCGGAAGCGCTGAACGGACTGATCCCGTCATCGTTGAAACTGCGCACCCAGTAGAAATAAACAGTTCCAACCGCCGCCGTACTGTCGTCGGCCATATTGGTGGACGTGTTCACCAGCAAGACCGCCGCCGCCGAATCGTTGCTTGTATTGCGGTACACCGCGTACCCCGTGGTATTGAACGTGGCGGACCAGAGAATGGCCACCTTGTTCGAGTAGGTCCCGTCGCTGGCCGTCAGGTTTTGCGGCGCCGGCGGCGGGACGGGATCGGTGACGAGCGTGCCGCCGTCGGTCGTCAAGGTAACCGCGCCGCTCCGGGCTAATGCCCGGCCATGCAGCTTTGCGCCGACAAGCAGGGAGATGGATGCCGACGCCAGTATGTTGCCGTGAATGACCGCGGTCGTTCCGAGGGTTGCGGAACTGCCGACCTGCCAGAAGATGTTGGACGCCTTGGCGCCGCCGGCCAGGATAACCTGACGGCCGGAGGTCATGGTGAATGACGACCCGATCTGGAAGATGAAGACTGCGTTCGGGTCGCCCTGGGCATCGAGCGTGAGGTCGCCCGACGAAATCGCCAGCGTGGACGTTGATTTATAGAGGCCCGGGGCAAGGGTTTGGCCGCCGATATTGCCGGCCACCGCGACTGGGTTCGTCCGCCCGGCCGCGTCGTTAAAAGCGGCGGTCAAGTCGGCCTGGGCCTGGGCGGCGACCGGGCCGCCCGCATAGACCGTCCCGTTGACGACGGCGGCGGGAACTCCCGGATCATAAGTCGTTCCCGGATATATCCCGATATTCCCGTTAATGGTACCACCCCCGGTGATCGTGACGGTAGTGCCGGCCAGGATGGCAAACGCCTTGTCGGATCCGAGCTCGACGGGCGCTTGAGCGCCGGTGGCGGCATGTTGTGCAAGGAGCACGGCGAGAGCCAGCCCGACAATGATCCGCGCCCGGTTGGCTTTGATCGTTACGCCGGGCCGCCGGCTAGCGGATTCCATCTTCGCCCGGATCATCGGCTCCGCCCCTTGGACCGCGCGGCTAATCCCATCGTTCCCGGTTTCCGTAATCTTCGAGTGTTGCGATTTCATATTTGATTTCCTTTCACCGTCATCCCTTTTGCTTTAACTGCATCTTTGGGTATCGCAGGGTAAGGATACGCGATGGGCGGCCGCCCATCTATGGGGCAAAACCCTACCGTGTCGGATCGCCGCCGGTGGTCCGCCATGGCAATCCTGCCGGCACGGGCGCATAAATTGTTTGGCGGCGGTCTTTTATTTTTGTATAACAAGGTTTCATTAGCATCCCACAGGATGCTCAGACTGTAGGCTGAAGGCTGTAGACTGAATCAATCGAAAGCGCGCGCAATCATGTTTAAAAAACCAACCGTCTGGATGGGGCTGGCCACGCTCGGCGGGTTGAGCCTGGTGTTCATCGCCCAAAATTTTACCGCGGCCTGGCCGGTGGTGAGTCTGCGGGTGACCATGAGCCGGGAGCAGGCGCTGGCGCAGGCCGCGGGTTTGGCTGAACGTTATGGCTGGGGGCCGGCGGATTACCGGCAGGCGGCCGCGTTCAGCGCCGACGGGCGGGCGCAGTTTTTTGTTGAATTGGAAGGCGGCGGCAAGCCGGCCTTTGCCGCATTGATCAAGGGCGGCCTGTTTGCCCCGTATTTCTGGGAAGTCCGGCATTTCCAGGAGCATCAGGTAAACGAAACCACCATCCTGTTCACCCCCCAGGGCCGCCCGTACGGCTTCAAAGAAACGATCGCGGAAGACGCGCCCGGACCGGCCCTGGCCGAAGCGGCCGCGCGGCAGATCGCCGAATCCGCCATGCGCAACGAATGGCGGATACCCCTGGACGAGTTCCAGGCCGTGGAAACTTCCAGGGAAGTCCGCGCCAATCAGCGCGCCGATCATACCTTTGTCTACGAACGCGTCCGGGAGCGGCTGGGCGAGGGGCGGTACCGGCTGCGGGCGGAGGTCTGCGGCGACAGGTTCACGGCCTTGACCAATTTCATCAAGGTGCCGGAAGCCTTTGACCGGCGTTATGCGCAGATGCGTTCGGCCAACAATACCATCGCCATGGCCGGCGGCGTGGTCGTCTATCTGCTTTACTTCGGCGCCGGCTGTGTGGCCGGCCTGTTTTTCCTGCTGCGCAAGCGCTGGCTGCTATGGCGCCCGGCGGTCATTGCCGGCGCCGGCATTGCCCTGCTGGGATCGTTGAGCATGGTCAATTATCTGGCCCGGATGTGGATGGGTTATGACACCGCGCAGCCGGCGTCCGTGTTTTTGAATAATATTTTCATCCAGGCTGCCTACCAATTCCTGTTCATGGCGTTCATCCTCGGCCTGAGCATCATGGCGGCGGAAGGATTTACCCGGCGGGCGTTGCCGGGGCTGGTCCAGTTCTGGCGGGTATGGCGGCCGGGCACGGCCAGCTCGCCGGAAATTGCCGGGCAGACGGCCGGCGGCTACGTGCTGGCCGCGCTGCTGGTGGCTTACGATATCGGCGTCTACATGGTATGCAACCGGCTGTTCGGCTGGTGGGCGCCGTCGGACACCCTGATGGACCCGAACATCGTTTCGATGTACGTGCCATGGCTCTCGCCCTTTGCCATGGCTTTCCAGGCCGGGGTTTGGGAGGAATGCCTGTTCCGGGCCGTGCCGCTAGCAGGCGCGCTGTTGCTGGGCCGGCGCTGGGGCCGGCCGAAAACCGCCGTGGCGCTGGCGCTGGTCCTGCAGGCCCTGGTGTTCGGCGCCGCGCATGCCAATTACCCGCAGCAGCCGGCGTATGTCCGGATCGCGGAAATTGCGCCGGCATTTCTGGTGTTTGGCCTGCTGTATTTGCGCTTCGGCCTGCTGCCGGTGATTGTGGCGCATTACGCGGTGGATATGGCCTTGATGTCCACGCCGCTCTTCTTTACCGACATCCCGGGCATCTGGGCCAGCCGCGCCATGGCCGTCGTCCTGCTGGCCGCGCCGGCGCTGGCCGTTGCGGCGGCCGCCCTCGCGCGGCGGAAATTCGCGCCGGTGAGCGGTGACGCCTTGAATGCCGGCTGGGTCCCCGCCCCGGCCGCACCGCCGGCCGAGGCGGTTCCGGAAACGCCGGCGCCGCGCGCGCTGTCGGTCCGCCATCTCTGGCTGGCGCTGGCGCTGGGCTGTGCCGGCGGCTGGTTGTGGCTGGCGGCCACCGACTTTGCCGCGTATTTCGACCGGCTGCAGATCAGCCGCCAGGCGGCGCGCCGGCAGGCGCTGGCCGTATTGGCCGAGGCCGGGCTGATGCCCACGGGCAACTGGCAGACGGTGACATCCGTGTCGGACTCGCAGGGCCTGGGGGAGCGGTACATCTGGCGGGAGTTCGGTCCGGAAGGATACCGCGCCTTGCAAACCAACGGCTACCTCGGGAAGGTGGCGTGGCAGGTCCAGCTCAAGCGGTTTGATGCGGGGGTTGACGTCGCCGAGCGCGCGGAATCGTTTGGCGTGGAATTGATTGCCGCCGGCCGCGTGGAGCGGACGTTCCACGCGCTCCCGGAAGCGCGGCCCGGGGCGGCCATGCTCGAAGCTGACGCCCGCAAGCTGGCCCGCGCCTTCCTGGCCGACGGCCTGCAAATGCCCGCCGCGGCCATGCGGGAAATCGCCTCGGACCCCGCCAAGCGGCCCAACCGCACGGATTGGTCGTTTACCTTCAGCGATGGCCGGTTTCCGTACCTGACCAACGACGAGGCGCGCGTGCGGGTCGTGCTGGCGGACGGCAAGGTCGTCAACCATTCCCGTTACATCCATGTGCCGGAACCCTGGGCGCGCGCGGAAACGGACCGCACTGCCCGCCTGGGGGTGTTTTCGACGGTTTGTTCCGCCCTGATTTCGCTTCTCTACCTCGCCGGCATGATCGCCGGCGTGGTTTGGTGGAGCCGCGGGCGATTTTCCCGCGCAGTGGCCGGCCGGGTTTTTCTGCTTGGCGCGGGATTGAGCGTTCTGGCTTACTGCAACGGCTGGCCGGCCACCGTCGCCGGATTCTCCACGGCCGCGCCCTTCGCCAACCAGGCGCTGCAATCGGCGGCCATGGCGGCCATGGGCGCGGTGATGATGGCCGGGCTGGCCGCCCTCTGTGCGGGCATGGCCGGCGCGCGCGGCGCGCGCAGCCCGGCCGGCGGCGCCCGGGAGTTGCTGCTCGCCGCCGGCTGGGGCGTGCTCTTCGAAGGGCTGGCGTCCGCCGGCGGATTCCTGGCGCCCCGGCTGCAGCCCTACTGGCCCGGCGACGCGGCCATCGCCAATACCTTTATCCCCTGGCTGGGACTGGCGCTGGGCGGCGCGCTGACCGGGTTGCTGATGCGGACGGCCTTCATGCTGTTGGCCTTGCTGGCCGGCAACGGCCTGATCCGGCGCGGCGGCGCGGCCGCCTGGCTGGGGCGCATCCTGCTCGTCCTGCTGGGAGTGGCGCTGGCCGGCCGCGGGGAAATTGTCAGCCTGCCGGCCTGGATCGGTCTGGGCCTGATGCTCGGGGTATATCTCGCGGCGGTCAACGAGTGGCTGTTGCGTTCCCGGCCGCACCTGCTGCCCGTGGCGCTGGCTGCGGCCATGGCGCTGAATTTGTGCCGCAACGCCGCGCTCAACGCCAGTCCCGGGGCCATGGCGGCCAACCTGCTGGCGGCCCTGGCCGTGCTCGCCCTGGGATGGCGGATGTCGCGCTGGTTGCGGTTGGCGGCGGGCGGGCCAGGCGGGCCGGCCCGGTTTTTAACGCCCGCCATTCCGGATTAGCGCAATCTGAACAGGGCGCCGCGGGGGAGGTATTCGTAACAACCTATGTCCGGGAGCCGGGTGAACCGGTCAAGCCGCGGCCGTTTATCCAGATCCAGCGCATCCGCCATCCAGGGTGCATTCGTGCCGTAATTCACGCACGGGGAATCGCCGCGCAGCCGGAAGTTGCCGCCGGCCGCGTCCAGGAAACCGATATATGCCGGATTGTTGGTGGTGATCAGGGTGTCATGCCATTCGCCATAAACGGGAATGGAAGGCAGGCAGTTGTTGTAACCGGTGACGACGGCGCCCACCTCGGCGTAGATTTCATCAATGATGTTGTTTTGCATCGCGCCGTTGACCGATGTGCCGCGCAGCCGCACGCCGGACGAATTGCTGACCACGGTGCAATTGAAAATCTGCGTCTTCTCATACTCGTGGACTCCGCCGGCATAGCCGGGGGCGGTGTTGTAGGCAAACAGCGAGTTGCGCAACGGACCGCCGTCGCGCGACGCGCACCCGCCGCCAAATGCCGCTATGTTGCTAACCACGATGCACCGTTCAATGCCGCGGGTGGGATTCCTCAAATAAAGGCCGCCGCCGAAATTGGAAGATTCGTTTTCCGTAATGGTGCAGTCCACAACCTTGCCAAAGCAGCGCATCCACAATCCGCCGCCAAACGGGGCGGTTTCGGCGCCGTCCATGACGCGGTTGCCCCGGAACACGCAATTGGAAATGATGGGTTCGAAAACCACGCCGGTGATATAAGCAAAAAGGCCGCCGCCGCCGGAGTTGGCGTCCACCGCCTCTTTCCGCACGGTATTGCCGGAAATGACGCAATTCTGAACATAGCCGGTGCCGGCGCCGTAGGCCACGATGATGCACCCGGCGCCCCGGGTGTAATTATAGCCATTGGTCAACGTGAAGCCATCCACGGTCAGCGGCCCGAAGGCGCAGCTTGCGATCGGCAGGTTGATGAAAAGGCAGCGGTTGCTGCCGCCGCCGTCAATAATTGTGGCCGCCGGCCCGTTGACGCTGCGCAGGGTGATGGCGTTGGTGATATACAGCACATTCGTGCCGATATTAATCACCGCGTTGGTCGGCACGCGATACGTGCCGTTGGAGACCAAGACGACCGCGCCGTTGGCGGCGGCATTGACGGCATCCTGGATATTGCTGGCGGCGCTGCTCCAGTTCGTATGCGGCCAGACGGGCGTCTGTCCGCTTTGCGCCGCAAAATGATCCGCGGCCGCCGGCAGGCCGCAGCCAGCCAGCAGCAATGCCGCATAAAAATGTAAGCGCATGTTGTGTTTCCTCCAGGTCTGGTTATTGTAACGGGACGCCGGTGAACCACTCCACCGCGCCGCGCATCAGTACGCCGTTGATATAATCGCCCAGCGGGCCTTTGCGGCCGATGTTCATGGTGTCGGGCGCGTTGACATTGCCGTCAAAGATCACCTTGCCCAGGCCGGCTTCCCCGGCCGCCACCACCGGCCGCCCGGCTTCATCCGCCAGAAGGATCCGGGCGGATGGGCCGGTGACCAGAGCCAGATGGTCGTAATACATGTGTTCCCGGACATCGCCGGCTTTCAGCCCCGGCAAGGCCGGGTGATTTTCCACCACCCGCAAATTGAAGGCGTCAACTTTTTCCGCCGCCTTAACGACGATCTCCGGGAAGGGATTGGTTGCGCCGAAGGGCGCGCGCGGCATGCCGCATAAATCGTGCTGGAACAACACGCCGCGGCCGCCTTCCCGGACATAGCGCGGCAGGGTGTTGAAGAAGTCATCCCGGTCAATCGAACGGCTTTGCATGATCAGCACGCAGTCATAGCGGTCCAGCGCCGCCAGGTTGAGCGACTCGACGATTTCCGCGGCGGCGTTGGTGAATTGTCCGAAGAAATCGCGCGTGGCTTCCGCGCCCGCGCCATCGTAGATGCCGATCTGGACCCGCGCGCCCGGCGGCCGCGGCCGCAGCACCAGGGTCAATCCCGCCCGCCGTTCTTCCAGCATTTTTTCAAGGGCCGCGGGGTCGGGCTTGACGTCGCCGCGTTTGCCCAGGGGATCGCCGCCGGCGGTCAAGTCGGGCGCCCCCCTGGTTTCCTCCAGGATTTTTGACGCCAGCGCGCGGTCTTCCGCCAGCCAGGCCAGCCCGTCCTGAATGCTGCGCACCGCCTCATCGCGCTTGCCCGCGGCCGCCAATTCGCCGGCGTGGTAGGTGGCGTAACGCGCCCGGGCGATCATGCGCCAGAGCGGCATGCGTTTATAAAAATACATGACATTGCGGCGCCGGTATTCGTCCAGGCCGGGCAGCAGGGGCCGGGCGGCTTGCAGCGCCTGCCAGGCGGTTTCCGTGGCTTTGACCTGGGTGGCCATCAACGCCGCGCTGTCCACGATGTCCGGCATGGCGCGCGCGGGCGCGGCGTCCGGTTCCATGGGGTCCACCGCCGCCAGCGGCCGCCGCCGCTGCTTGTTGGCCAGCGCCAGCGCGCCGGGCGGATCCATGATGTAACGGTTCAGCACGCCCGCCTGGTAAACCGGCGCCAGGCACGCGCCCAATTCCGGGCCGAAGAACGCGCGGCAGGCGCGCGGCGTCCACTCGTCAAACAACACCCGCGGTTCCGCGTGATCGCGCTCTAGGTCGTAATAGCATCCGTCGAATGCCGCATGGCCGGGGGCCCGGGTGTTCCAGGCGTATTCCCCGGAGCAGATGACGTTCAGCCATTTTTCGTAGACATCGAACCCGGCGGCCAGGTAAAACAAGTCCCGCGGATCGCCGGTGTAATCCGTCCCGTTATAGCGGTGCCAGGCGCCGAAGTAGCCGGCCGGGACGAAACTGTGCGCATAAATGAACAGCGGGCGTTCCTGGAAAATCCCGCGGTAAACCGCCAGGTTGTCCGGCCGGGCGATCCAGGTTTGCGGAATGACCGTTTGATCCAGTCCGGCATGCAATTGCCGCCAGTAATCCACGCTGTTCTTGCGCCACATTTCCTCCGGCACGCCGGCAAACTGCCGGGCATCGGCGTATTCCGCGGCGTAGGGATAGATGCAGGCGGTGCAAATGGCGTCCGGCGCCCGGGCGCGCAACAGTTCCGCCCAGAGGTTGAATTGATGCGTGCTGGCGCGCCAGCGTTCGTCGCCGAAGCGGCGGCGGCAGGCCCGGCAGCGCCGGCTCCAGGTTTCCGGGTCGGTGATGCCGCCGCCATCCACGGGATGCAACCCGAGAATTTTGAAGCCGCAATCGGCGAACAACTTCACATTGCGCTCGATCATGGCGCGCGCCAGGTCGTCCCGGCTCCAGCAGAAGTAAAAATCCCCCGGCGTCATCTTGACGGCCACGCAATCCCAGGCCTTGAAGGCCGGGCCGGCGGCATCCGCCGGGCACTGCCCGACGTTGGTCCAGCGCCATAAGATCGGATACAGGCCGCGCTCCACCGCGTAATCGTTGATCTGCCGCCAGAAAGCGCGCTGCCGGTCATCCACCTCCCGCGCATCCGTGCGGATGGCAATGGGATAATCGCTCAGCAGGTTGATTTTAAACCGCAGCAACCAGTCAATCCCGGCTTTATATGCCGCGGCTTGATCCGCTGCGCCTTCCGCCCAATAGCCCAGGCCGCGCCAGACCGACATGCCGGCGCGATAACGGTAATCCGGCTTGTCATATACCCGCGCCGCGTCAATCGCCACCCGCGCCGCCGGCGTGTCCGCGCCCGGCGCGGCGGCGGCGCGCCGCAGCATCTGGCGCAGGGTCATGGCGCCATATAATGCGCCGATATGATCGCTGCCGATGATTGCCAGGCGGTCGCCGGCCGGCTGGATCACATAGCCTTGCGGCCCCGGGTCCGCGGTTGTGACCTTCAGCGACAATTCCGCGATCAGGCTTTGCGCCGGCGGACTGTCCGCCACCAGGATGTAAATCCCCGGCCGGGTGGTGTCCGCTGCCGGCTGAATGGCGCCCGGCGCGCCGCCCAGTTCCCGCGCGCGCGCCATGACGTCCGCCGCGCCGATTTCACACTGGCGGCTGCCCGGGGTGATATGGATGGCGGCGCCGGTGATGAGGAATTCCGTGCCGGCGGGCTCATAGACCTTGGGCATCGGCGTCAGGTCCGGCGCGGCGGCGCCGGCCATGCCCGCCCAGCCCAGGACGGCGATCAGGCCCAGCCA
Organism: uncultured Verrucomicrobiota bacterium; assembly: GCA_964650945.1. Classification (GTDB taxonomy): domain Bacteria; phylum Verrucomicrobiota; class Kiritimatiellia; order JAAZAB01; family JAAZAB01; genus JAXGPF01. The sequence continues at coordinate 7,459 of CAZYXU010000019.1, read as the reverse complement.
GCCGGCGCTTAATTTGGTCCCGGATTGCATAGTCTTGCCTCGTTTCAGGGGTAGGGGTCCGGCGGCGCCTGCAGCCAGCCGTATTGGGCGGGCGGGGTATATTGCGCGCGCCGGTGAATCACGGCCTGGCGCAGCGCCGCGCCGATCAATCCGATCAGCATCACGGCCGCCAGCGCCATCCCCGCCTGCCGCGCGCGCGGCAATTGCAGCCAATGCCGCAGGCGCGCCAGGCCGGCGGCGCCGGCCGGCAGCAATTTACCCGCAAGCGCCCGGGATTGCCGGCGGACCACCGCCGCCCAATCGTACCGGCGCAGTTCGCGCAGGCGGTTGAGTTGCGGGGCGAAACGCACCCGCCACGGCAGCCGGGCGCGCGGCGGCCGGGCCGGGGGCGCGGGCTTGCGCAAAAAAGGCGGTTTGGGGGGAAGGATGGTTTTGGCCGCCAGCGGCGGCCGGTCCGGCGGGCGTATGGCGCCTGGCGCCGCGGGCGCGGTTTGGGATGCCGCGGTGACAGTTTTGGCCGCCGTGGTCACGGGTTGGGCCGCCGGCGGGCGCGCCGCGGGCGGCGCCGGCAGGCGCGGCCGGGCGGCGGGCGCCGGGGCGGGCGGTTTGCCGCTCAAACCGGGATGGGCGCGGGATTGCCGGTAATTTTTCAGCAATGGTTCCGGGTTCAACCCGAGGGTTTCGGCGTATAATTTGATAAAGCCCTTGGCATAGACCGGCGCGATCAGTTCATCGAAGTTGTCGGCCTCGATGGCCTGGATCACCGTCTGTTTGGCTTTGGTGGCCAGCGCCACATCGGCGATGGCCCGTCCCTGGTGTTCCCGGGCGGCTTTCAGGATTTGTCCGATTGATTCCATTCCGTGCCTTCGCTGGTTTCGGGGCTTTCGGTGTCCGCGGGCGGATTGTCCGATGTTTGGAGGTCCAGATCAATCAAAATCTCGCGCGGGTCGGACCCGCGGGCCGGGCCGACGATGCCCCGTTCTTCCAGCACATCCATCAGCCGGCCGGCGCGGTTATAGCCGATTTTCAGGCGGCGCTGCAGGAGCGAGACGGAGGCGCGGCGGGTTTCGCGGATGATGTTGGTGGCGGCTTCGAGCAGATCGTCGTCGGCGTCATCTTCATCCTCCGTGCCGGGCAAGCCCGGCATGCCGGCCGGCTTGCCTTCCGCCTCGTCGGCGTTGGGGATTTCGAATTTGGCGGGGAGGGCCTGCTGCTTGATGAATTCGACGATGGAATGGATGTCATCGTCGGTGGTCATGGCGCCCTGCGCGCGGACCAGCTTGCTGCTGCCGGGCGGCAAAAACAGCATGTCGCCCCGGCCCAGCAGTTTGTCGGCGCCGCTGGTGTCGAGAATCGTGCGGCTGTCCACCTTCTGGGCCACCTGAAAGGAAATGCGCGCCGGGAAGTTGGCCTTGATGGTGCCGGTGATGACATTGACCGATGGGCGCTGGGTGGCGAGGATCATGTGGATGCCGACGGCGCGCGACAGTTGCGCCAGGCGGGCGATGGCGTTTTCAATATCCGCCCGCGCCACCATCATCAGGTCGGCCAGCTCGTCGATCACGATGACGATATACGGCACATGCGCGGGGAAAGCCTCCTCGTCATTGCCGCCGGGCTCGGGCGGATGGGCATGCATGCGCTCGTTGTAGCCGGCGATGTTGCGGACGCCGGCGCGGGCGAAAAGCTTGTAACGCTTGTTCATCTCGTTGATCGCCCAGCGCAGACCGAAGATCACTTTCTTATGGTCGGTGATCACCGGGGTGGCGAGATGGGGCAGGTTGTTGTAAATGGAAAATTCCACGATTTTCGGGTCCACCAGGATCAGGCGCAGTTCGTCGGGCGTGCGCGACATCAGCATGCCCGCCAGGATCGAATTCATGCAGACGGTTTTGCCGGAGCCGGTGGCGCCGGCGATCAGGAGGTGGGGCATGGCGGCCAGGTCGGCGACCAGGTCGCTCCCGCCCACATCCTTGCCCAGGACCAGCGGAATGGCGGCGCGTGAATTTTTCCACGGCTCGCTTTCCAGGATTTCGCGCAGGTACACCTTGGTGGCGATGGCGTTGGGGACTTCGATGCCGACCACGTCCTTGCCGGGAATGGGCGCCTGCACCCGCACGCTGGTGGCTTTCATCATCAATTGCAGGTTGTTCTGCAGCTTGACGATGTTTTCCACGCGCACGCCGGGCGCCGGACGCAACTCATAGCGCGTCACCACCGGCCCCTGCTCGATGTTGGTGACTTCGCATTCGATGCCGAATTCCGCCAGGGTTTCCTTGAGCACCTTGGCCGTGCTATGCACATCCCAGTCAATCTGGCGGTCATTGCCGTCCGGCGTCTGGTGCAGCAGGCTGATGGACGGAAGCCGGTAGGGTGAAGCCGGGGCGGCGATACGCGGCGGCAATTCGGGGGACTCGCCGGCCGGCGCCGGCTTGGCGGCCGCCCGCGCCGCGGGCTTGACCGGCGCGGGGGCGGGCGGCGCGGGGGCGGGCGGCGGCGGGGGAGGAGGAGGCAGCGGCGGCGGCGCGGCGGCCGGCGCGGGCGCCGGTTCCGGCGGGCGTTTCGGGAGATTGCGGCGCAGTTCCTTTTCCAGGGTTTCACGCTGCCGGGCCAGGGTGCGGGCTTCGCGTTCCAGCAGTTCCAGCCGGCTGCGCCGGGCGGCTTGGGCCGCGCGGACGCGCGCGATCAGGATGGCGCAGCCGGCGCGGGCGGCGTGCGCCAGGCGGACAAGGGCCGGCCGGCCGACGAACATGACCACGCTGGCGCAAAGCAACCCGCCCAGCAGGATGGCGGCGCCGGTATGTCCCAGCAGGCTGCAGAGCAGCCGGTCGGCAACCAGCCAGCCGAACAATCCGCCGGACAGCCCGCGGATATTCAGGCGCAGGCAGAAATGGTCGCACCACGCGGGAAACAGCGGGATGAAGGCGGCGGCCACGAGCAGCGCCAGCAGGCTCCAACCGCCGCGCGCCAGGAAGGGCGTGCGCGGGTAGAGGAGCAGGAACAGCCCCAGCACCGCTGCCAGCGCCGGCAGCAGGAAGGCGCCCAGCCCCAGCGTCATGAACGCCAGAAAGGCCGTCCAGGCCCCGACCGGTCCGATGAAATTCAGCGGCGGGTCGTTGGGCGGCGTGCGCAGCAGGGAGATGTCAGCCCAATCGTAGGAAGCCAGCGCAAGCGCGGTCAGCACGGCAAAGGTCAGCAAAATGATGCCCCACATTTCCCGGATGCCGGTGGAGCGTATTGGTGTTTTTTCCGCCATTTAAAAAATTCCTGTCAACTCAAGGTGGCATGCCGTTTTCCGCCGGCAATCCCAGCGGGTGGCCGGTCAGGGTGCGTTCGATGACAATGTGCGCCACCGGCGGCTCCGCCGCCGCCGTCACGCCGGCGCCGGCCGGCAGGTGGATGCTGACGGGCAAATCATAGGTTAGGGACGGGTCCAGGTCCTGGCAATCCACAAACACGCGCGGAGTCATTTTCATGAGGGCAGCCACGGATTCCGGCGTGCCGCTGACGGTCACCTGCACCTTGGAGGGCACAATCGAGATCCGCCCGGCCTGGCCCGGGGCCATGAGCGCCGAGACCGCGACGTCGTTCCAGGTCTGGCTGGCCGTCTGCTGGACGATCATCACGCTGACCTGCACCTCGGGCGGGTCAATGCGCGGCGTCCAGAGGTTGCTGGGCGGGAGCACCCGGCAGCGTTTGCGGAACGAACTGGCGCGGCCGTCCACATCCACCGGCTCGGTGAAGACCCATTCGGTCTGTTCCAGGTGGGTGGCCGGACCGCGCAGCGACACGATGGCCGGCTCGCAGAGCAGGGTTTCGATTTCACCGGCGAACGGGCGCCCGGCGACCCGGGCTTTGACCGGAACCCTGCGTTCCGATTCGCGGTCAAGGCTGACGGAGACGCGTTCGGGATAAACCCGGGCCACGCGCACGCCGCGGGTGCCGGTGATGTTGTCCGTGGCCACGACGATGTCCTCCCCCTGCCGCGCGGTCGGGGCGTTGATTTTCAGCACGGCGCGCAGTTGTTTCTGATCCAGCAGGCGGATATCCTCCTGGGAGCCGCGGAAGGTAGCGGTCACGCTATCCGCGGATTGGCGCAGGACCGACCAACCTTCGTCCACCTTGATGTCCAGCGGAATATCCGAAACCGTGATTTCAAAGCTGATGGTTTCCCGGATGGCGTACCATGACACCAGGGCCAGCGCCAGGGCCAGCAGTTTGAGCCGGATATTCGATGAAATTATATTCTTAAAGCTCATGCTTAAACATGTCCCGCGTCCGGCGCCCGGCTTTTGTCCGCCGCCGGCTTGGCGGCGGGGCTGAAGGTGCGGAGCAGCCATTGCCGCGCCGTGGTCCAGCGGCGGCGCGCCGGGTGCTTTTTCTGCAGGGTGCCGGCCAGCAGCCGGCGCAATTGTTCGGTTTCCAGATGCTGCAGCAGCCGGCCTTCCTGGCTCAACGAGATGCCGCCGGTTTCCTCGGAAACCACCACCACCAGCGCGTCGGTCTCCTCGGTCAGCCCCACCGCCGCGCGATGCCGGGTGCCGAGCATGCGGCTGAATTCCTCGCGCATGGAGAGCGGGAAGACGCAACTGGCGGCCGCCAGGCGGTCGCCGCTGATGATCACGCCGCCGTCATGCAGCGGGGTGTAGGGGAAAAAGATGCTGGCCAGCAACTCCGGCGAGACGGCGGCGTCAACCGGCACGCCGGTTTCCTGGATGTTGCGGATGCCGATGGCCCGCTCAACGGCAATCAGCGCGCCGATTTTACGGCGGGCGAGAATGGCGGCCGCCTCGACGATGCTGTCAATGACCTGCTGGTCGGCGCCCGGGCCGGCGAAAAAGTGCTGCTTGCCGATTTCCGCGAGCACGCGCCGGATTTCCGGCTGGAAAATCACCAGGAAGGCCACGGCCAGGTAGACGGAAAACCGCCCCAGCAGCCAGTTCAAGGCGTCGAGGTGAAACAGGCTGGTGCCCACCAGCATGATGATGAACAGCGTGACAAAACTCGTCAGCGCCGGCGCGCCGCGGGTGCCGCGGAAGAAAAAGAGGACGTAGTAGAAAATCACCGCCAGGCAGATGATTTCCACCCAGCCGTTCCAATCCGGGAAACTGATCCGGTAAATCCAGTTCATGGCGCCGCGCGCTCCTTTCGCAAGGCCTGCACCACCAGCACGGCATCGCGGGCGGCGGCCACGTCGTGGACCCGCAACACCTGCGCGCCGGCTGACATCACCCAGGCCAGAGCCGCTAAGGTCGCCGGCAGCCGGTCGGCGGGTTGGCTGCGGCCGGTGATTTCACCCAGGAACCGCTTGCGCGAGAGGCCGATCACCAGCGGCCGGCCGGGGACGCCGGCGGCGGCGGGGTTGGCCAGGAGCTGCAGGTTATGGCGCGTGGTCTTACCGAAACCGATCCCGGGGTCCACCGCGAGCGTCCGCGGGTCCAGGCCGGCGGCGATGGCCGCCGCCACGCGCTGCCGCAACCAGGCGGCCACTTCGCGCACCACGTCGTCGTAGCGCGGGTTGTCCTGCATGGTGGCCGGCAGACCCTGGCGGTGCATCAGGATTACCCCGGCGTTGTGGCGGCGCGCCAGCTCCGCCATGGCCGGGTCGGCGGTCAGGGCGGAAATGTCGTTGACGATCTGGGCGCCGGCGTCCAGCGCCGCGGCGGCCACGGCGGCTTTGGTGGTGTCCACCGACAGCCGGCAGGCAGTCTGCCCCGCCAGGCCGCGGAGCACCGGCAGGATGCGCGCGCTTTCGATTTCCGCGGGGACGGGGGCGGCGCCCGGCCGGGTGGACTCGCCGCCGATGTCGATAATGTCGGCGCCGTCCTGCGCCATTTGCAGGCCATACGCGATGGCGGCGCCCGGGTCCGCCAGCCGGCCGCCGTCGGAGAACGAGTCGGGCGTGACGTTCAGGATGCCCATGATCAGCGGCCGGGCGTCAAAGCGCAGAACCTGTCCGCGGCAGTGCCAGACCGGGTTGGCATCCGCTGATATGTTGCCGGGTTTTGACATTTTCTTTCGGCTGACCTTCCTCTTTATGCCGGCGCGGCCGTCCCCGCGGGCGTGGGCGCGGGCGCCGCCGCGTCCGCGGGCGCCGCGGCCGGCGGCGGTGTTTCCGCGGCCGGCGCATCGGCCGGCGGCGGGACCGGCGGCGGGACCGGCGGGACAATCCGGCCGAGTTTGATCAAGTCGTTCACTTCCTGCTCGTCCAGGGTTTCGCGTTCCAGCAGGGTCCGGGCGATCAGGTCGAGCTTGTCGCGATGCTGCCGCAGGATGCCGGTGGCCTGATCGAAAGCTTCGCGCAGCAAACGGTTGACTTCCACGTCAATCCGGCGGGCGGTTTCCTCGCTGAAATCCTGGGAGCGTGAAACTTCGCGGCCGAAGAACAGCAACTCTTCGTTGCTGCCGAAAGTCTGCGGGCCGATTTCTTCGCTCATGCCCCAGTTGCACACCATCATCCGGGCCAGGTGCGTGGCCTGTTTCAGGTCGTTCCCCGCGCCGGTGGTGATGTCGCCCAGCGCCAGTTTTTCCGCGGCCCGGCCGCCCATCATACCGGCCAGCGTGCAGAGGAGTTTCACCCGGCTTTCGGTGTAACGGTCCTTTTCCGGAAGCTGCATGGTGGCGCCCAGGTAGGCGGTGCCGCGGGGGATGATGGTGATCTTGTGCACTGGCTCGCTCTTTTCCACCATTTTCAGCACCAGGGCATGCCCGGCTTCATGGTAGGCGGTCAGGCGCTTCTCTTCGTCGTCCATCACGTGGCTGCGCCGCTCGCGGCCCCAGCGCACCTTGTCGCGGGCCTCTTCCAGGTCGTGCAGGCCGACGGATTTTTTCCCCTCGCGCGAGGCCAGCAGGGCGGCTTCGTTGATCAGGTTGGCCAGGTCGGCGCCGGAAAATCCCGACGTGCCCCGCGCCAGGCGCTTCAGTTCCAGCCCGGATTCCAGGACGATTTTCTTGGCGTGCAGGCGCAAAATTTCCTCGCGGCCTTCCAGCGCCGGCAGGTCAATCATAATCTGGCGGTCGAACCGGCCGGGGCGCAGCAAGGCGGGGTCGAGGACGTCGGAACGGTTGGTGGCGGCGATGATGATCACGCCATCCTGGGTTTCAAAGCCGTCCATCTCCACCAGCAGGGCGTTCAGGGTCTGCTCGCGTTCGTCGTGCCCGCCGCCGATGCCGCTGAACCGGCTGCGGCCGACGGCGTCAATTTCATCGATAAAAATGATGCAAGGCGCGTTTTTCTTGCCCTGCTCGAACATGTCGCGCACGCGCGAAGCGCCCACGCCCACAAACATCTCGACGAAATCCGAGCCGCTGATGCTGAAGAACGGCACATCCGCCTCGCCGGCGATGGCCTTGGCCAGCAGCGTCTTGCCCGTGCCCGGCGGGCCCATCAGCAGCACCCCTTTCGGCATAAGACCAGTCTTTTTGTATCTTTGTACAATTTTGTTGATATTAGTTGACG
>CAZYXU010000018.1:35245-41271 GCA_964650945.1 uncultured Verrucomicrobiota bacterium | reverse complement strand
TCATGTCCGCTTATCTTTTTTTGCGTTCCTAAAAAGTTAGGCGAGGATCAGGGCACGTCCATATTGATTGACGGGATGCGGTTAAGGGGTTATTCTAACTCGCAATGATGGAGGCGGCAATTAGAAAGCACGGTCCGCGTTCTGGCGGGGAGCAACATTATGCCTAAAATGTCGGCCCGGCAGTGGATGCTGATTCTGGCGATTTGCGCGGTTTTAATCGCGCCGCCCATGGCGTGGAAGCATTGGCGCGGCAGCGCCCGCATGATCCGGGCGGTGCGCGCCGGGGATGCCGCCCGAGTGGAAAAAATGCTGGCGGCGCGCCCGGACTTGCTGGATGCCCGCGACGACCGCCAGCGCGCCACCGCGCTGCAATGGGCGGTGGTGGCCAACCAGCCGGCCGTCCTGGAGTTGCTGCTGGCGCGCGGCGCGGAGGTGGATGCGGGGGACCGGTCCGGCATGACGCCCCTGCATTCGGCGGCGGTTTTCAACCGCGCGGACATGGCGCGGCAACTGCTCGCGAGCGGCGCGGACCCCTATGTCATGAGCCTGGGGTATGGGGCGATCCGGCTGACGCCGCTGCACAAGGCGGCGGAAGCGGGCGCGTTGGAGACGGCGGCGGTCTTGCTGGATGCCGGCACGGACGTGAATGTCCGCACGGCGGGGGCCAACCTGGTGACGCCGCTGCATATCGCCGCGGCGCGCGGGCATCACGGGGTCATCCGCCTGCTGGCGGAGCGCGGGGCGGACATGAATCCCCGCGACATCACCGGCGCCACGCCGCTGCGCTGGGCCATGCGCATGGAGAAAGACGATACCGCCGCGCTGTTGCGGCTGCTGGGCGGGCGGGAGTGATGCTGACGGAAGGGGCAGAGGGGCAGAGGGGCAGAGGGGCAGAGGCACAAAGGGGCAAAGGCGCAGAGGGGCAGAGGGGCAAATTTCAAAACCAACTTTTTGGAAGAATTCAGTCAAGAATTAAGACCACTGACCACTGATGACTGACCACTGATGACTGATCACTGATCACTGACCACTGATGACTGATCACTGATCACTGACCACTGATGACTGACCACTGATGACTGATTACTGATTACTGATGACTGATCACTGATCACTGATGACTGATGACTAACTACTGGATACTGAATACTGCTTTCAAAAGCTGACTTTTGAAAGCGATTAACTTGTGTCTTCCAGCCTTCCCATCCAAGCAATCCGCGCCGAATTTATTCAGGCCTGCGCCGGACACAGCCGCGTCATCCTCACCGCGCCCACCGGGTCGGGCAAGTCCACCCGGGTCCCCGGCTTCCTGGCCGATGAGGTCCTGCCCAACGGCGGGCAGGTGGTCTGCCTGCAGCCCCGGCGGCTGGCGGCGCGGATGCTGGCGCGGCGGGTGGCGGCGGAGCGCGGCGCGGCGCTGGGCGGCGAGGTCGGCTACCGCGTGCGCTTCGACCAGTGCGCCGGTCCGGCCACCCGGATTATCTACGAGACCGATGGCATCCTGCTGCAGGAATTGCGGCATGATCCCGACTTGCGCCGGGTCGGCGCGATCGTCTTTGACGAATTCCATGAGCGCCACCTCTTCGGCGACGTCTTGCTGGGGCTGGCGCTGGATTTGCAGGCCGGCCGGCGCCCGGACTTGAAAATCGCCGTCATGTCCGCCACCATGGACGCCGCGGCGGTGGAAACGTTTTTAAAACCTTGCGCGCGCATCCAGGCCGGCGGCCGCTGTTTCCCGGTGGAGATCCGGTATCATCCGGCCGGCCGCCAGTCGGCCGCCGCGCCGGTCTGGGAACTGGCCGCGCAAGCCGCGGCGCAGCCGGCGCCGGCGGGCGGGCATACGCTGATTTTCATGCCCGGCGCCCATGAAATCCGGCGGACAGTGTCGGCGTTGCAATCCATCGCGGGGGTGCGGGCCAACCGGATTTTCCCGCTCTACGGCGAGTTGTCGCCGGCGGCGCAGGATGCGGCCGTGGCGCCGGACGATACGCCCAAGATCATCGTCGCCACCAATATCGCCGAGACTTCGATTACCATTGACGGCGTAACCCTGGTGATTGACAGCGGGTTGGCGCGCCGGGCGGGCTACGATCCGGAGCACGGGATCAACACGCTGCTGGTGGAGAAAATCAGCCGCGCCGCCGCCGACCAGCGCGCCGGCCGCGCCGGCCGCACGGCGCCCGGCGTCTGCCTGCGGCTCTGGACGGCGGAGGAGCACGAGCGCCGCCCGGCGGCCGAAACGCCGGAGGTGGCGCGGCTGGACTTGAGCGAAGTGGTTTTGGGCCTGCGGGCCCTGGGGCTGGGCGACCTGCGCGCTTTCCGCTGGCTGGAGCCGCCGGCGGCGGAGCGCCTGCAATACACGGAGGAATTTCTGAAGAGCATCGGCGCGTTGCGTACGACGGACGGCGCGGTGACCGGGCTGGGCCGGCGCCTGCTGGATTTTCCCGTGCATCCGCGCTGGGGCCGGCTGCTGTTAACGGCCGCGGATTATGGCTGCGTGCCGGAAGCCGCGCTCCTGGCCGCGCTGGCCCAGGAGCATGGGATGCTGGCGAACGCCGCGGCGCCGGCGCGCGCGCTGACGCCGGCCGGGGCGGCGCGCCGGGCCGGGCATCAGGGCAGCCTGCGCCAGTCCGACCTCGACCGCGATATCCGGGCCCGGCGCGCCGAGCTGGCCGATCCGGAATGGGAATCGGACTTGCTGCTGCGCCTGCGGCTGTGGCAGGCGGCCGCCGCGCAGAATTTTTCCCGGGAAGTTTGCGATCAACTGGGTCTGCATGCGGGCGCCTGCCGCCGGGTGGACGAGATGCGCGGCCAGTTCCTGCGCATTGCCGGACGCCTCGGTTCGCCCGGCGCCGCCGGCGGCCGCGGGAACGCACCGGCCGTCAGCGTTTTAAAATGCCTGCTGGCGGCTTTTCCCGACCAGGTGGCGCGGCGCGTCAGCGCCGGCGCCGCGCGGGTGGAGCTGGTGCATGGCCGCCGCGGCAGCCTGGCGCCCGACAGCACGGTGCGCCAGGCCCGGTTGATGGTGGCCCCGGAAATCCGGCGCCTGGAGGCGCGCCGCGGCGAGGTGGAAACCCGGATCACCATGGCCAGCGCCATCGTACCGGAATGGCTGGAGGAATTGTTCCCGGAACATTTGCGCCGGGAGCGCCGGTTGGAGTATGACGCCGTGCAGCGCCGGGCGGCGGCGCGCGCCGACTTGTTTTTCCGGGATTTAATGGTTGCCGCCGGCCCGGCGGAGCAGCCCACGGCCGATGAGGCGGCCGCCGTACTGGCGGATGAGGTCCAGGCCGGCCGCCTGGTTTTGAAGGAATGGACGCCGGCGGTGGAGCAATGGCTGACGCGGCTCAACAACCTGGCGGCCTGGTGTCCGGAACTGGGATTGCCGCCGGCGGGGCCGGACGCGCGCCGGCACCTGCTGGAGCAGATTTGCCACGGCGCATTCAGCTACCGCGAAATCAAGGAGCGCGCCGTGCTGCCGGTGGTGCAAAATTGGCTCAGCGCGCCGCAGCAGGCGTTGCTGGCCAAATACGCGCCCGAACGCGCCACGCTGGCGAATGGCCGGAATGTGAGGCTGGTTTATGAAGACGGGCGCGCCCCGTCTTTTTCCGCCCGCATCCAGGAATTGTACGACGTGCCGGCCTGCCCGGCAATCGCCATGGGCCGCGTGCGCGTCCGCGTCAACATCCTGGCGCCCAATCAACGCCCGGTCCAGATCACCGACGACCTGGCCTCGTTCTGGGCGCACGGATACCAGCAGGCCAAAAAGGACTTGCGCGGCCGGTATCCGAAACACGAGTGGCGGTAAACTGGATGCAGATGCGGAGCGAAGAGAGGCTGGCAAACAGCATTTTATCTCATGAAGTCACGAAGACACCAAGAAAGAAAAACAGTAAAACATGCAAGGCATCCGATTCCACGGCAATGCCGCATGGCGCATGTTTTCCTTCAGCATCTGCAAATCCGTTGTTCCTTAGCGGCTTGGCGTCTTTGTGAGATTTTTTCTTTGAATCTTTTTCTCCTCAATCCGCTCATCCCGGCGGGATCAGTTCGGCGACGTGGGCCGCCACGGCGGCGCCCATGTCCTCCAGGTGATAGCCCCCTTCCAGGATGGACACCAGCCGGCCCTGGCAGGTCTGCGCGGCGATTTGCCGGACAATCCGGGTCATCTGGGCGAAGCCGGCGGCGGTGACGTTCATCCCGCCCAGCGGGTCCCGCGCCAGGGCGTCAAATCCGGCGGCAATCAGGATGAAATCCGGGCGGTAAGCCATGGCGCGCGGCCGCAGAATTTCCTCGAAGGCGCGGATGTATTCCGCATCCCCGCTGCCGGCCGGCAACGGCACGTTGATGGTGTAGCCGCGGCCGGCGCCGACGCCCGTTTCATCGGCCGCGCCGCCGCCGGGATAAAATGGATACTGATGCGCGGAAAAGCACAAAACGCTCGGATCATCCTGGAAAATCGACTGGGTGCCGTTGCCGTGATGCACGTCCCAATCCACGATCAAAATACGCTGCAAGCCATGGCGTTGCTGCGCGTGCCGGGCGCCGATGGCGGCGTTGTTGAACAGGCAGAAGCCCATGGCGCGATTGCGCGAGGCGTGATGGCCGGGCGGGCGCACGGCGCAAAAGGCGTTGACTACCCGGCCGGCCATGACGGCGTCAACCGCCGCCACCACGCCGCCGGCCGCCAGCCGGGCTGCGTCGAAAGACCGCGGCGAGAGGGGCGTGTCCGGCGAATGGAGGTAGCTTGCCCCGGATTGGACAGCCTGCCGGACTTCGGCGACATATTCCAGGCTATGGACGGCAGTCAGGCATGCCTCGGAAGCGGGAGCGTGATCCAGCCGGTCCAACCGGTCCAGCAGCCCGGCCGCCTTTAAGCCCTGGAGGACGGCCTGCAGCCGGGCCGGCGTTTCGGGATGCGCGGGGCCGGTATCATGCTCCAGGCAGGCGGGATCGTAGATCAATCCCGTGCGCGGCGCGGGCGGCGGCGCGGGGGCGGGTGGCGGCGGCGCGGGCGGGGGCGGGGCATCCTCCAGATTGATGATCGCCAGCAGCGCGCCCCAAACGAGCAGGTCGCCGAGTTCAAATAAAAATGTCATGTTGCCCTGTCCGGGTTGCGTCAACCTTGATTCAAGCGCGGATTTTCCGGAAGGCCGCCGGGCCCAGGCCGCGCAGCCGGTGAAAAACGCGGGTCAGGTGATAGCGGTCGCAAAATCCAGTTTCCGCGGCGATAGTCTCAATGGTCTTGTCGGTAAAACGCAGCAGCAGGCAGGCTTTTTCAATGCGCTTCCGGCGGAGATAGCCCTGCGGGGTGACGCCGGTCTGGTTTTTGAATAACCGGATAAAAGCGTTGGTATTCATCCCGGCGCGCGCCGCCAGCCGGTCGTTATGCGTGTCCTGATGCAGGTGCGATTCCATTTCGGCGATGCTGCGGGTAATGCGCGGATCGGCGCGGTCGGCATGGAATTGGCCGGCCGGCACGGCATTGAGCGCCAGGTAAGCCAGCAAATACGCCGGCGCCGCCATGGCCTCGCAGATGCCGTCCGCGTTGTCCGGGGACTGGCGCAATATCCGGGAAAGCGCGTCAATGGCGCGGGCGGCGGTCTGCCGGAGCGGGAAGGAATACAATCCCGGCGCCACCGCCGTGTAGGGCGCGCGGGTCAGGAAATGCAGGTAAAAATGATCCACGGCGCGGGGATTACGGGTGGCGTAGGGGGTGTTGGGCGGCAGCACATATACACGGGCCGGCGATAAACGGACTTCCGCGCCCTGGATTTGGATGCAGGCCCCGGGGGCGGCGTTCCAGTAAAGCCGCCAGAACGGCGCGCTCAGATTGGCAAAACGCCAGTGATTGACGCGCAAAGTCTGCCGGGCGCAAACCAGGATGCGCGCGCAGGGTTCCGGATATTTGTGTTCGGGTATGACCATTTGTGACGCCGGCCCGCCTATGCGAGAAAAATACACAAAATAAATGCGCGCGTCCATTGTTTTTAAGAGGGCGGTTGCTAGCATGCGTGGTAGGGTGT
>CAZYXU010000018.1:0-35145 GCA_964650945.1 uncultured Verrucomicrobiota bacterium | reverse complement strand
CTTGAAGAGGGAGCAAATATGAGCAAGCAACGTCCGTATGGCGCTGGTGATTCCAAGTGGTTTGTGCATGACCGGTTCGGCATGTTTATTCACTGGGGGCTTTACGCCGCCGCCGCCCGGCACGAATGGATGAAAAGCCGGGAGCGGATGAGCACCGCCGATTATCAGCGGTATTTTGACCATTTCAACCCGGATATGTACGACCCGACGGCCTGGGCGCGCGCCGCGAAAAACGCCGGGATGAAGTATTTTGTCATCACCACCAAACACCACGAGGGCTTTTGCCTGTGGGATACCAAGTATACCGACTACAAGGCCCCCAACACGCCTTGCGGCAAGGACCTGCTCAAGCCCATGGTCAAGGCGTTCCGGGACGAGGGCATCCGCGTCGGGTTTTACTACTCGCTGATCGACTGGCATCATCCGGAGTTCGTCGTGGACTGCAATCATCCCATGAAAATGAATGAAGCAGAGCGCCGGAAGAACAAGCAGCGCGACATGAAGAAATACGCCGCGTACATGCGCAACCAGGTAACCGAGCTGCTGACCAAATTCGGCGACGTGGACATCCTGTGGTTCGATTATTCCTATCCCATCGCGGACGGCAAGGGCCGGGACGACTGGGAGTCGGAAAAGCTTATCCGGCTGGTGCGCAAGCTGCGCCCGGATATCCTGGTGGACAACCGCCTGGATTTGCCGGGCTCGGGCGATTTCATCACGCCGGAACAATACCAGCCGCGCGGCTGGGTGGTGGACGCCGAAGGCAAGCCCGCCTTATGGGAAGCCTGCCAGACGTTTTCCGGCTCGTGGGGCTATTATCGCGACGAGCAATCGTGGAAGAGCGTCAAGCTGCTCCTGACGATGCTGGTGGACAACGTCAGCAAGGGCGGCAACCTGTTGCTGAACGTCGGGCCTACGGGGCGCGGTTATATTGACCAGCGGGCGCTGGATCGTCTGGCGGGCATCGGCGCCTGGATGAAATACAACAGCCGCTCGATTTACGGTTGCACGGCCTCGGCGTTCACCCCGCCGGCGGATTGCCGCTACACCCAGAACGGCAAGCGCCTGTATCTGCACATCTTGAACTGGCCGTTTAAGAACCTGTATCTGGAGGGTTTGGCGGACAAGGTTGAGTATGCCCAGTTCCTGCATGACGCCAGCGAGGTGAACTTGATCACCACGCCCCCGGCAAAAAACTTTTCCATGAGCCAGCAGCAGTACGAACAGCGCTGGCCCAAGGGGTATGCCGTCCTGGATTTGCCGCCGGTGCATCCGCCCGTGGAAATTCCGGTGGTCGAACTCTTCCTGAAATAATCCGGCTGGTCAAATGGAGCGGCGCGGACATCCTAACGCCGGATTTGCGAAAGGGCGGCCGTTGGCGCCGGCCGGCGCCGGGCCGCGGGGAGGGCCGTTATGAGCCATGTCGAACCAACCGGTCCGCGCCCGATCTGGGCGTACCTGTTGCACCTGGGATTCAACCTGTGGTGCGATGCCGATTGGCCCGCCAATCCCGTCCGCAGCGCCCGGCCGTTCCTGCGTTGCGACCGCGCGCTGTGGCGGGAATTGGTGGCCAGGATGGCCGC
Source organism: uncultured Verrucomicrobiota bacterium (assembly GCA_964650945.1). Lineage (GTDB taxonomy): Bacteria > Verrucomicrobiota > Kiritimatiellia > JAAZAB01 > JAAZAB01 > JAXGPF01. The sequence goes on along the minus strand of CAZYXU010000018.1, from coordinate 33,562 downwards.
CGCCGGCGTAAACATGGCCGTGATTGACCTGGCGGAAGGGGTGCGTTACCGGTCGCATCCGGAGCTGGGCGTGCGCGGCTCCTGGACGCCCGCGCAATTGCGCCGGGAGCTGGCCTGGATGCGGGCGCAGGGGGTGGAGCCGATCCCCAAGTTGAATTTCTCGGCCACGCATGACGCCTGGCTGGGCGAATACGCCCGCTGCGTGTCAACCCCGCGGTATTACCAGGTCTGCCGGGACTTGATTGACGAAGTGGCGGCGCTGTTCGACCGGCCGCGGTTTTTCCACCTGGGCATGGACGAGGAATCGCCGCGGTTTGTCGCGGGCCAGAAAGCCTGCCATTACATCGTCATCCGCCAGCATGACCTCTGGTGGCATGACCTGAAGTTTTTAGCCGCCGCTGCTGCGCGGCATGGCGCGCGGCCCTGGGTCTGGTCGGATTATTACTGGGATCAGCCGGCCGATTTCCTGGCCAACATGCCCCGCTCCATCGTCCAGAGCAATTGGTACTACCGTAAGCCGTCCGGCAAGCTGCCGCCGCGCGGGGCCACCTGGGGGCGCAACTGGGTGGAAACCTTCCGGGATTTATCGGCGCAGGGCTACGACCAGGTCCCGGCGGCCAGCACCTGCGTTTACCCGGAAAATTTCCGGGATATCGTCCGCCATTGCCGGCGCCGGATTGATCCCGGCCGGCTGCCGGGATTCATGCAGACAACCTGGCGTCCCACCCTCAAGGAATACCGCGCGGAACATCTGGCGGCGTTGGAGCAGATGGGGCGGGTAATCAAGGCCGCCCAAGGCGGCCGCCGGGCCTGAATCGGCGCCCGGGAGAATTGCCGTCCGGGGCAGGGCCACCCAGTGCCGCCAACGCGGCCCGCGCCTTGGGTGACAAGGCGGTCAAGGGCCTGACCGCCCTACCAAAACATTGAAAATTGTCCATCCAAATCCGGGGACATTCATATATCCGGGGATCACCGGAGAACAGGATAAATTTTGACCGAGCCCATTGTCAAAATTCCGGCAGCCGCCGATCCGGCTTGGGATCCACCCGTGTCAGTTCCGCCGCCGCAGGCCATCGGCTTTCCGCGGCGCGACCCGGACCTGGATGCGCGGCCGGGATTCGCGGCGCCGCCGCCCGGCTACGGCGAGGTTCCTTTTTTCTGGTGGACGGGCGAGCCGCTCGACCGCGCGCGCCTGGTCTGGCAGCTTGACCGGCTGGCGGATCATCATCTCAGCGGCGTGCAGATCAATTACGCCCACAGCGATGCGGGTGGCCGCTCCTTCGGCCTGCCGTATCCCGGCGAGCCGGCGTTGTTTTCCGAGGCCTGGTGGGAATTGTTCGGCTGGTTCCTGGGGGAATGCGGCCGGCGCGGCCTGGCGGTCGGCATGAGCGATTACACCTTATGCGCGCCCGGGCAGGGCGGGTATGCCGATGCGATCATCGCCGCCTGCCCGGACATCCGCGGGGCGGCATTGCGCGCGGATATCCGGGAAGCGGCGTCCGGGGAAGACCTGACGTCATGGACGGCGCCGGCGCCGGAAGAGCGCGGCGAACTGCTGGCGCTCAACGCCTATCGGATGACGGCCGGCGGCCTGGATCCGGCTTCGGCGGTGGACCTGCTGGCGGCGGCCGGGGCGGGCGGCGCCCGCGCGCCGGCGGAACCCGGTCCCTGGACGGTGGCCGCGGTCCGGGCGATCCCGGCGGAATTTTCGATCGATCCCATGCATCCGCAATCCGGGCGGCAGGTGATCGAAAAATTTTTCGCGCCGTTTGAAAAACGTTGCCCAGGCGCCGCCGGACGGGGGTTGAATTTCTTTTTCTCCGATGAACTCGACCTGGGAGTGCGCGGCCGACTATGGAACCGGTGGTTTGCCGCGGAATTCCAGCGGCGCAAGGGTTATGACATCCGGCCGGAATTGCCGGCGCTATTCCTGGAGCTCGGGCCGCGCACGCCGAAAATCCGGCTGGATTACAACGACGTCATGGTGGCGTTGTCGGAAGAACATTATTTCCGGCCGATCGGCGAATGGCACGCCCGGCGCGGGATGTTATACGGTTGCGATCATGGCGGGCGCGGCCGGCAGGTGCTGGAATTCGGCGATTACTTCCGGACGCAGCGCTGGATGACCGCGCCGGGGAATGACGCCCCCGGCAGCCGTCCGCCCGACATCGTCAAAAACAAGATCAACAGTTCCATCGCCCATCTCCATCAATGCCCGCGCGTCTGGCTGGAAGGATTTCACAGCAGCGGCTGGGGGACGGACACGGAAACCCTGCTCCAGGCTATTCTCCGCAATTTTGTGGCGGGCAGCAACCTGCTGTCGCTGCACGGCCTTTACTATTCCACCGGCGGCGGCTGGTGGGAGTGGGCGCCGCCCTGCAACCATTTCCGCATGCCCTACTGGCGGCACATGCGGGAATTGCTGGGATGCGTCGAGCGGCTCAGTTACGTTTTAAGCCAGGGCGTGCACCGCTGCGATACGATCATCCTCTATCCCGTGGAGCCGGCGGCGGCCGGACTGGGGGGCGAAGCGGCCGCGCGCCTGGCGTTTACCCTGGGTAAAACGCTCTTTGACCAGTCCCTGGATTTCGATTTCATGGATGCGCATACGCTGGCGCGCGCTGCCGCCGCCGCCGCCGAATTGCGCGTCAGCGGCGAACAATACCGCGTGCTCGTGCTGCCGGCCATGCGGGCGATCCGGGCGGCCGCCATCCGCAAGGCCCTGGAATTTTACCGCGCTGGCGGCGTGGTGCTCGCCCTCGGCGCATTGCCGGAGGCGGACGACCTGGCCGGCGGCCTGGCCGGCAATCCGGCGCTCGCCGCCATGCTCGACGAGCTGTTTGGCGGCGGCGGCGTTCCCCGGCGGAATGCCGCCGGCGGCCTGGGCCTGTTTATGCCGGCGGATGATTTATCGGCAGACGGCTGCGCCCGGCTGGCCGGCCGCGCCGCGGCCTTCATCCGCGGGGCGATTCCCCCGGATTTCACCGCCGCGGCCCCCTGCCATGTCCAGCACCGCAAAATCGGCCCGCGCGACCTCTACATGGTGCTGGGGGCGCCGCGGGGCACGGAGTGTTTTTTCCGGGCGCGCGGCCGGGCGGAGCTCTGGGACCCGTGGTCCGGCGCCGTGCGGCCGCTGGCGGCGTCGCCGGCGGAACAAGGCACGCGGCTGCGGCTGCCGCTGGAAGACAACGAGCCGCAGTTGATTGTCTTCACGCCGGGCCCGCCGGCGTCGCCGGCGCCGCCGGAATTGAAACCCGCCGGGCCGGCGGCGGTCATCCCGCTGGATGGCGAGTGGGAATTCGAATTGGCGCCGACGCTGGACAACCGGTGGGGCGATTTCCGGCTGCCGGCGTCGCCCGGCAGCCTGGGCGCGGAAGCCCGGCGCTTATGGTATGCCGCCGCGCCGGGGGCGGAGTCCGAATGGCGCGAAGTCGCCTGCGGGTGCGGACAGCGGTTTTGGCAGCTCGGGCCGTTGCCGGCGGCGGATGACGCCGGCCCGCTGGAGGCGGAAATCGCCGGGCTGCAGACGATCGATCCGGCGCGGCCGGTGCGGTGCGGGGATGCGGTTTACGCCTGGCGGCCATATGAGTATGCGCTGCGCACGGGGTTGCCGGATGACCCCGGGCATCAGGGCTACCATGGTTTGAAAAAACTGGTCAGCGATGAGTTCATCGCGCTGGGCAGCATGCGCCGGACGGCCACCGGCACCGTGTATGAACAGGCAACGCCGGCGGCCGGCAGTTTCTATCTCTGGACCACCGTGCGCGCGGCGGAGGCCACGCGCGCGTATTTGCGCCTGGGCGGCATGCGGCCCGGCGCCGTGTGGCTGGGCGGGCGGCAGTTGACGGACTGGACCCGGCCGTTGCAACTGGCCCGGGGCGCAACCGCCATCCTGCTGCGTTACGATTCCGCCGGCCGCGGCTATGCCGTGATCGAAACCGCCGCCGCCCCGGCCGAATGGCGCCAGCCGCATCCCCTGGCCATGAGTTGGTACCGCAAACCCGGAGTCCTTGAGTTCGATCCCCTGCCGGCGGACCGTGCGCATCCCGGGCGCTACCGGTTCATGGCCCCGCCCGGGCTCCGCGGGCTGGAATTCGCGGCGTTCGGCCGGGTAGCATCGGCCCGGGCCGGCGGCGCCCCGGCTGAGATTGTTTGCGCCGGGCAACGTGCTGACGGCGCGGCGTTATATCGGGTTGTTCCCGCGCGGCCGCAGGACGCGCCGGCGGAAATTTATTTTGAACTGGCGCACCAGCCGGGATGTTACGGCGGGGCCGCCATCCCCGAGCCCATCCGGCTGGATTGCGGCGCCGGGCATGCGCCGCTGGGCGACTGGTCCCAAATGGGCGTCATGCAATCGTATTCCGGCGGCGTCTGGTATCGGAAAAATTTTACGCTGACCGGCCCGTTGCCGGCGGCCGGCGCCGTGCTGGACCTGGGGCGGGTGCGGGCATCGGCGGAAGCGCATGTCAACGGCCGGTTGGCGGGGGTGCGGGTAGCGCCGCCCTGGCGCTTGGATGTGGCGGGCTGGCTGCGGCCGGGAGAAAACCGGGTGGAAATCCTGGTATGCAACACCCTGGCCAATCACTACTCAACCATTCCCACGCGCTACCGCGGGAAGCTCGAGTCCGGCCTGCTGGGGCCGGTGCGCCTCGTCCTCAATCCCAGCTCATGACCACCTTGCCGGAATTGCCCGAGCGCATGACCTCGAAGGCCTTGTCAAATTCGGTGTAGTGGAACCGGTGGGTGATGATCTTGGAAATGTCCAGCCCGCTTTGCAGCATGGACGTCATCTGGTACCAGGTTTCATACATTTCACGGCCATAAATTCCCTTGATGACCAAGCTGTTGAAGATCACCGTATTCCAGTCAATCCGGGTTTCCGGTCCCAGGATGCCCAGCAGGGCGATTTTGCCGCCATGGCACATGTTGGCCAGCATGCTCTGGAAGGCCGCGGCATTCCCGGACATTTCCAGCCCGACGTCGAAGCCTTCCTTCATCCCCAGTTGCTTCTGGGCGTCCGCCAGTTTTTCCGTGCGCACGTCCAGCGCCAGCGTCGCGCCCATCTTGCGCGCCAGCTCCAGGCGGTAGGGGTTGACGTCCGTGATCACCACGTAACGCGCGCCGGCGTGCCGGGCGATGGCGACCGACATGATGCCGATCGGGCCGGCGCCCGTGATCAGCACGTCCTCACCTAACACGTTGAAGGATAACGTCGAATGCACGGCATTCCCCAGGGGATCGAAAACCGCCAGGATATCGAGCGACAGCTTCGGGTCGGCATACCAGACGTTGGTGACCGGGATGCTGATGTATTCGGCAAACGCCCCCGCGCGGTTGACGCCCACGCCGCTGGTCTTCATGCATAAATGCCGGCGGCCGGCCAGGCAATTGCGGCAGCGCCCGCAGACAATGTGGCCCTCGCCGCTGACGATGTCGCCCGGATGGAAATCCACCACATTCCCGCCGATTTTTTCCACCACACCGACAAATTCATGCCCGATCACCATCGGCGCCGGGATGGTTTTCTGCGCCCATTCGTCCCAGTTGAAGATATGCACATCAGTGCCGCAGATGGCGGTGCGCTTGACTTTAATCAGCACGTCATTGATGCCGACGGCGGGCATGGGGACGTCTTCCAGGTGCAGGCCCGGCGCCCGTTCTTTTTTTAAAATAGCCTTCATGGTATAATACTCCTCCGATGCTCAACCGCGTTCACGGACGCTGGCCACCGCCAGCACGCGCGGAACATACAACTGGGTCTCCTGCGGCAAATACGGCGACAATTCATCAAAGGTTGAGAGGTTATAATCCTGCATGGTGCGTTCCACCAGGCCTTCGCCGGCGTTATAGGCCGCCAGGGCCAACGCCCAGCATCCGAATTGCTGATGCAACAGCTTTAAATATTGCGCTGCGGCGCGGGCACTTTTTTCCGGTAATTTACGCTCATCCAACGGTTTAAGTTGCAGGCCGAAACGCACGGCAGTGTCCGGCATCAGTTGGAATAAACCCACTGCGCCTGTCCGGCTCAAGGCGTTTTGATCGAACGACGATTCAACTTCCGCCAGCCAGACCAGGTGTTCCGGGACGCCTTCCGCGGCAAAAATCTTTTTTAAACGCGGCAATGCCCGCATGAACAAGCCCGTCCGCTTCTGGGCCGGGGTCATGGACCAAAAACGGGCTGCGGGGATCGATTTACCGATATCGGCGGTGTTTTTTGCCAATAAAACTGCCGGCTCCCGCCCGGCCTCCGCGCCGCCCGAGCGGTGCAGAATCATGGCCGCGGCGAAGTCGTTATATTTGGAGGCGGTGTATGCCAAGTTGTTGCCGGTCAACGGGATAGCCGATGCGAATTCCGCCAGGGACGTGCTTTCCCGGTTTTTAGGCAAAGGGCAGGCTGTCAGCGGCAACTGGCCGGATGCCGTGGTTGTCAAGCTGGCTGCGGCCAAGAGGCATACGACGCCGATTTTAATATGCATGTCGGAGTCTCTTTCAAAAGTGTTCAGCGTTCGGTGTTCATGGTTCGGTACCTGAGTTTTTGCAGCAACGTAACACCTTGATCCTATGCCATTTGCAATCATTCTAAATTCTGACTTCTGAATCCTGAATTCATTCAAAACGTGAGTTTTGAAATTTGCTCGTCGGTCTCCTGAAAACATGCAAACAGGAAAAGACTCAAAGGGGGAAGTTTTGCCGGATTAAGGGTAATTGTCAAGCTGTTATTCTTGCAATTCTGCTGCGGGGATGCCGAGTCCGGCCTGGCGTCCGCGGCGGTAAACATCCTTGCCGGTGGGTCCGCCGCAAACCCGCCATTCCCGGGCGCGTTCAATGCCGTCGCCGAACCCGCAGACCTGGGTGGTATTTTGAATGGCGTTGAAAACGAGTTGAAAAAGCTCCCGGGCCGGCCGAACATCGCCGTATTTCAAACCAATCCGGCGCAAGGTATCCAAATCCTTCTTTTCATCGCGCAGGCCCATGCTTTTTCCGCCAATGCACAAGTTGGCGGTGGCGTGATAAGCCGGGCAAGGGGGGCAAATCATGCAGGGGCCCTGGATCAGTTCGACCGGAATATCCGGGTTGCGCTGCATGGCGGCGATGCATTCCGCCAGATTGTCGGCGGGAATGGGGGTGACGTCATCATCGGCCCGGCCGGCATGGAAACATACCATGCAGAGCAGGTGATGCGGGCGGATGCGCAGGCGCCGGGCCTGGAGGCAGGCGATGGCGGAGGATTGCTTGGTTGCCTGCATCTCCGCCGGGGTGCGCGGCGGAATCAGCTTTTCAATGCCCATAGCCAAACCGCGTTCGTAATTGCCGGTATCGGCATACCGGCAAGCGGGCCAGCCGGGCGCTTCTTTGGCGGGGTACGCGCAGACGCCCGCGCAGGCGGGGATGGCATCCGGAATGCCGCTGAAACAGTCAATCGCCGGCCGGGTGGCGCCGGGGGTCAGTCCGAGGCGTTGCAGGATGGTCAAGTCGCGCAAGTCGTTGTAAGTCGCGCCTTCCGGGGTGTCGAATTGGCGGCCTGGATTCTGGTAACGGAAAACAGAACTGGTGTTACAGCGCAATGTCAGCGGCACAATGGGATTGTCGCGCACGGCCGCCTTGATTTTATCCAGTTGCGCCTCATGGTAATAGGGTTCGCCTGGATTCCGCCGGCCCTGGCGGCAGATCAGGCACAGCAGTTGGTAGGGGCGGATGTCAAGGGCATCGGTCATTTGCATGGGATTGATTATGCCGCGGTGTTCAGTGTTCGGTGTTCAGGGTTCCGAACACTGAACACTTTTGAAAGAGACTCTATCAGCCCCGATTCCGGTAAATCTTGTCGTAGTATTCCCGATACGCGCCGCTGCGGATACTCTCCCACCAGCCGCGGTTGGCCAGATACCATTCCACCGTGCGTTGCAATCCGGCGCGGAAATCGTATTGCGGCGCCCAGCCCAGCTCCACGCGGGCTTTATCGGTGCTCATGGCGTAGCGGCGGTCATGCCCAGGCCGGTCGGGCACATGTTTGATCAAGCTGGCCGGTTTGTCCAACAGGGCGAGGATTTGCTGGACTACTTCCAGATTCGGCACATCGTGCAGGCCGCCGAGGTTGTAAACCTCGCCGGTCTTGCCCTGGCGCATGACCCGGTCCACCCCGCGGCAATGGTCTTCAACAAAAATCCAGTCCCGCACCTGCAGGCCATCGCCGTAAACCGGCAACGGCTTGTCCTCCAACGCGTTGGCAATCATCAGCGGGATGAGTTTTTCCGGGAACTGGTATGGGCCGTAATTGTTCGAACAGCGGGTGATGACGGCATCCAGTTTGTGGGAGTTGACCGCCGCACGCACCAGGAAATCCGCCGCGGCCTTGGTGGCGGCGTAGGGATTATTGGGCTGGATGGGAGAATTCTCGGTAAATTGGCCTTGGCGGCCGAGGCTGCCGTAAACCTCGTCGGTGGAAACATGCATGAAGCGCGGCGTCTTGTGGGCGCGGCACAAATCCAGGAGCCGCTGCGTTCCGAGGATATTGGTCCGGATGAAAGCCTCCACCCCCATGTGCAGGCTGCGGTCCACATGGCTTTCGGCGGCAAAATGCGCGATGATGTCAAACCGGTTTGCCGCGAACACCGGCTCCAGGTCGGCCGGCTCGGCGATATCGCCCTTCACAAAACGATAGCGCGCGTCCTTTTCCAGGGCGCGCAGGTTTTCGAGGTTGCCGGCGTAGGTCAGCAGGTCGAAATTCACCACCTGGACGTCCGGATAAGTCCGCAGGAGGTAGTGGATAAAATTGCTGCCGATGAATCCGGCGCCGCCTGTCACTAGGATTTGCATGGAGAGAGGTTTTTTTCGGCTTTAAACAAGCCGGGTTGCCCGCGGGCGCAACCGCCCGGGGCAACCCGCAATCAAAAGCCGATATCAGCGTGTTTCCCAAAGGCCGTGAAGGTTGCAGTATTCCCGCACAATCAAGCCTTTTTGCATCGGAACGTAAAACTCGGCTTCGGGTTTCTGGCCCGGGGCCAGGTACTTGCGGTTGACGTAATCGCCGTTAATGATTTCAATCCACTGGATATAGTGTTCGGGCAGCATGGGATGCGGGACGGAGCCGACCGAGACCTTCGCCCCGATCTTGCCCATGCTCAGCACCGGCACATGTTTCTCTTTGCCTTCCTGGGCCGGGGCTTTGGGCTTAAGCAGTTCCATCGGCTTCCCGCAGCAGGTCATTTCCCCGCAATCGGCATCGCTTAAAACTTCCACGGTGACACCGGGGCGGCATTGATACACATCGTGCTTTTTCATGGGCATCCTTTCTGTTTTTGGTTGGATGGCGGCGCCTGCGCCTTGGACGCATTTGTCGGCGCGGTTGTCATTATATCCATTGCCGCCGAGGTCGTCAATTAGATTGACGCCTGGATCAAAACCGTAAGATTTGGCCGCGCAGAACGCCGGCACCGCCAAAAGGTTATCATGCTCCCGCGCGCGGCGCCCGGCGTTACCGGGCGAGCGTTTTGATCATCGCGGGAAGCAGCAATCCAACCAGCAGCAACGCCATGGCCGGGCGCAACAAGTTGACAGGTTTCAGGTTGCGCTCCAAGATGGCGGTGGCGGCGTGATTGGCCGCCGAGAACGTAAAGAACAGTAACATTACGGTAACGATGGTGGCATCCGCATACCGGCCCCAATCCAGAACATAAACCAATCCGGCCGTTACGGCGGTGGCCGCATTGGCCAGCCCCGATTGGATTTGATAAGCGCGATTAGGCGCATAGCCGATTTTCCCGGAGGCCGCCTCGCCCAAGATCAGGGATTCAAAAGCCACGGTGCCCGACATGAGCATCACGACGAATGGCCCCATGATATGAAATTGCGATGGCGCATCATCGCCGTAATAATAGGCGCAAAAAACAGCCAGCCCCACGCCGGCCGGCCGGAGCCACTCCATGAGCATTGCCAGGTTCTTACCGGTCATTTTCATGATAAAATCGCGGGGCGGGGATCATTCCGCCTGCAGCGAAGCGATGAACGCATCGGCCTGGGCGATGGAGCTTTCGATGTCGCGGACGAGGGTGTCCACATTCATCTGTACACTGAGCAGTTCGTCGCTCAGGCCGGCGATCGCCTTGGCGTTCAGGTTGTGCTTCATGAACAGGACCTGGTCGCGCAGGGGGACCAGCGCCGGGTCCAGTTTGGATTCGGCCTTCTGCATGGCTTCGATGAGTTCCGCGTATTTCTCCTTCGTCGCGTCGTATTTCCGCTGACTCGACTTCCGCAGCGTATCGCTGGCATACTGCTTGATTTCCGCGCGCCATTCGCCGAACAGCGCCGCCGAGACGTCTTCGACGGCCTGGATGCGGCTGCGCACTTCGGCGGCTTTGGCTTCGCTCTTCTGCAGGGTGGCATTGAGTTTGTTGTATTCCCGCTCCAGATCGCCGCCCTGGAAGTTGACCACGCTCTTGAATTGATCCATGGCCGTGAGAAATTGGGTTTTCGCTTCATTCTGCGTATCGCGCGCCGCCTTGACGCGGTCCACCATGATGTCGCGCTTGTGGATGCCAAGCTTTTCCATGGTTCCGTAGTAGATGGTGCTGCAGCCGCTGAGCCCGAGCATGATGGCGGAAAGAACGATCAGGCGAGATTTCATGTGCGTCTCCCGTGAAGGATGTTTAGTGTTTTACTACCCGAATGTCAGTGGTGAACCTTGCCGCGTTTCGCGGCATGGTGTTCCCCACCTTGTCCGGCTCCGTTTTTATTGCTCTTCAAACCGCCAAGTCCTCTTTGCCGTGGTCATCCGCTTGCCCCAGCGGGAAGTACAGGGTAATCCCGAAAGCCAATGGTCCAAGACGGCCGACGAACATGAGGCCGATCAAGATCAGTTTACCGATGGGCGTCAACTGCGCTGTAATGCCCGTGCCAAGCCCGACTGTCCCAAGCGCGGACGCGGCCTCGAATAGCAATCCCTCGAACGGCACGGGCTCCGTCAAGGCGAGCAGGTAGCATCCCAGAATCAAGGCTCCCGCATAGAAGCCGAGACTGGCGACAGCTACCCGGATTCTTTCTTCTGGAATCTCCTTACCCCAGAATGTAACCTTCTCCCGTCCGAGAATGGAGCTGCGGATGACGCCGAAAATGGCGGTGAATGTTGTGGTCTTGAGGCCGCCGCCTGTGCCGGCAGGTGAGGCCCCAATGACCATCAGCAGGATAATCAAGAACAGCGATGCCTGGGAGAGTTTACCGATCGCAATGGTATTGAACCCCACCGTTGTGATGGAGGCCATAACCTGGAAATATGCTGCTGTCAGTCGTTCATAAGGCGGGAGCGACTGAATCGTCGGTTCTGCCACGAAAAACAGGGCGATTGATGCAAGACTCAGCCAGGCAGTTGTCACAAGAATGATTCTGCTGGTTAGCGTCATTCGTCGGGTCTTTCCGATAATCCGACGCCATCCATCCACGAACACAATGAAGCCAAGCGCACCGAGGTAGCTCAAAATGCCGAGGATTGCATTGACGGAAACATTGCCGCGCAGGCGCTCGAAACTGTCGTCATACAGACCGAAGCCAGCCGTGCAGAAAGCCGATACGCTATGGAACACCGCCGACCATGCCGGGTTACTGATACCCGCGCGGGAGAAAGCGAGAAACAAGGCGACTGCTCCGGCGGCCTCGGTAATCAGGGTGAACCCGATCACGCTGCGGATGAACTTGTCGATTCTAAATTCTTGCGGAATGCTGAAGACGGCTTTACCGATCTGCTGACGGCGTTCAGAAAGGGCGGCGCTGCGGGAGAGAACGACGAAGGAACCAAGCGTCATGTAACCAATGCCGCCGAGCTGGATCAGGGTCAGAATGACGATCTGTCCCCAAATGCTGTAATCATTGCCCGTGCTGACAGTCACAAGGCCGGTTGTGGACACGGCCGATGTAGATGTAAACAGCGTGTCCAGCGCCGACACATTCCCGGTCATTGTGCTGCATGGTAACGACAGGAATAGCCACCCCATGAGGATGTATGACAAATATCCGAGCGCCACCAGCCGGACTGGATGAAGGCCATTCAGAAAGCGGCAAAATCCTTGCCATTGTTCTTTCATGCTGTAACTTTCACGGCCGAACAAGATTGTTAACCCTTTTCCGCTTGGCTGCGCTATCCTTATGTTTCCAGAAACATATGACGGTGGCTTTTGGGTGTCAATCACAAAACATATTGATTGAAAGCTTCTTGCGGCTGCGCAAGCACAAGCTCAGCATCGCCTTTGTGATGCCCGATGACATGCTCTTCCGCAATCCCCCCAATCGTAGAATCTTGACCGCCAAGATCTCCATATCATGCTTGACTTGCCGGGCGTTATACCACATCTTCGTTGCGCAAAAACCGCCATGCAGGCTGCCTGACCGCTGCGCCCCATGAGCAATATATCCGGATAGGCTGAACCATGTGCGTTAAATTTAACGGCAAGCGAGTCAATCCCGCCAAAACACCGGCCGCCCGCACGCCGCAAGCCGTCCTGGAAAGCCATTTCGGGTTCCGCAAATTTCTCAACGGCCAGGAACTGATCATCCAGTCCGTGCTGGCCGGCGACGACACCTTGGTGGTCATGCCCACCGGCGGCGGCAAATCGCTTTGCTATCAACTGCCGGCCATGCTGGTGGACGGCCTCACGGTGGTGGTCTCCCCGCTGATCGCCCTGATGAAGGACCAGGTGGACAGCCTGACCGGCAAGGGCATCCCGGCGACGTTCATTAACTCATCCCTGAACGACCGCGAACTTGACGACCGCATCGCGCGCATGACGCGCGGCGAGTTCCGCATGGTATATATCGCGCCCGAGCGTTTCAAGAGCGCGCGGTTTGTCGCCGCGCTGGCGCCCCTCTCCATCGCCCTGTTTGCGATTGACGAGGCGCACTGCATCTCGCAGTGGGGGCACGATTTCCGGCCGGACTACCTGCGGTTGAAAAATGCCTTGCGGGAAATCGGGCAACCGCCGGTCATCGCGTTGACCGCCACCGCGACGCCGGAAGTGCGCGCCGACATTATCGCGCAACTGGCGCTGGCGCAAGCGCCGCGCCGGCCGCCCGGCATTTTCGTCACCGGATTTTCCCGACCCAACCTCGATTTCGCCGTCCAACGCACGCGCAACAACGCGGAAAAACTCGCGCGTGTGCTGGCGGCGATCGGCGCCGGCCGGACCGGCATCGTCTATTGCGCCACGCGCAAAAACGTCGAACGCCGCTGCCGGGAGCTGCGCGGCCATGGCGTTGACTGCGTGGCCTACCACGGCGGCATGACCGACGAGCAGCGCACCGCCGCCCAGACCCGGTTCATGACCGGCGCGGTCCCGGTGGCGGTGGCCACCAACGCCTTCGGCATGGGCATTGACCGCGCCGACTTGCGCTTCATTCTGCATTACGACATTCCCGGCAGCGTGGAAGCCTATTATCAGGAAGCCGGCCGCGCGGGCCGCGATGGCGAGCCGGCGCATTGCGAATTACTGTTCAATTACGCGGACATCCGCACGCAGGAATTTTTCATTGAAGGCGCCAACCCGACCCGCGCCATCATCAACGATACGCGCGCAACGCTGCAGCGCCTGTGCGGCGGCGGCGCCATCCAAATGTCCATCGCGGATATCGCCGGACAAGTGGAAGGCGCGCCCAACGAGATGGCGGTGGGCACGGCCTTGCACCTGCTGGAACGCGCGGGATTCATCCGCCGCGACTACGCGGCGGGCGGCCGGACCTACACCACCGATTTGATCCAGCCCGTCAAGCCGCCGGACAGCCTGGCGATCGATTACGAACGCCTGGACGCCAAACGCGCGCGGGACGAGCAGAAATTGCGCCACATGCTTGCCTACGCCGGGTGCGCGGGATGCCGGCAGCATTTCATTCTGGACTATTTCGGCGATACGGAATCCGACCAGCACCGCGTCTGCGGCCGCTGCGACAATTGCCGGACCAAAACCACCCCGCGCACGGATGCGCGCCTGCCCACCCCGGAAGAAACGGTCATCATTCAGAAAGCGCTGTCATGCGTCTGGCGTCTGCCAGGGCGGTTTGGACGCGGCCGCATCACGCAAACGCTGGTCGGCTCCCGCGCCCGGGAAATTCTGGATGCCGGTCTGGACAAACAATCCACTTACGGACTGCTGGCGGACGAAGGATCGGATTTCACGTGGAATCTGATTGAAGAACTCATCGCCATCGGGTGTATCGCAGTCAGCGGCGATAAATATCCCACCCTATCGTTGACCCCGCTGGGTTTTGAGGTGGCCAGGGCACAAAAAAGCGTACCGCTGAAAATACCCGCGCGGCGCACGGCGCCGGACATGTCCGCTGATGCCGGGCCGCGGGTCAAACCGGCGGCCAGAACCAGGAACGCCAAAAAGACATCCGCCCCGGCCGAATTTCCGGCGGACAGCCCGGCGGCGGCGGTCTGGCTCCGGCTGAAAGATTGGCGGCGGCGCAAGGCGGCGGCCATGGGCAATGTCCCGGCGTACATCATTTACACCGACAAAACGCTCAAAGAGATCGCCCTGGCCCGACCGCGCACTTTGGAGGAGTTGCTGAACATCCGGGGCATCGGCCCGGCCAAAGCCCGCCAATTCGGCGAGGAAACCCTGGCAATCGTCCGCTGAACAGTGACCTGAACAGGACATCGCCTGGCGTCTTGCCGTGCCCTGCAAAGTCTTGACGAAGCAGGGGCGGTTCAATCTCTTCGCTAGCGCACTGGCCGCCAGTCCGGCGCGCCGAACTGGCCGCGCACCCAACCGAGGCGCGTCATATACCCCTGCCAGAAATAGTCCGCCGGATTATAAGTTATCAGATCGTCCCGGCCATCGCCGTCATAATCCCCGCGCACGGGCATGCCGCCCGCCCAGACGGACAAAGACATTGGGGTATAACCGTAGGCGGAGGGAAAGATTTTCCACGTGCCGGTGGTTGGGTTGAAGATTGCCGGATCGTCCTTGAAATCCCCGTCAAAATCACCCGCCACCGGAATGCAGCCCGCGCCGCCGGAGGCAAGTCCAACGCTGTGCATATAACTATAACCGGTGTTAAATTTAATGCGCCAATATCCCGTCGAACGCTCCATCTCGCTGAAATCGGTCCGGCCGTCCCCATCAAAATCCCCGGAAACCGGCACGATTCTTAACTCGTCATATTCATCCGGGTCAACCGGTTTCCCGCGCGCAGCTTCATCAGCGCCGCGGCTGACGTAAAACGGCCCATAAATCAAGGACTTGCCGAGGGCCCGGTAATACCAGCCGCCGGTAGGCACGTGATAAATCGCCAGGTCGGCGATGCCGTTGCCGTCATAATCGCCGGGGAGCGGCAGGCAATCAGGCCCGCCCAGCCACAGATACTCGAATTTTTGCGTGCGCGACAGTTGGAATCCCCAGTAACCCGACTCTTCCTGGTAAATCACCAGGTCGGCAATGCCATCGTCATCATAGTCGCCCGTCAATGCCGTGCAAGTCGGATGGCCGAAATAATTCTGCCGCAAACCGCCGGCCATATGTAGGATTGCCCAGTAGCCGCTCCAATAAAGCGCCAGATCCGACCGGCCGTCGCCGTCGTAATCATGTTCCGGTCCAGCGCCCCGGGCGCCGGGTTGGGTTTCGAAACAACCCAGGTCCACATTGTTTCCCGCGGAGCGCGGGCGGCCGGCCAGGTCCCGCGCGCCATTCATCCAGGGCTGATTGCTGCCGGCGTCGACGCAGGGCGAGCGCGCGCTCAGGTCCCAGCCATGCAGGAAGCGGGGATAAGCATACGATATGTTGCGGCCGGGCAGCGCCGGCCGGCCGGGCGCGTTCCCAACGCTGACATTCTCAAACCAGTTCAACCCCTGTTCGAACCAGACATGCACATTGGCCAGCCAGGGCGACGCGGCTTGCTTGCTGATGTTGTTGTGGATAATGCTGTTTTCAATCCGGCAGGGGAACGAGTCGTTCGGCGCCGTTGCCAGGTACAAGCCGCTGCCCTCGCCATCGGATTTATTGCCGGCGATCGTGCAATTCTGAAACGTAGTTCCGAGATTTAC
Organism: uncultured Verrucomicrobiota bacterium; assembly: GCA_964650945.1. Taxonomy (GTDB): domain Bacteria; phylum Verrucomicrobiota; class Kiritimatiellia; order JAAZAB01; family JAAZAB01; genus JAXGPF01. The sequence goes on along the minus strand of CAZYXU010000018.1, from coordinate 17,541 downwards.
CCAGGCGCCGCCGGCTTTGTCCCGTGCCACATTCCGGGCAATCAGCGTATTGCGGACAGTCAACGCTTTGGCGCCGGTGACATGCAACCCGCCGCCATGGTTCTTATACGGGACACCTTCGGCGACGTTGTCAACAATGTGGCAATTGACGATCCAGGCTGCCGCATTCATCGCCGTGATGCGCACGCCGCCGCCTTCCGCGTATCCAAACGCGGTATTGTTTACGGTATTATTCGAAATCACCGAATTCCAGATGCCGATGGTGGCAAGCTTTAAGGAATCCATCAGCAAACCGCCGGCGGCGAGATTTGCGGTATTCCGCGCCACCACGCAATTGGAGACAATGATGTTAAAACCATACACGCCGCCCCCGGATGATTCGGCATGGTTGGCAATCACGCGGCAGCCGAGCAATTCACCGCCATCGAAAAAATGGATTCCACCCCCTTCATTCGCCCGGCCGCCAGTCAAGGTCAGGCCCCGCACGCGCACATACTTGTCCGCCTTGATGCAGCGGCGGCCGCCGCGGGCGTCAACGATCGTCTGCTCCGCCCCGCCGAACCCGCGCAGTTCGCCGAGATAGCGCGCGATATGGATCTGGTTGGTGAGCGTGTAAACGCCGTTGGAAATCAACACGACATCATATGCCCCCGCCGCGTTCACCCCGGCCTGAATCGTGCGTTTGGGCTGCGCCCAACTGCTGCCGCTGAAATAATCGTTGCCGGCGGGGCTGACATACACCGTGGCCGCCGGCAGCCAGGCTGCCGCCAGACCAACCGCCATCACCAATGCCGCGGATTTAAGACACATTGCAAACCCTCCGGTTAATTTAATTGCACGGCATAAGCCGGTAAAATCAGGGGGACTCGCCAACGCGCTCTGCCCGGCCGCGGCGGAAAACGCCGTTAACCCGGATTTGAATATTCGCTGCCGGAAGCATAGGCGCGGTCCGCGCAAATGTCAAAATCAATCCGCGGGCATGCGCTGGGGAACAGGGGGTTCAACCCGGGCGAAGGGCGATGCCCGGCGGCGCGGGCTGAGCCCCGGCAGTTTCACGGCAAGCCGCGCGGGTCCCCATGGCGGATTCCGGACGCGGTCGGGCTTGCATCCGGGAAATCAATATTATATTGTTAGCGCACTGCATGGCGGGATGGCGTAAAGGGGGAATATGCGCGACGAGCGAGAGCGATTATCCGGCGATTTTGCCTGGTTGAATCTGGCCCAATTCTGCGGGGCGCTGATTGATAATATCTTCAAAATGCTCGCGATGCTGTTCCTGATCCGCGCGCAAGGCCAGGCGGCCGCGGCCTCCATTTCGGCCATCGCCTCGGCGGTATTCGTCGCGCCATTTCTGCTCTTTTCCGCCGCCGCCGGCGTGCTGGCCGATCGTTACAGCAAGCGCGCGGTGCTGGTGGCCGTCAAGTTGTTGGAGTTGGCGGTAATGCTGGCCGCCGTCTTGGCGTTCCGGCAGGGGCAGGTAATCTGGTTATACGTGGTGCTGTTTCTGATCAGCCTGCAGAGCGCGATCTACGGTCCGTCCAAATACGGCATCGTGCCGGAGCTGGTGGAACGCGACCAGTTATCCCGCGCCAACAGCCTGCTGGTCATGTTTACGTTTCTGGCCATCATTGTCGGCACCGCGCTGGCGCCGCTGCTGGTGGAAATCACGGGCGGCAATTTCCCGGTGGCGCAGGGCGCTTGCATCCTGGCGTCGCTGACGGGGCTGGCGGCCACCTTGCGCATCAAGCCCACCGCGCCGGCCGGTGGGGATGCGCGTTTTAATCTGCTGTTTGTCCGCGATATCTGGCGCACTTTGCGGGCCATCCGGGGCGACCGCTGCCTGATGCAGGCGGTGTTGGCCTCGGCCTATTTTACCATGCTGGGCGCGTATCTGCAGTTGAACATGATTCCCTACGGCATTCAGCATCTGGGTTGGAACGAGGCGCGGAGCGGCTATTTGTTTTTCGTGGCGGCGTTGGGCGTGGCGTTCGGCGCCTACCTGGCGGGCAAGTTGTCCGGGCGCAATATCGAGTTCGGCATTGTGCCGCTGGGTGCGTTCATCCTGGCGGCGGCGGCGGTGCTGCTCAAGCTCTTGCCGCCGGCGCCGGTCCTGGTGTTGGCGGCGGTATTTGGCGCCGGCGCCGGCGCGGGACTGTTTGTCGTGCCGGTGGACGCGTTTATTCAGGCCCAGTCGCCGCCGGCGATGCGGGGTGAAGTCCTGGCTGCTTCGGGCTTCATCAGTTGGGTGGGGGTGTTGCTGGCGGCGCTCCTGGTGCTGCTCACGGTCAAGCTGGGATGGTCGGCCGCCACGGGATTCCTGCTGATGGGTGGGTTGACGCTGGTGTTGGCGCTTGGCGCATTATGGGTGCTGCCCGATTTCCTGCTGCGGTTCCTGTTGCTGGTGGTCACGCGCTGCGCTTACCGCATCCGTGTTTTGGGCGGCGGAAATATTCCCGCCGATGGACCCGGCATCCTGGTGTGCAACCATGTGTCCTACATGGATGCGCTGCTGCTGGTGGCGACGCAGCAGCGGCGGCTGCGGTTCCTGCTCCCGGCCTCGATTTACCGCGGCTGGCCGTTGCTCCGTCCTTTTTTCAAACTGTTACGCTGTATCCCCGTGGATGCCGATGGGCCGCCGAAGCAGATTTTGCGGGCGCTGCATGCCGCCCGGTCGGCGCTGGCGGAAGGATACCTGGTTTGCGTATTTGCCGAAGACGCCATGACCCGAACCGGCAACATCCGCGCCTTCCACCGCGGCTTTGAATATCTGGCCCGCGATACCGGTTACCCCATTCATCCGGTTTACATCGGCGGCGCATGGGGCGCTTTCACCAGCTATTATCATGGCAAATTGCACACCCGCTGGCATGGTTTCCGCCGCTACCCGGTGACGGTCCTCTTCGGCGCGGCGCTGCCGTCCGGCGCGTCGGCGGCGGAAGTGCGCATGGCGGTGATGGAGCTTTCCTGCGATTATTACCAGGATCGCAAGCTGGAACGCCGGCCGTTGGGCTGGCGCCTGGTCGGCGTGGCGCGGTCCAACTGGCGGCGCCGGGCGGCGGCCGATTCCACCGGCAAACGGTTGAATTACGGCCAAATGTTGACCGGGGTAGTGCTGTTGGCGGATAAATTGCGGGCGGTGACCGCCGGGCAGGCCAATATCGGCATCGTGTTGCCGGCATCGGTGGGCGGCGCGCTGGCGAATCTGGCGGTGACCTTGCTGGGCCGGACCGCCGTCAATCTGAATTTCACCGCCGGCCGGGAGGCGCTGGCGTCGGCCGTCAGCCAATGCGGCTTGCAGACGGTGGTGACGTCCAGGGCCTTCCTGGAAAAATTCCCCGGCCTGCCGCTGCCGGCCGGAGTTATTTACCTGGAGGATTTATTGGCCGCGATGACGGCCGGGGAAAAAAGGCGGGCTTATTTCAAAGCGCGCTTTCTGCCGCGGCGCTGGCTGACGGCGCTGCCCGGGTTCCAGCCGGACCGGGTTGCCACGATCATCTTTTCCTCGGGATCGACCGGCGCGCCCAAGGGCGTCATGCTGAGCCATCACAACATTCAATCCAATATCGAATCCCTGCGGGCGGTTTTCGCCTCGACGCCGGCGGATAATATCTGCGCGGCGCTGCCGTTTTTCCATTCGCTGGGTTATACCGGGGCGCTGTGGTTTCCGCTGCTGAGCGGCTTTTCCGCCGTTTACCATCCCAACCCCCTGGATGGCGCCGTGATTGCGCAACTGGCGCGCGCGCATCAATCCACCATCCTCTTCGCCACGCCGACCTTCCTGATGTTGTATTTACGCAAGGCCCGGCCGGAGGATTTTGCCACGCTCAAATACGCGGTGGTGGGGGCGGAGAAACTCAAGGATCGCCTGGCCCAGGCATTTGCGGAGAAATTCGGCATCCGCCCGCTGGAGGGCTATGGCGCGACGGAATTGTCGCCGGTGGCGGCGCTCAGCCTGCCGCATGCCGAGGCCGGCGGCGTCCGGCAGGCGGGGTGGAAATCGGGGAGTGTCGGACTGCCCTTGCCGGGGGTGGCCATGAAAATAGTGGATCCGGAGACCGGCCGGCTGCTCCCGCCGGGGACGGAGGGGCTGTTGCTGGTCAAGGGTCCGAACGTGATGACGGGGTATTTAAACCAGCCGGAACTGACCGCCGCGGCGCTGCGGGATGGCTGGTATTGCACCGGCGACGTGGCGCGGCTGGACCGGGACGGCTTCGTGGCGATTACCGATCGCCTCTCCCGCTTCAGCAAAATCGGCGGAGAGATGGTGCCGCACCTGGGGATCGAGGAAGCCTTGCACCGGCAACTGGGCGCCGCCGGGCAGGTGTTGGCCGTGACCGCCGTCGCCGATGAAAAGAAGGGCGAAAAACTGGTATTGCTTTATACGGATGAGGCCGGCGATGCCGCGCGCGTCCGCCGGATGGTTGCGGATTGCGAGCTGCCGAATTTATGGAAACCCGGCCCGGATGCTTGTTTCCGGATCGCGGCGCTGCCGCTGCTGGGCAGCGGCAAGCTGGATTTGAAGGCGCTCAAGGAACTGGCCCGGCAATTCGTGGAAACAGTTTGACGAGGTGTGCATGCAAAACGTTGTGCTGGAAAAAACCTATAAATTCGTCCCGCCGTACCACGGCAATTGGTGGCCTAAATTCCTCTTCCGCTTCCTGCCGGGATACCTGGACCGGGCGCATGGGGTTACGGCCGTGGAAGTGGCGGGCGCGGAGCGCCTGGGCCGCTCACTGGCTGCCGGCCATGGCGTGATGCTTACCCCCAACCATTGCCGCCCGTGCGATCCGATGGTGCTGGGGCATCTGGCCGCGCGGCTGAAGACGTCTTTTTATGTTGTTGCCAGCCGGCACCTGTTCGAACAGTCCCGCCTGCAAACTTTCCTGCTGCGGCGCGCCGGCGCATTCAGCATTTATCGCGAGGGCTTGGATCGGGAGGCGCTCAAGTGCGCCGTGCAGATTCTGACGGATGCCCGCAAGCCGCTGGTGCTGTTTCCGGAGGGCGTGATCTCGCGCACCAACGACCGGCTGAATCATCTCATGGAGGGCACCGTGTTCATTGCCCGCAATGCCGCCAAGCAACGCGCGGCGTTGAATCCGCCCGGCAAGGTGGTCATCCATCCCGTCGCCATTCGTTACTTGTTCGAAGGCGATATTACCCGGACCCTGATCCCGGTGCTGTCGCGCATCGAACAGCGCCTGTCGTGGAAGCCGCAGGACGACCAGCCGCTGGTGGAGCGCATCTACAAGGTGGGCGTTGCGCTCCTGACGTTGAAGGAACTGGAGTATTTCGAACAGCCGCGGACGGGCGACCTCCGGCAGCGCCTGTCCGCCTTGATTGATCATTTGCTGGCGCCGCTGGAACAGGAATGGTTGAAGGGCAAGCGTGACGGCGATGTGGTGGCCCGGGTTAAAAACCTGCGCACCGCCATCCTGCCGGAAATGATTGCCGGCGAAATCGACGAAGCCGAACGCGCCCGCCGCTGGCGGCAACTGGCGGAAATCTATCTGGCCCAGCAACTCAATTTCTACCCGCCGGAATATTTCAAACCCGCGCCCACGCCCGAGAAGCTTTTGGAGACCGTGGAGCGTTTTGAGGAGGATTTGACCGACCTGGCGACCATTCACCGCCCCATCCGGACGCTGATTGAAGTCGGGGAGGCCATTGAAGTCAACCCGGTGCGCGAGCGCGGCGTCGAAACCGATCCGGTGATGCGGTCAATTCGCGCCAGCCTGGAGGCCATGCTGCAAAATCTCGGGTCAAAATTCAGGTGTGAGCATGAAAACCGCGAAAAATAAACGTTGGGGTCTGACCATTTTGTGGTTGGGCGTATTGCTGGCGCTGCTGGCGTTGATTTCCCGGCAGGGCCAGGCCGGCGCCGGCGCGTGGTGGGCGTCGGACGGATGTAAAATGGCGGCGCGTCTGGGCGCCACGGCCTGCGCCATCCTGCTTTGGTTCCGGACGCAAGCGCTGATCGGTGCGCGGGGCAACGTTCCGGGAATTGTGGATGCCCTCCACCTGTGGAGCGAGCCGTGGAACGACAGCTTGCGCGCCCGGCCGCGGCTGACGAACGGGATGTTGATCGTCAGTTCGGCCTTGATCGATCTGTTTGGATTGTTCTTGCTCGGCGCCGGGCTAATGGGGCCGACCATGCGCCCCTTCCTGGCCTTACTGCTGGTTTTTGTGTTCCGCCAGGTTTGTCAGGTGACGTGCGCCTTGCCCACGCCCCCGAAAATGATCTGGCATCATCCGGGATTTCCGTCGTTGCTGGTCACCTACGGCGTGGCCAACGATTTTTTCATTTCCGGCCATACGGCGATTGCCGTCCTGGGCGCGATTGAAATCGCCCGCATCTGCCCCTGGTGGTGGGGAGTGGCGGCGGGCTTGATTGCCCTGGGCGAGGCGGCGATGGTGATCGTTCTCCGCGCGCATTATACCATGGATGTGCTGGCAGCCGCCACGGCCGCCTGGTGTGCCGCCCAATTGGCGTTGTCTTTATCGCTGGCGCTGGGCATTTGAATGGCATTGCCGGCCGCGGGCGGGCCGGCTTAATTGCCAAAACCAGGTTACAACCTATGCCAGGGTATGGCTTCAATATTTTCGCTCAAGCGCCGGGGCTGGGCGCCTTTCGCGGTATGATTGGGATTTTTAAATATCTATCTTATTTTGAGAACTGAAACAGTTAAGCCCCGCGAAAGGTTTCAGGGGGCAACCCGGGATTGGCGCCGCGGCTTTTTTGCGCGGTAGGTCGCCTGCGTTTCCTGCACTTGCCAGGTTTGCGCCGGTTGGTTCAGGAATGTTGCCATGCCAAATGCAATTCCGGGAAATTTCACCTGTAACTCGCGATCTTCAGTGATGCACGGGATATCCATGTCCATCGCCAGCGCAATAAAATTCGCATCATAACCGGTGATTTGATAACGACATGACAAATCAAGCACTTTCACGGGATTCGGTTCCTGCTCGTTTTTCAGCATTTGCGCAAAAGTGGTGCGCCATAAAGATAAACTTTGCGCGCAAGTAATCTGCCGCGCCCGGACAGTTTGAACCAGAATATTCTGAAATTCATATCGCCACAAAGGCGGAACTATCCATACCGGGTCTTTCTTTTCCAGCAACCCGGAAAGTTCCGTCAGCATCCCCGTTAAATTCCGTGCTGCAATCACATTGCTATCCACTACAATCATGGACGCCCCGCTTGTTTGGCGCGGGTGAAAAATTCGTTGCTCAGCCTGGTTCGCGTTTTGCTCGGCGCACCGAAATGAACGGGGCAAAACCGTTTCATCCGATCCTCAAAAATAACAATGACCTGTTGGGCCATGGAACGACGATGGCGTTCCGCTTCTTGTTTAAGCCATTTATGCACGTCTGCTGGCAAGTTTTTAATCAACAACGCGGACATAAAACCCCCGATAGTGTTTTGGTATTACAATAGTAATATAAGATTTAACCAACATATTGGCAAATAAATTCTCGTTTTTGGTCATATATTTTCGGCGTCTGCCGGATAACTGAATGATATGACCTGAATTCTGCCAATTGCTTCCCGGGTTTGCAAATATTCTTTCGTGTGATCCTTAGTGCATGGTGCAGGATGTACTCAAGCAGGATGACTGGCCGGACAAGTGAACCCGGAAAATCACGATTCGCGCGGCGCGGCCGGATTCTGGCGTCGGAAAGCGCGGGGCGGCACGCCCGTGGCACGGTGGAATTGCTTGGAAAAATAATAGGAATCGCAAAAGTTCAAACGAGCGGCAATGGCGGTGATGGTCAAATCGGTTTCGCGCAGGAGCCGGCAGGCTTCCTTGATCTTGATATGCTGAACGTATTGCGCGGGCGGCAGGGCGAAAATCCGGGACCAAACACGCCGGAACGTGGAATAAGCCAGGCCGTGAGCGGACGCCAGGCTGGCAAAATCCGGTTGGTGCGCAACATTATTGGCCAGCGACTTTTCAATTGCCTGAATGGCGGCATCGATTTTATCAGGCTGCGCCCCCGCCGCCTGGCGGAGCATGGTGTCCGTAATAATATGCAGACATAAGCTGTCCAACCGATCAGCCTGACCGAATTCCGCCGGGCCGGCCAGCAGCGGGTAGAGCAGGTTCAAGTACTGCCGGGTTTCAAAAGGCGCGGCCATCGGCCAGATAGGCCGTCTTTTCGATGCGATTTTCCAGCGTTGCAAGCGCGGCATCAGGCCGGCGGCGTAATCAATCGAAAGCTCTTCCCAACTGGTCTCCGGTCCGAACCGCAGCGGAATGCCCGGCCATTGCGTCAAAATACAAGGCGCTTGGACCCGCCAGGTTTTGCCGAAAATCTGATACATCCCGGCGCCCTGCAGGATGAAACTCACGGCGAAACATCCCGTACTGCCTTGGGGCCACTCCCGCACAACCGCCCTGGCGGGACAATAATAGATATGATGCACAGGGAGCGGCTGCGGCAGATGGCGCTGGTACGCGTAAAACTCGCCGTGATAATATCCCCGTTGGTTAAGCTTAATGTTGGGGAAAATGGGTTTTTCGCTTGGCATGAGCAATTTATACCAAGTATGCGCAAAATGTCCATTGCCATTTACGGGCGCTTAAGTACAATGGCGCGTTAAAAGGCACCGATTGAGATTCTGCGCATTTGCGCCGGCCGGCCGGTGGCGGTGATTTAAAACCATAAAATCAGGGAGCGCTCGGAAATGAAACAACGGAAGCGTTACGTGCAGGTCGGGGTAGGATCGCGGGGCTGGTGTTATACGACGGCGCTGGTCAAGACCATGCGCAAACATTGCCAACTGGTAGGCATTTGCGACACAAACCCCGGCCGGATGGAATTATGCAACCGGCGCATCGTGGATGAACTGGGCGGGCAGGCGGTGCCGATGTTCCCGGCCGCGGAGTTCGACGCCATGATCCGGCGCCTGCGCCCGGACGCGGTGGTTGTGACTTCGAAGGATTGCACCCATGACGAGTACATTGTCCGCGCCATGCGGCTGGGGTGCGACGTGGTCAGCGAGAAACCGATGACGACCGACGAGCACAAATGCCAGCGGATCGTGGATACGGTCAACCGCACCGGCCGGGATTTGAAAGTCACCTTTAATTGCCGGTACATGCCGCCGATGGTGCAGGTGAAAGACCTGCTGATGAAAGGTGCGATCGGGCGGATTTTGTCGGCGGACGTGGAGTGGATGCTGGATGTCTGCCATGGCGCCAGTTATTTCCGGCGCTGGCACAGCGAGATGGCCAATTCCGGCGGCCTGCTGCTGCATAAATCCACGCACCACCTGGATTTGGTGAACTGGTTTCTCTCGGCCAATCCGGTGGAGGTCTCGGCCATGGGTGACCGTAATTTTTACGGTCCCGGGAGCGTCTTGATCAAACGCTACGGTTTGGAAAAACACGGCGAACGCTGCCTGGAGTGTACTTGCGCGAAAAAATGCCCCTTTTACGTGGACTTGCGGAAATCCCCGCATGCCCGGGCGTTGTACCTGGATAACGAAAAATACGATGGCTACGTGCCGGCGCGCTGCGTTTTCCATAAACGGGTGGACATCATGGATACGATGAACCTGGTGGTGAAGTATGACACCGGGGCGCTCCTGTCGTACTCCTTGAACGCATTTCTGCCCTATGAGGGATTCCGTTTCATATTCAATGGCGACCGGGGCCGGCTGGAATTCGAATCCATCGGCGCGCCGGCGACCCCGCAGGGCAAGGTATTCAACGCGGAGAAGATGCCCCACGGCATGCGCCTGCGGCTGTATCCGCATTTCCGGCCGGCGCGCGAAGTCCCCCCGGTTAAATTCAAAGGCGGGCATTGGGGCGGGGACAGCCGGCTGATGGAGGATCTTTTCGGCGTCAAGCGGCGCCGGGACCCCTACCTGCGCGCGGCGGATTATTCCGCCGGGGCGATGAGCATCCTGATCGGCGCGGCGGCCAACCGGAGCATTCGCACCGGCAAGCCCGTCAAAATCGCCGCATTGGTGAAGGGTCTGCCGAAGCCCCGCCTACCTGTCATGAAGACGTAATTTACGGTTGGCTGGATTGGTCGGGCGCTGCCGCATGCGGCGCGGCTGGGCGGGGAAAATTCAGCAGGAGAGGAGGCGGGCGTGCGCCGTGGAGTCAAGACTGGTCTAGGGATAATACTGGTGATTGCGGCCATGTCGGCGCCTGGCGCCGAAAATCTTTTGGACGGCAAAGATTGGACGCGGCTCGGCAGTTGGGGTGGGCTGCCGAATAAGCCGGAAGGCACGGGCGAAGTCCGGCTTGAAGGCCGGGTTTTGACCATGACCCGGAAAAAACTCGGCGGCGACTTCAAGCTGTTCACCAGTATCCCGGCTATTGCGCCCGGCCATTCCTACCGGTTCCTGTGCAAATTGCTCAAAGCCGGGCCCGGCGCGGCGGAAATCAAGGTGATGTGCTTCCGGCAAGACCGCTGGGGCGCCTTGATCTCCCATACGTTCGCCAAGGGCGGCGAGTGGCAGGATGTTGATTTTGCCTTTGACGTTCCGGCGGACATGGAAAAGCTCTTGCTCCAGTTTTTTCCGCCGGCGGAGGTCGGCGGCAGCGTTTCGCTCGACCAGATGACCTTGCTGCCGGCCGCCGATCAAAGGCCGGCCGCGGAATTGCTGCAGCCGGTAGTGATCGAAAAAATCCTGAAGCCGGTAGGCGTGCCGGCGGACAAGCCCGCCGTGCCCCTGTATCGCGACGAGAACCTCCTCTTGAACGGCGACTTTGAACGCCAGAACCTCGGGCTCGATACGCCATTGTATTGGAAACACGGCTACCACCTGGATGAACCCGGCAGCAATCAGTTGCATTGCGTCATGCGCAATGGCGTATTCGAGTTCCAGGCGCCGGTTTCAATTTCCCAAACCGTGGATATTTCCCAGGAAGCGGCGGCGGAATACCGCCTGTCATTCCACGCGCTGGTTGGGAACGGCAAATTGCTTTGCAACGCGGGGTACCGCAGCCTGACCGATCAAAAGGACTATGCCCTGGCCTCCCATACCATGCCGTCCGCGGATGGCTGGCGGGCGGCGGAGTTGCGGTTCGCGGTGCAGCCGGAAAACAAAGCCGGCTGCCTGCGGATTGTGTTTGCGCTGTCCGGCGCCGGCGCCCTGGCCCAATTAGATGATGTCGTGTTGACGCCGGCGCTGCCGGCGGCCGCCGGCGCCGCGACGAATGTTTACCTGGACGGTCCGGAACAGATGTATCCCGTCCAGGGCATCTGTGTGCCGGCGGACCATACCATTTATGAATTAACCGCCGCCAAGTACCTGCGGAAATATCTATACCTTGCTGCCGGAGCATGGCTGGACATCTTTCCGGTGGCGAGGCCCCCGGATAACGCCCGCGGCTTGATTCTGGTCGGTGACGGTTTTGTGGATCCCGCGCTAGCGGCAGAACTGCAAACCGGCGGCTATGCCGTCGCCAACCGCGGCGGCACGCTGGTGATCGGCGGCCGGGCTGGTGAAGACGGCGCCGTGCACGGCGCGTTCGCCGTGTTGCGGAGTCTGGGGATGGAGTTTTACACGGCCGCCGATTACAGTCTGCCGCCCGCGGGTCCCTTGGTGGCGCCGGCGGCCGGCCAAGTGCGCAATCCCGCGCTGGGCTATCATTTTGCGCCGGGCGGGAATCGCACGCCTTTTGATGCGTTGGGCTATTCCATGTCCATGCTTTGGGCCAATCCCCGGCGCACCGGCCGCTGGATGTGGCGCGAGCATACGGCCCCCTTCCTGGTGGACCCGACGCTTTACTTCCAGGAACATCCCGAATATTTTGCCCTGGTCAATAGCGAGCGCGCCTGGCCGAAACGCGGCCGGATCGATGTCCATCTTTGCCTGTCCAATCCGGAAGTGCAGCGGATTGCCGCCGATGCCATGCGGCAATGGATGGCAGCGGAACCCTGGGCCAGGATGTTCTACGTTTTCGGCGGCGACGCGCATGGCTGGTGCGAATGCGAAAACTGCCGGGCCTGGGACGGCGCGGCTGACGGCCGCGCCGCGGAAGGCGAGTTGTCCGACCGGAACTTGCGTTTTGTCAACATCATTGCCGAAAAAGTTGCGCAGCAATATCCGGATAAAATCATCGTCACCCTGGCTTATCTGGGCTCCCGGAAAGCGCCCCGGCTGGTCCAGCCGGCGGCCAATGTCTGGGTGGCGTACTGCCCTTATCCGCCGGCCTGGAATTGCTGGCGGCATTTCGATTGCCCGAAAAACCTGCGCGGCGCTGCGGAATTGGCGGCCTGGCTGCAGGCCTGCCCCGGCCGGGTGATGATTTACGACTATCCGGACATGGGCGATACTTATCCGTATTTCGGCCAGCAGCCGCAGGGCGGCCTGTATGCCATGGTGAGCAAAATCCGGTTTTATGCGAATTACGGCGCCCGGGGCATAGCTTTCAACGGCCAGGGGGCTTTCAAGGATTTATTCAACTACGTCGTCGGCAAGGTCATTTGGAATCCGTACACAGATGTCGAAGCTTGCATTGATAATTTCATGCAGTTCACTTACGGCAAACAACTGGCGCCGGTCATGCGGGAGTATTTCAACCTGGTCCACGAACAGGAACTGGCCCGGGCGCTGCACCGGTACGATCAGGGGCTCACCATGGTGGATGGCGAGATTATGCGGAAGGGCGAAACGCTCCTGGACCGGGCCATGGAACTGGTCCGGACGGAAAATCCGACCGCCGCGGCGGATATCGCCAGGCAAAAGATGAAGCTGCTCGCCGCCTACCTGGCGTTTCATAACAAGTCCACCGGCCTGGCCGGCGAACAGTTGGAACAGTACGCCCGGCGCTTGGCCGGGCTCCTGGAACTGTTTAAGCAGTTCAATATCAATTCCGGCGGGTATCGTTTGAGCGTTAAGGATATGCTACTGCGCGACGCGCAGATAGATATCGGCGATTGCACGCCGTGGCATGCCTCGCCGGTGGTCGCGGAGTTTTTGCAGGACCCCGTCGCCATGCTTACCCGGCAGGTCGCTTGCTATGAAACCACCCCCGACGGACTGCGGTTCAACCTGAAAATGCTGCCGGGCGGCCAGGACTTGGCCAATTATCAAAACGGCGGGCGGCCACAGACCGTCCGGCCTTTCGCCAAGGTGCTGCGCCGGGCCAGTTCGCCCTATGCTGTTTTAAATCTGCCGTTTGAATTAGACGCCATCCCGCGCGGAGGCCTGCGCCTGCGCATTGAAGGGCTGGACGATGAAAAACCCAACCGAGCATCCCTGGAAGTCCGGATCAACGGCCAGCCGGTGTTCCGCGGCCCGCCGCCATTCCGGGAGGACGACTGGAGCATCCTGCCGGTGCCGGTGCCGGAACATCTTTTGAAAACGGGTGAAAACAAGGCCGTCATTTTGAATACCACCCCCGACCAGACGCCAGCAGTCACCTTCGACGCCGCCGAGGCGCCGGTGCAGGACTACTACTGGGGATGGGTCATGATTGCGGAGGTTGCGCTCTTGCATGCCGAGGCCGGCAACCCGCCCGGCCGCTAAATATTGTTGAGTCAAATCGTAACCATAAAAAGCGAAAGGGGCAGTTGATGCAATCCAAATCAATTTTGTGTGGGATCTTGGTCGGTCTGGTTGGCGCCGCGGCCTGCCTGGCTGAGCCGCGGACCAATTACGTTGACGGCGCGGCGGGCGACGATGCCAACGACGGCTGGACGCCGGCCTTCCCTAAAAAAACGATTGCCGCCGCCCTGCAAGCCGTGACCGTGACCGGCGATACCGTGCTGGTGGCCGGCGGTCATTACATCCTGACCAACACGATTACAATCACCAAGCAAGTCGCGCTACTGGGCACCGCCGGCCCGGAGGCGACTTGGATTGACGGCAACCATGAGCGCCGCTGTCTGCTTATCAGAGGCAATGCCATTGTATCCGGCTTCACGATCATGAACGGATTTGACGCCGCCGGTTACGGCGGCGGAGTGCAAATGACCAATGGATTGCTGGCAAATTGCACAATCAGCAATAATATATCCAAAGAATACGGCGGCGGAATTTATCTGGCTAATGTCGGTATAGTCTCCAATTGTCTTATTATAGGGAACTCTGTTACAAATAAGTATGGCGGCGGTATTGCTGTTTATAACTCAGGACGGGTCGTCAATTGCGACATCATCCAAAACTCAGCTACCGGAGTTGTGGACGCGACGGCGGGCGGTGTGCAATTGAATAATGGTTTTGTGGAAAATTGTCGGATTATTTCCAACAGCAGTGTCTTCGGCGGCGGCGTGCTAAAAGGCTTCGGCACGCTGCGCAACTGCCTGGTGGCCCACAATCAGTCCGGCATCCAGGGCGGCGGAGTATACATCATCCAGGGCGCCGCCGGCGCCATTGAGAATTGCACCATCGTTTCCAACCGCAACAACGGGATTGGCTGCCATGCTCTCGCCATCGGCTATGTAGCCAACAGCGTGATCTATTCCAATGCCGCCAATGTATCGTCGCCCGCCGGGGTGTCCTTCACCAATTGTTGCGTGACGCCGACCAACAGCCTGGCGGGCGCGGGAAACATCACCAACGCGCCGCTGTTTGTTGATTTTGCGGCCGGCGATTTTCAACTGGCGCCCGGATCGCCTTGCATCAATGCGGGTGTTTACCAGCCCTGGATGGCCGATGCCCTGGATTTAGCCGGACACCGCCGGCTTGACCGGTTTACAGGCGTCGTGGATATCGGGGCCTACGAGTATGTCAGCCGCGGTGTCTTTTTCTCCATCCGCTGACGGCGGGGAAGAATTGAAACCGGCGTTGCTCGGAAAACGCGCAAAATTCAGGGAACGAATGATGAATCTTCGGCAATCCTTGTGTCCGGTTTTGACAGGCGCCGCAATTTGCCTGGCGGCAACTATCCGGGCGGATGTCCGGTTGCCGGCCTTATTCGGCAGCGGCATGGTTTTGCAGCGGGATGCGGAATTGCGTGTTTGGGGATGGGCGGAGCCCGGCGAAAATATTTCCGTGGCGCTGGCGGACCGGCGGGGCGGGACCGTCGCGGGACCGGACGGCCGCTGGCAGGTGGTCCTGCCGCCTATGCCGGCTTCCCTTGCGGCTCTGGAATTGACGGTACAAGGCCGGAATACCATTCGTTTGGATAATGTCTTGATCGGCGAAGTCTGGATTTGCGCCGGGCAGTCGAACATGGAGCAAGCGCTGGCCAATGTCGTCCAAGGGCGTGAATTGGCGGCCCAGGCCGGCGATTATCCGGCTATCCGCCTGTTCAAGCCGCCGGTGGCAACCGCGACCGAGCCCTTGGATGATTACCACGGGGCGCGCTGGGCGGTGGCGGCCACGGATACCGCCGCCCGGTTCTCGGCCGTCGGTTATTGTTTTGGCTTGGAGCTTTTCCAGGACTTGAAAATTCCGGTGGGATTGATTCAGGCGGCGCGCAGCAGTTCCGGGGCCCAAGCCTGGATCAGCGCCGCGGGGTTGCGGGAAGATTTTCAATACCTGCTCGATCAGCAGGCGGCTCTGGTCAAAGCTTATCCGGCCCGGGCCGCGCAGGTTGAAAAAATACTGGCGGATTACCAGATACGCCGGGCCGGGGCGTTGCAAAACCGGCAGCCGGCGCCCGCCGAAACCCAGGCGGAGATCGAAGCCCGCTGGCAGGACCCGGCATATTTCCGGCATCCCACCGTGTTGTTTAACGGTATGCTCGCTCCGCTGCTGCCCTGCGCCATCCGCGGGGTGATCTGGTTTCAGGGTGAAGAAGATGCGCCGCGCGCCTGGCGCTACCGGAAACTATTTCCCGCTTTGATCCGTGATTGGCGGGCGCGCCTGGGACAAGGCGATTTCCCTTTCTATTATGTCCAGTTGGCGAATTGGGAGGCTTCCCGGCCCCTGATTTACGCGGAATTACGGGAAGCGCAACTGATGGCGTTGGCATTGACGAATACCGGGATGGCCGTAACTATTGATCTCGGGGACCCGCATGATGTCCATTTCCGCAACAAACGGGAGGTTGGTCGCCGGCTGGCTTTGCTGGCCCGCGCGCGGACTTACGGACGGGACGTCATGTGTTCGGGGCCGATTTATAAAACCATGCGCCGGGAGGGTGCGTCCATCCGATTGATGTTCCACGACACCGCCGGCGGCCTGTCCGCCAAAGGCGGAAAACTCCGCGGCTTTGAAATCGCCGGGGCGGACCGGAGATTTCTTCCAGCACTTGCCCGCATCGAAGGCGACGAAGTCATCGTCTGGAATAAAGCGGCGCCGGAGCCCGCAGCCGCGCGGTATGCCTGGGCGAATAATCCGGAATGTACACTATTCAATCAGGCCGGCTTGCCGGCATCGCCATTCCGCACCGACGACTGGCCGGGCATCACGGCTGATCTGCGCTGAGCGCCGCGATCAGCGGAGCGGGGGATCGCGGTATGTAATGCCGCTCCCACATTTACAAATCAAGCTGTTTTCAACCGCGGCCCCTGGCCCGACCAACCATCTTCCGGCCGCCGGCCGGTTTGCCGACGTGCAGCCGGGCGCGCAGCCAGGCGAGCTGCCGCTCCACCTGCCATGGTTCGATGGTATGCCGGCCAAAGGGGTAAATATTTATGCTTTTTTCCGCGGTGATGCGGTTGTATGCGGCGAAGATGCATTCCGGCGGCACGGCTTCGTCGTTTAAGCCGCAGGAAACCATGACCGGGCACCGGATGCGGCCGGTAAAATTCATCACGTCAAAATAACTCATGGTGCGGTAGACTTGCTCCAGTTTGTGCGGGTAACGCCGCAAATACGCCGCCAGTTCGCCGCCGGAGGCCGTCTGGGTGACAATCCGCTTATCCCACCAGCAGTAACTCGGCACATCCGCAACGCACGCGGCGACCCGATGGTCCAGGGCCGCGATGGCCAGCGCCGTGCCGCCGCCCTGGCTGGAGCCGCCCACCGCCACGCGCCTGGCGTCAATCTCCGGGGTTGACATGGCCAGGCGCAGGCACAGCAGGGCATCGGTCCAGGCATGATACAGGAAATAGGAAGAATGATTTTCAACATTCATCACGATGAAGGATTGCGCGCCGCAGCGGGTCAAACTGGTGGCCGAGCCGGTTTCGCCGCCCTGCTGCCGGAAGTCCATTGTCACCACGGCGAATCCCGCGGCCACCCAGCGCAGGTGATCGTAGGGCCGGAACCGGCTGCCGCCGCCGCCATGATACCAGACCATGGCCGGCACCTTGCCGTCCCGGGCGACCGGCGGCAGGATGATCCAGGCCTTGACGATGGTGCCGTCCAGCCCGGTGAAGGTGGTGTCCAGGACTTCGATGTTTTCCAACGGGTAGGGGATGGCGGTGGATTGATCGTTGAGTTTATGGCGGCTGACCTTTTGGCAATTCTTGCGCCAGAAGTCGTTGAAATCCGGCGCGGCGGTTAAAGGCACCTTCAGCTTTGCCAGGGCCTGGACCCGTTCGCGAATCAGCGGCGACATTTGAAAATTCATTGATAGCTGCCCGTGTTGAAATAAATAATAAAGTGACTCGAGATGATGGCATTATAAGGATACCAGGCCGGCAGTCAATCTTATGCTGCATGGCGGCGCGACACTTAATCAT
>CAZYXU010000017.1:0-42197 GCA_964650945.1 uncultured Verrucomicrobiota bacterium | reverse complement strand
TATTCCTGTTTTGAAAACTACAAAATATTCCTGTTTTGAAAACTACACGACAGGCCCCGCCGTTTTAGTTGCCTTTTGGAGGGCGACTTGTTAACATTTTCGCGAATCGGCGTTTTCGAAACGATGGCGGATGCCGCAGTTCATCGTGCATAATTCAGGATTAATCTCCGCCCCCGTAGCTCAGTTGGATAGAGCATCGGATTTCTAATCCGGCGGTCGCAGGTTCGAGTCCTGCCGGGGGCGCTGGGAGTCGGGCGGTTTTCAAAATGGTGGTTTTGGGCGGCGGGCCGCAACCCGCCGATGGAGGCGTTGTATGCAATATTTCAGCCGGTGCCGTTGGGACATGCTGCAAATGCGGTTGGCTAAAATTCTCGAGGGTTGCCGGTCCCGGCGATCGCGGATGGCCGGGCTGGTTGTCTTGGCCGGGTTTGCCTGGTCGGCCATGGCCGCGGACGGGAAGTTGCCGCCGGGGGCTGCCGCGGCGTCAGCCGCGGACCGGGCCGGACCGGCGGTGTTGGAATTGCAGCGGCTGGAAAACACGTCGCTGGAATTGCTGCGCGAGATGCGCGGCCTGTTGCAGGAGGCGGAGTTGCTGGACCGCCAATTGCGGCTGGAGCAGGACCGCGGGGAAAAAACCGATGCCGCGCGGGAAGCGCTGGCGGAGGAAACGGCCGCGCGGCAGAAGGAATTAAACGCATTGCGCGGGCGGATCGGCGAACTGGGAAAACAGTTGGAAGCGGCCGCCCGCCAGTCGGGCCGGGCGCAAGCGCTGCACAACCAACTCGCGGACTTGCGCCAGACGCGCAAGGAGTCCGAGCGGCAATTGGCGGAGATGCACGCCGCGCGGGCCGAGCAGGAGCAACGCCTCCGGGAAGCCCGGCAGACTTTGCGGGAATTGGAGCAGCGGGGCCAGGAATATGACGGGCAGGCGCGCGACGCGCAGCAAATCCGCGCGGAACTCGAACAAATGCGCGCGGCCCGGGAAACCCGCCTGCGCGAATTGGAGCAAGCCGCCGCCGCCGCCGATGCCATGGAAAACAATGTGCTGCAGCTTGAAAGCCGCCTGGCGGACCTGCGCGCCGGTCTGGCGACGGAAGAATCCGAGTATGCCGCCACCCTGAAAATGCGCCGGCATCTCGACGAATTGCGCGCCGCGGGCGCGGCGCTGGAACAGCGTTTCGCCGGTATCGCGACGGAGCGCGCCGCTACCGAGAAGCGCCAGGCGAATTTGGTGAAGGAACTGGAGGAGTCCCGCCGCCGCCAGCAGGCCCTGACCGCCGCGCAGGCCGAGGGCGAACAACTGCGGCAGCAGGCGGCGGAACAGGTCCGTAAAAACGAGGACGTGGCCAAGGCCGTCGCGGAACAGACCGCTCTGGCGGCGGAGCAGACGCGCCGGATCCAGGCCTTGCAGCGGGAGCTCGATCTTGGCCTTAAGCAACAAGCCGCATTGGAAAGCGCGACGCGCGATGCGCAACAACTCCAGGGGGAACTGGATACGGCGCGCGCCGCCCAGGCGGCCCGTCAACGCGAATTGGAGCAGGCCGCCGCGGCTGCCGCGTCCTTGCAGGCAAACACCCGGCAACTGGAAGCCCGCCTGGCGGAACAGCGCGCCGGGCTGGCTTCCGCGGACGCCCGGCAGGCGGCCGTCTTGGAAACGCGCCGGCAACTCGCCGAGCTGCATCGCGCCGGCAAGGACCTGGAGCAGCGGCTGGCCGGCCTGGGGGCGGAACGCGCCGCTGCCGAAAAGCGCCAGTCGAAATTACAGCAAAAACTGGAGGAGGCCCGCCGCGGCCTGGAGGCATTGGCGGCCGCACAGGCCGAAGGCGAACAACTGCGGCAGCAGGCGGCGGAGCAGGTCCGGAAAAACGAGGGCGTGGAAAAGGCCATTGCGGAACAGGCGGGCCGCGTGGATGAACAAACGCGGCAGATTCAAGCCCTGCAGCAGGAATTGGCTGACGCCCGGAAAGCACAAACTGTGTTGGAAAAACAGGTCCGTTCCGGCCGGGATGCCGCCCGGGACCTTGAAAAAGCCCGCGCCCTGCAACAGGCCGCCGCGGCACGCCTGCAGGCGGTGACGCAAAAATGGACCGAACTGCGGGGCGAGGCCGCCGGCCTGCGCGATAAAATTGATAAGCTTGCCGGCCAGTCCCGCGCCCTGGCGGAGCATTTGGCGGCAAACCAGGCGCTGCGCGAAAAGACCGACCAGTTGGAAAAACTGAGCGGCGAAATGGCGGCGCGCGCGGCGCCGGCCGGCGCGGAGCACGAGACGGCGCGGGCCGAATTACACCAACTTGCCCGGCAGGTTGACCTGCTGGAGGTCGTTATGCGCGAGCTGAACGCGCAGACCGCCCTCCTTCAGCAGACCCGCGCCGAATTGGCCGATGCGCAAAACCAGCGCGCCGTCATGGAAGAGCGCCTGCGCCGCATGGAAGGCCGTCCGCCGCCGGCGCCGGCCGCCGCCGCGGACCTGGAGGCGGCCGAGGCCCGGTTGCTGGCTGAGGCCCGTCGCGCATCCGCGCCGGCTGCCGTCCCGGCCGGCCCGGCGGACCCCGCGCGCCGGCAGGCGGATGAGCATTACCGTGACGGCATCCAACGCTGGGATGCCGGCGACGTGGATGGCGCCATAGTCGCTTTCAAGCGTACCCTTCAGTCCGACCCCGAACTCGCCGGCGCCCATTACAACCTGGGCGTGGCGTATGCCCGTAAAGGCGAAGTCCAGCAGGCCTGTCAATCCGCCTATCAGGCCGGTTTGTGTTATTTGCGGCACGACAACCGGCCCCAGGCCTTGCGCATGTTGCTCTTTATCCAAAGCATGGATCCTGCTTCAACGCTGATCGGCAAGCTGCGCCAGGCGATTGCGGAGGCGGCCCGGCAGTAACTAGCGCCATTCCGCGATATTTTTCAAAAGGCATGCGGCAATGCGGTTAAATTTTTATGTTGAATCTAGCTTGTGTTTTGATCTGAATTTAGGTATGTTTTAGGGAGCTGGGAAAGCCCGTAATCTGGCCGTTTTAAAACTCAACGGAGAATGGATATGCATGCTATCCGGCAAGTTGCCGTTAATCTTACCGCGCACTTCAACTGGCGGCGCCCCTGGCGCTGCCGGTTGAGCTGGGTGGCCGTGATTTTGTGCGCAGCCTGGCCCGCCGCCGCCGTCCCGGTGCTGTGGGTGGATCCGGCGGAAATCAACAGCGAAGCAACCACGGGTTATACGGCCGCGCCGGCTGAAGTGCGGGTGGCGAACCATGGCTTTCCCGCCGGGGAGGCCATGCCCTATCAGATCGCGGTGCAAACCCTGGATGGCGGTAATTGGCTGGCGGTTTCGCCCACCAGCGGCGTGAGCTATGGCGAAACCATCACCCACGCGGTGGTCTATGCGAGCAGCAACCTGCCTGGCGCCACTTACAAGGGCTGGCTGACAATTACGGCCCCGGGCGCCGGCGGCAGCCCGGTGATTGTGAATGTGACCTTGCGGGTTAATCAAACCCCGGTCCCCGGCTGGAATGTCGGGCTGGTTGAGCCGGACCTGAATGTGCAGATTCAGGAAGGCGAAGCCGTGGCGGATCGTTTTTTCCAGGTCTGGAACAAGAGCGCGGCGCCGGTCGGCCGCATGCGGTATGAAGTGGACTTGTCGGACGACTTAAGGCAATGGATGACATCCGTCACGCCTTCCGTGGGCGTGAGCAGCGGGGAACAGCACAACCTGACCGTTAAATATGACGTGGCCGGCATACCCGCGGGTGTTTATGGCGGCGTGCTGACGGTGCGCGGCGTGGATGATTTAAGCGGCGCCCCCGTCGGGGCCCTGACCACCAATCTGCAATTGCGGGTGATCGGGCGCGCGGCGCTGGCTGTGAGCGCCAACCAGGTTTCCGCGCAGTTGTTGCAGCAGCTTTCCGTCACGAATGTGCTGCGTATCTGGAACAGCGCCGGCGCGCCCCGCCGCAACATGCGCTACCAGCTCAGCACCGACTTGCCGTGGCTGCGGTTCGAGCCGGAAACCGGCGTGGTTCAGGATGGCACCGCGGCGGTCAGCGTCGTGTTTTCCGCCGGCGCTCTGGCGCCGGGCAGTTATGCCGGCGATTTTTCCGTCGACGCCTGGGATGAAGCCGATGGTATCCGCGCCATCAATGCGCCGCTGATTTTGCCGGCCAGCCTGACCGTCGCCAGCCGCGTACCCCTGAATTACGAGCCCCCGGAAATCCTCGGCATCCCCAACGTGGGGCGTGTCCTGCAGGCGCGCCCGGGGCTGTGGCGCAATATGGAACGTTTGCGCTTCGAATACCAATGGGAACGCGCTAATGATCCCGGCGGCGCCGGCCAGGTAGTGGTGCGCAGTTGGGCGGCGGCCACCGATTACGAGGTGACCTCGGCCGACCGCGGCAAGTATTTGCGGGTTAAAGTCCGCGCGACGGATGACAACCCGACGCCTTTGAGCCAGATCGCCGTCAGCGCTTATCGCTCCGGTAAAATCGTCGTGACGCCCTCTGATTTTGACGGCGATGGCCTGGCGGATTTGTGGTTTTACAATTACTTCGATGGTTACTGGTACGGGCGCTTGTCCGGCGGATTCAGCGGACGCTACTTTTTCGGCGCGCCGGGCGTGAACATGACCCCGGTGCCCGGCGATTACGACGGCAACGGCTTCCTGGACCTGTGTTTGTACGACCAGGCCAGCGGCACCTGGCACGCCTGGCTGTTGCCGCAGGAGCAATACGCCTCGGTGGTTTTCGGCTGGTCGGAGGCGGTGGCTAAGCCCGCCGACTACAACGGTGACGGCATGACCGATCCGGCGATTTATTGGGCGGCCGGCGGGCGCTGGTACATCGGCAATGTTCCCACCTGGACATTGCAGGAAGTGGCCTTCGGCGGCCCCGGGAAGGAAGGCGTGCCGGGCGATTACGACGGCGATGGCGCGGCGGATCTGGCGGTTTACGCCCCCGCCACGGGTAGATGGACCGTGCGCGGCTCGCGCGACGGGGTCTGGGAGGAAACGCTGGGCGGCTTCGGCGCGCTGCCCGCGCCCGGCGATTACGATGGCGACGGCAAACTGGATATTGCGGTTTACCGGTCCGCCGCGAATTTATGGCAGATGCGCCTGAGCGGCAGCGGCCTCCTGCGCGAGACGGAGTTTGGCGTAAGCAATGGCGGCGGCATCCCGTTGTCAGGCTATTACGACAGCGATCCGTTCTGCGATCCGGCGCAGGCTGAGATTGACGGAGATTTCATCGTCTGGTGCGTAGAGTTGTCGAGCCTGACGGATTTCAACATTCCTTACCGCGGCCAGACGTTTCAGCTCAGCACCGGCACCTGGCGGGTGAGCTGGTGATCCGCCTGTGAAAACCGGCAGTGGCGAGATCGCGGCGTGTAACGCCGCTCCTACGCGGCGATCTGCAATACGCCTGGGCGATCATGGACCACGGCGCCAGGGGCGGGGCGGAGGCTGGAATTCGCCTTGCTGGAAATGACGGGGCTTTTGCGGCTCGGCCATGGCGGGCGCGCAGAATTTGGAGAGCACCGCCGGGGCATATTGCTGGTAAAGCAATTCGCCTTCATGGAACAGGCTGATGATCACGCCCAGCAGTTCCTTGCCTTGCTGGCTGCTGGAGATGCGGCCGGCCAGGTTGCTGCCTTGAGTTTCGGATTTGAACAGCGGTACCCCTATGCCGTCAAAGACAATCGCCTGCCCCTTCGACGTCAGCACCAGCGGTATGTGCTCCACGGCCTCGCGGGTTATCCCGTCCTTGTCCGCCAGATCCTGGCTGAAATATTCAATCACCATCACGGTCCCGATTTCCACCGGCTTGTTGCGCGCGGTCAGGGTTATCCGGGGAATGTAGCGCGTGATGCCGCGTTCGCTTTGCGCGGACCAGTGCAAACCGTCATGCCGGGCTTTTTGGATGTCGCTGTCCTGGTATACTTGCGCCTGCAGGTTGTAGTCCATTACCGTCAGCCGGTTGGCGCAGGGGCTGAGCGCCAGGCGCAGGCTGGCCAGCGTTTTTGCCGGCGCCGCCGGCTCCTTGCCCGGGGTGTAAAAAACGTAGCGATGCCCGGTGGTTTCCGCGGTCAATTCACGGTTTTGGGCGCCGGCCTGCGTGTGCGGCCAGCAAAACAGCAGCACCGCCAGCGGCATGATGCAAGAATGCTTGAACATATCGTTTTCTCCGGTATTATATGTGTTGGAAATTGGAAAATTTAAATTACTGGACTATTTCCAAAACTCTGTCATGGGATTTGATTTGATTGCCAGCATGTCATTGACTTTTTAACAATATCATCAAGGTGTTGTCAATCAGATTGTCGCCGGCCGTTTTCAAACGCCGGTTTCCCGGGTGCAGGCCGAATTGCCAGTTGCTAATTTAAAGATTATGAGCGCACATCCCGATTCTTCGCCCCCCCCGCCGGCGGCCCAGGCGCGCGCCGGGCAGTTGCGCGAACTGCTGGCGCGGCATGACCGGCTGTACTACATGGAAAACCGCCCGGAAATCAGCGACTTCGATTACGATCAACTGTACCGCGAATTATCCGAACTTGAGCAGCGTTATCCCGCCCTCCAAACGCCCGACTCTCCGACGCAAAGGGTGGGCGGCGCCCCGCTGCCGTCCTTCCGGCCGGTGCGGCATCGCCGGCCCATGTTGAGCCTGGCCAATACCTACAGCCGCGATGAATTGCGGGATTTCTGGGATCGGACGGCCCGCTTGTTGCCGGAAACCGCCTGCGCCTTCGTGGTGGAGCCGAAAATTGACGGGGTGGCGGTTTCCCTGCGTTACGAAAACGGCCTCCTGACAGCCGGCAGCAGCCGCGGCAACGGCGAGATTGGCGATGACATCACCGCCAACCTGCGGACGATCCGCAGCATCCCCCTGCGGCTGGCCGGCGCGCGCCCGCCGGCGGTGCTGGAAGCGCGCGGCGAGGTTTATATGCCCCGCGCCGGTTTTGCGGATTTGAACCGGACGCGCGCCGCCGCCGGCGAGCCGCCCTTCGCCAACCCGCGCAATGCCGCCGCCGGCTCGCTCAAATTGCTGGATGCGCGCCAGGTGGCCGCGCGGCCGCTGGCGGCGATCTTTTACGGCTGCGGCGAAACGGCCGGGCTGGCCGTGGACGAGCATGTGCAGTTGTTGCGCTATTTGCAGCAGGCGGGTTTGCCCACGCCGCCGCGGTACTGGGAATGTCCGGATCTGC
This sequence comes from uncultured Verrucomicrobiota bacterium, assembly GCA_964650945.1. Classification (GTDB taxonomy): domain Bacteria; phylum Verrucomicrobiota; class Kiritimatiellia; order JAAZAB01; family JAAZAB01; genus JAXGPF01. Next base: position 35,015 of record CAZYXU010000017.1, on the reverse strand, counting down.
CGGCATTGCTGGCTGCCATTGATGCCTTGCAGGCGATCCGCGCGGAGTTCCCCTTTGAAACCGATGGCGCGGTGATCAAGCTCAACCAGATGGCTTTGTATGAACGCCTGGGGGTTACGGCTAAAAGTCCCCGTTGGGCCGTGGCCTACAAGTTTGCCCCGGACCGTGCCGCCACCCGCCTGCGCGATATCACCCTCCAGGTCGGGCGCACGGGCGTGTTGACGCCGGTGGCCGAATTGGAGCCGGTGGCGCTGGCGGGCTCCACCATTGAGCGGGCTACCCTGCACAATGCCGATGAAATCGCCCGGCGCGACATCCGGATCGGGGACCTGGTTACGGTTGAAAAAGCCGGCGATGTCATCCCCGCGTTGACGGCCGTGGATACGGCGGCTCGCACCGGCACGGAGCGGGTGTTCGCCATGCCGGCGCAATGCCCCGCTTGCGGCGCGCCGATCAGCCGCCGGCCCGGGGAGATCGCCTGGCGTTGCGAAAACATGCAATGCCCGGCCCAGGTCAAGCGCTGGATCATGCATTTCGCGGGGCGCAATGCCATGGATATTGAAAACCTGGGGGAAGCGCTGGTGGACCAGTTGGTGGACCGGGATCTGGTGAAGGATCCGGCGGATTTGTACCGGCTGACGGCCCAGTCCCTGGCGGGGTTGGAACGCATGGGCGCCAAGTCGGCGGACAATCTCCTGGCCGGCATTGCGGCCGCGCGGCAGCGTCCGTTGTGCAGCTTGATTTTTGCCCTGGGTATCCGGCAGGTGGGGTTGGGGATGGCCCGGGTGCTGGAACAGCATTTCGACGGGATGGATGCCCTGGCGCATGCCGCTCTGGAACAGTTGATGACCATCCGCGATCTCGGGCCCGTAGCCGCGCGGAGTATTGTGGATTATTTTGCCGCGCCGCGCACCGCCGACTTGCTCCGCCGCCTGCGGGAGGCGGGGGTTAATCTGCAACGGCTGCCGGATGCGCTGACCGCCGACCGCCGGTTTGCCGGCCGGGCTTTTGTGCTGACCGGTTCGCTTTTGCGCATGCCGCGGGTCCAGGCGGAGGCTGAAATCCGCCGCCGCGGCGGACGCGTGGCGGCCGGCGTTTCCGCCCGGACCGATTTTGTCGTCGCCGGCGCCGATCCGGGCGCAAAACTGGACCGCGCGGTCAAGTTGGGCGTAACGGTTTTGTCGGAGGATGAATTTACCGCAATGCTGTCGTCCAGCCCGGCGCCGCCGCCGGCCGCCGGCGACGGAGCGGCCGCCGCCGCGGCCGCGGCCGTTTTGCGGCGCCCCGGGGAACTGCCGTTATGATGACTTTTGAATATCGCGGGTTGGATGCGGCCGGCCGAGCAAGCCGGGGATTGCTGGAGGCGGCGGACCTGAAGCAGGCGCGCGCGGAATTGCTGCGGCGGGGGATCATGACGGAGAAAATCGCGCCGGTCGCCGGGGCGGCGCAGGCCCGCCGGCGTCTGGACGGGGCGGCGCGCGCGCTGCTTTATCGCGAAATGGCGTTGCTTTTGGAAGCCGGCCTGCCCTTGGTGGAAGCGCTGGAAGTCATGCTGCGCGCCCCCGACTTGCTGCCCGCGCGCGCGGCCCTGGCGGAAGTGCGCGACCGCGTGCGGGGCGGCGAGTCCCTGGCGCAAGCCGCGGCGGTCTGGCGCGCGGATACCGGCGAATGCGCGGTGCTGGCCGCCGGTGAACGCGCCGCCGCGCTGGCAGTGGTGCTGGAACGCCTGGCCGGATTCCTGGATGAGCAGCGCAATCTGCGCGAGCGCGCGCTGACCGCCCTGCTGTATCCGGCAGTGGTCGCCGGCCTCGCCCTGCTGATCTCCGTCGGCTTGCTGGGGGTGGCTTTGCCGCGCTTCGGCCGCTTGATGGCCGATGCGCGCATTGAATTGCCCGCCCTGACCCGCGCCATGCTGCGGGTAGGGGATGCCGTCATGATCGCCGTGCCGCTGGTGGCGTTGGCGGCCGGGCTGGCATGCTATTTTTGGCGCCGCCGCCTGCGGACGGATCAAGCGGCGGCCTGCCGGTGGGACGGGTTGCTGCTGACCTTGCCGGTCATCGGCGCCAGCCGGTGTGCGCTGGCGGCCTTGCGCTTCACGCGCACCCTGGAAATGCTGCTGGCCGGCGGCGTCGCGCTGGTCGAAGCCCTGCCGCTGGCCGGGGAGTCCACCGGCAACCGCTGGCTGGCGGCGCAGGTCCAGGAGGCCGCGGCCGCCGTACGCCATGGCGCCAGCCTGGCGGCGGTGTTGGAACGCATTCCGCCGCTGGGCATCCTGCTGGGCGGGTGGATCGGCGTCGGCGAATCCGGCGGCATCCTGGAGCGGGTTTTGCATAATGCCGGCGACCGGCTGCAGCGCCGTTGGGAGCGGATGACGGCGCGGCGCCTGGCGCTGCTGGAGCCGGGCTTGATCTTGATCGTGGGCCTGGTGGTGCTGCTCGTGGCGCTGGCCGTGCTCCTGCCCATCGTCCGCCTGAACCAATTAATGCTTTAATCTTCCATCCGCTGCCGCATGCCAATCTTAACCATCTATCCATCCTATATGGCCTTGCGCCAGTGGCAGCAACGCCGCCTGGCGGATTCCCCGTTCATTGACGGGCGGCGCCATCTGGCGCTTTCCGGTTTTCTGGATGTCTGCCTGGCCGCCGCCCAGCACGCCGGCCTCCTGGCCGGCAGCGGCGCGCCGTTGCGGCCCATGGGCGACTTGGATCTGGCGGCTTGCCGGCAAGCCGCCGCCGCTGCCTGGCGCAAGGCCGCGCCGTGCGGGCCCGGCCCGGCCGTTTTAACGGCCGCCGCGGTGGAAGATGTCCTGTCCCAATTGATGGATTACCTGGATCCGCTGGCCGACCGCGCCCCCGCTTTGCTCCGCCTGCTGGCCGCTGCGCCCGCCGGCCATCATTACCGCCACCTGGCGGAAATGTACCGGGTATTCACGGTGGTTGCCCATCGGCAATCCCTGGCCGCCGAGGCGGAAGCCAATGCCGCCATTTTGGCATTGCTGCGCGGACCGACGGCTGATTGGCCGGACTGTCTGCGCGGCGCGGATGCCGTTTTGTTCGCCGGAGTGCGCTGGCTGCCGCCGTTCCTGGAACTGGTGGTCCAGGCGCTGGCCGGACGCCTGGGCGCCGCGCGGGTGCGGGTGTCTTACGTGCTGGACGAACATGAACAGGACTGGTGGGGCGGCAACCTGCTGGCGCAAACCGGCACGGTGATTTTCGGCGGCCGCCGGGATGACGAAGATTGGCGGAATTATCACGCGCCGCCGACCAGCCGCCGGATCGAAGCGCTCCTGGATTTGCGCGAGGGCCTCGCCATGCGCGATCCGGAACTGGCCGCGCCGGCGCGCGCGCATGTGGCCTTTTCCGCTTCGCTGGGCGTCTATGGCGAAGTGGAGGACATGGCCCGGCGGATCGTCTGGGCCACATGCCGCCGGAACCGGCCGCTGCGGCCGGGCCAGATCGCCCTCGTGCTCCGCCAACCCGGCGATTATGCCGATGCCGTGGTCAACGTTTTCAGCCGGTTCGGCATCCCCTTTTATTTCCGCCGCGGCGCTCCGCTGAGCTCATTGCCGGTGGTGCAGACGGTCTTGAACCTGGCGAGGTTTTCCCAATCCCGGTCGCGGAATGCCCTGGTTGACTTGTTGCATTCCCCCTGGCTGGATTGGACCGGCGTACTGGGGGCGGAGATCGCTCCCGGCGCGCTGGCCAAGGCCATCGAGGCGGTTGGGGCCGAGACCGTGCTGGATGCGGCGCGGCTCCGCGCCCGTTTCCGGGATTGGCGTCCGTCCGGCGGCCAGCCTGGCGCCTGGGCGCGGGCGGCCGGTCAGGTTTTAGCCCTTGCCGCGGGCCAGCCTGATCCGCCGAACCTGGCGGCGGCCCTGGAAGATCTGATGGAACGCTGCCGGCGCCTGGATGTCGCCGGCCGGCTGGCGGCCGGTCCGCCGGATGGCCCAGTGTCGGCGGCATACCTGGCCAACCAACGCGGCTATGCCGCATTGCAGGAGGCGCTGCGCCTCTTGCAAAAACACCATGCCTCCGCCGCCGGCGGATGGGCGGATGCCGCCGGTATTTTAATGCGCGCCTTAAGCAACCTGACTTTGGAAGATCCGGTGGCCGACGATGCCGGGGTATGGGTGCTCAGCCCCTTCGACATCGCCGGCCTGGATTTTGAAATGGTGATGCTCGCCGGCCTGAATGCCGGCGCCTTCCCCGTCATCCCCGCACAAAGCCCGCTGTTTTCCGACCGCGAATTATTCGCATTGCGGGAGCGGCTGGCGGCGGACGGCGCTCCGCTGGCCCGCGCCGCCCTGCCGCTGTCCGCCGCGCGCCACAGCCAGGAAAACCTGCTCTTGCTGACAGCCATGGCGGCGGCCCGGCAAACCCTGGTCTTCTCGCGCATGGCGGTGGATGAAAGCGGCGCCCCGCTGGCGCCTTCGGTTTTTTTCAGCGCCTTGTGGCGCCTGGCCGGCTGGCCGGCGCTGGGCGCTGACCCGGATGTCCCCCCGGACGATTACGACCAATGGCGCATCCGGGTTGCGCCGGAAATTTTCGGCGCGCAGTGGCGGAAGCAGCGCGCGCTGGTTCCGGCGCAGCGCCAGCCGTTTGCCGGGGAGTCGTTCCTGGGAGCGCTGCCGCTGGCGCTGTGTTGCGCGGCCGACGAGTCCCGCCAGAGCCTCGTCTTGCGCCCGCCCGCGGCGCCGGCTGCCTTGGATGACGGCGCGCCGCCGCCGGGCCGGGTTGATTTGCAAATCCAGCACGCCCTTGCCGTGGATGCCGCGCGCCAGGAATATTTCCAGCGGCAGGATGGAATTCTTGCCGGCCTGAACCGGCCGCCCGCCTTGGCTGCCGCGCCCGCCGCGGGCGGCGACCCGTTCGGCCCGGCTGCCAGCGGCATCCTGCGCTACGCCGGCGCGTTGCCGCCGGACTTGTGGCGCAAGTTGCAACCCGCCGACGCGGATGCCCCGGCGCGCCTCAGTGTGACGTCGCTGCAGAAACTGGTGAACTGCCCGTATCGTTATTTCCTCGAAGAAGTCCTGGGCGTGCGCGAACAGGCGGTCAACGAGTTGGAAGCGGATGCCATGGATTACGGCCGGCTGGTGCATGAAATCATGAAATTGGGCCTGCATTTTTTCATGGACGCCGAACCCGATGCCGCCGCCCGGATGTTTTCGACGCCTTTGCGCGGGGAATTTTCAGCCTTGCGCCGGCCGGTATGGGTGGGGCGCGCCGCGGATGGCGGCTGGGTGTGCGCGCCGGCCGCGCCGGTTGCGGCTCTGCCGGAACAATTTCCCGCCGCCTGCCTGGACCAAGCGTTGGCGCCGCGGTATCGCGAGTTTTTTACAGCGCTGATCGCCGGTTTGCGGCGGGCCTGGCAGGATGGTCCGGATCCGGCCAGGGCCGCCGCGCGTCTGCCGGCGGCGTTTGCCGGCTGGCGCATGGGCCTGCCGGCGGCGGCCGCTGTGGAATGGCGCCGCGTGGAATTGGCGGTCAACAAGTTGCTGGATGCGCAATTGGCGGCGGATGCCGCGAATCCGGAGTTCCGGCGCTGCAGCGCCCTGGTGGAATACGAGTTTGGGAATCAATCCTCCGGAGCGCCGGATGTGGAATTGCACGATCCGGCGGACGGCGCGCGCCGGCTGCGGCTGCATGGCAAGATTGACCGCGTGGACCTGCTTTTCTCCGCCGCCGCTCCGTATGCCTTGAGCGCGGTGCTGGTGGTGGATTACAAGAAAACGGCGCGCGGCCGGGGCCGGCCGGAAATATTGGCGGAAAATATCGCCGCCGCCCGCGATTGCCAGATGCCGGTTTACGCCATGGCGGCGGCGGCGCGGTTCACGGGCGGACTTGCCGGCGCCGCCGCGCCGCCGGTCCGCATGCTGTATTTGGGGTATCGCGATGCGGACGATGATTTGCAGCGGCAGTTCCGGGGTGAATTGCTGGGGCTGGATGGCGCGCCGCTGAGCCCGGAAACATTGCGGCGGATCTGTCCTCCGCCATATTCTTCATTGCCGGAAGCATTTGCCGCCAGCGTGTTTGCCGTCTTGCGCCGGCTGGAACAGGGGTGTTTCCTGGTGGCCGCCGCTACTTGCGATTATTGTCCGTTCGACCGGATTTGCCGGTTTCAGCCCGGCGTGCTCGCCGCCGCGGCCGCCGAGTCCGGCGAGGAGGAACCCTGATGAACCGCCCGATCAATACGGTTTTCCACGCTTCCGCCGGCGCCGGCAAGACTTACCAGGTTACCGGCCTTTACCAGGCCCTGATTTTAAACCTGCCGTACCCGGATACCGCCATCGGTCAGGCCGCGCCGCCGGGAGCGATTTTCGCGCCATCGCCCGCGGGCGCGCTGGATTGCCGGGAAATCGTCATGCTGACCTTCGCCCGCAACGCCGCCGCGGAAATGCGCGAGCGCATTCATGCGGCGCTGGAAGAGCGCCTGGCCGCCGCGCCGCCGGAGCAGGCGCCGTTTTACTGGGGACTGCTGCGGCGGCTGGCCGGGGCGCATATCTCCACCATCCATGCCTTTGCCCAGCGCTTGCTCGCGGAAAATGCCCTGCGCGTCGGCGTCCCGCCGCTGTTCCAGGTTTTGGATGAAAGCCCGGCGCTACAGCTCTGCCGGGCGGCCGTCACCCGCACGGTCTTGGAACGTCTGGCGCAGCCGGATGCCGGCGCCCACCGGCTGGGAGAACTGTGCCGCGGCCTCTCCGTCGGCCGGCTGGTGACGATCCTGACTGATTTATTGCGGCGCAGCCGCACCTTGGGCCTGGATTTGGCCGGGGCCGACCGCCTGGCCGCGCCGCTCCCGCCGCCGCCCACCCGCGCCGGCATTGCCGGATCAGCCGCGCTCCTGGAAGCATTTGCCGCTGGGAATAAATTGGGGAAAAACGCCGCCGCCATGCGCGCCGCCCTGGAACAATGCTTGCGCGGCCTGCCGGAAGATGCGCCGCCGTTGGCGGTTGCGCAACAGGCGCTGGAGTTGCTGCCGCTCGCCGGAGGCAATTGGGGGAGGGCGGCGGTGGAATTGCGCCAGGCGATCAAGGCCCGCTTGCTCGTTATGGCCGCATATGCGGAAAGCCTGCAGGTGGCGCCGTACCTGGAGGATTTAACGGCATTGGCGGCCGCGGCGGCGCATGCGTATGCGCGGGAAAAACAGGCCGCCGGGGCGCTGGATTTTGACGACTTGCTCATGAAAACCGCCGGCCTGCTGCAGTCGCCAACCAGCCGGGCGGAAATCACCGACAGGGTCGCCGTGTTGATCGTGGACGAGGCGCAGGACAATTCGCCGTTGCAAAATCAAATGCTGCGCGCACTCTGGCGGTTAGGCGGCGCGGCGCTCGTGGCTTGCGGCGACGCGAAGCAAACCATCCACGCCTGGCGCGGGGCGGATCCCGCCAGCATTGACAGTCTCACCGCCGGCCTGCCGCCTGAAAATTGCCTGCGTGTTCCTTTGACTGTCAGTTACCGCAGCCAGCGTCATCTGTTGGAGTGGATCAACCGCATCGCGGCCTCGCCGGATGTGTTTGGCGCGAATTATGCCGAAGCGGATCGTTTGACTCCTTGCCCGGCGGCGGACCAGGCCGGCACGCGCGGCCCGAATGTCGAGTTGCTGCTGCCGCCATGGGAATATGCCGGCGATTTACGCGAAATGGTGGACGTGCCCGGGGCTGACGCGCCGGTCCGGCGTTTCCAAATTACCGCCGCGCACTTGGAGCAGTTGGCGGCGAATGGGGCGGCGCCCTGGGCGGGCTGGCAGGCTGCCCATGCATGCCGCGTTTCGCTGGAGGCGCGGGCGCTGGCGGCGCGTATCCGGCTGCTTTGCGATCCGCAAGCCGGCGCCGGGTGGCGGCCGCCGTTTATCTGGGATGAGGCAGCCCGCGGGTGGGCGCCGGCGCGGCGGGCCTACCGCCATCGGGATATCGCCATCCTTCTGCGCGCGACCACGCATCAACCGGTTTATGAGGCCGCCTTGCGGGAGTGGGGCATTCCGTTCACTACCGGCGGCAAGGGCAAGGCGTTTTTCTTCAGGCCGGTGGTCAAGGATCTGGCCGCCTTGCTGGCCTGGCTGGCGCGTCCGGAAGATGACGGCGCCCTGCTGGCGCTGGCGCGTTCCCCCTGGGTAGGATTGTCCGATCCGGCCTTGGCCATCCTGGCGTGGGAGGCTGGGGCGGGATTGAATGTCCGGCGCCTGCTGGCGGCCTTGACCGCCGGTCCGGCGGAAGCCGCCGCCCAGGCCGCGCGCTTGCGCGCGGAATCCGCGCCGGAGGATGCGGCCGCTTACCTGCGCGCAGTCGCGGTTCTGGGAGAATTGCGCGCGCTGGCCGGCCGCGTGCCGGTAGTGGATTTGGCGCGGACGGCCGTGCAACTGACCGGATTTGATGCGGCGGCGGCCGGCGGATTCAACGGCGCCCAGCAATTGGCCAACCTGCGCAAGTGCCTGACGATGATCAGGGATTTCGCCTGCCGGGAATCCGCGGACCTGTCCGCCGCCGCCCGCTGGCTCCAAGCCGCCATTAATGCCGACGAGGAGCCGGATGCCGCCTTGTTCGATGCCGCGGATGATGCCGTGCGCATCTGCACCGTGCATGCCGCCAAGGGACTGACCTTCCCGGTGGTGTTTGTGCCGGATTTGCGCCGCAATTTGCGCCGCGAATATGCCGCGCTGCAAATTGCTGCGCAGGACGGCCAGCCCGCCCTGACCGGTTGCCTGCCATTGCCGGACGAAAACGGCCGGCCGGCGAAACGCCGCGGTTACCTGTATGACCTGGCGTCCGCGCGCCGCCAGGAAGAGCAGGAAGCCGAACATCGCCGCCTGTTTTACGTGGCCATCACGCGCGCGCGCGACCTGCTCGTGCTGTCCGGGGAAAATCCCCGCCAGCCCGGCAAATCGGCCGCCTGGCGCGAGTGGATCAACCGCTACCTGGAAACGTTGGCGGATGCGCCGCCGGCCGAAAAGAATTTGATGAGAGTGCGCGCCTACACGGATTTGCCGGCCGCTGCCGGCGCCGCGGCGCCGCCTTTTATTCCCACGGCGGCCATGCTGGCGGCGGCATCGTCCGCCGCTTCCGGCCGCGTATCCGCCGCCCCGAAATTTTTAAGGCTGCCCGCCACCATGCTGGCGGCAGCCATGGCCGATCCCGCGGCGCCGCCGCGGTTGCCGGCCGGCGGGGATTGGACGGGTGTCTGTCGCGCGGCCGGCATGGCGGATACGGGCGATGGCAGCCGGCATGACGGTCCGGCCGCGCAAGCGGGCAGCGTCAAACATGCGGCCATGGAAAGGTGGGATTATGCCCGGGCGCCGGCCGGGCAGGCGGCCAAATTGCTCGCCTTCATCGATCCATCGGCGCCGGCGGAATTTGCCGGGGAAATCAGCGCGGCGGCGGAGTCGCTGGCGCCCGACTTGCGCGCGGCGGATGCGGTCATCCGCGAAATGCCGTTTGTCGCCCGGTTCGAACATGGCGGCTGGACCGTGGTGGCGGACGGCAAGTTGGATTTGCTTTACCATGCCGCCGGTCGGTGGCGGCTGGTGGATTATAAGTTTTCCGGGGAACCGGACGATGCCTTGCGCCGGCGGTACGCCTGCCAGCTCTGGCTGTACCGCGCCGCCATTACCGCGCCGGCGGAAGCCAACCTGCGGACGCCGCGTTTCGAGACGGCGCATGCGGCGCCGGCGGAATTCGATCTGCGCATTCTGGCGGTGGATGCCGCCGCGCGTGCCCGATTACTGGACTTGCCCGCACCGCCGCCGGACGCCGAACTGGCGCGGCTGGCGGTGGATGCCGCCCGCCGGTTGGCATGATTTCCGCCAGCAGGCCGTCGCGCAGGCCGCAGCGGCTGATGCGCAGGCGCCGGATGCGCAGGTCGCGCAGGATCACCGCCAGGATGGCCATGCCGGCCAGGATGATGTCCGCGCGGTCAGGAGTCATCCCGGGCAGGCAGCGGCGCTGCGCCAGCGGCAGCCGGCGCAATTGCTCCGCCAGGCGGTCCGGCAGGGCGGCGGTGACCATGGGGCCGGCGGCCTCGGCCGCCGGAGCGGGATGCCGGGCGGCCAGCAGGGCGGCCATGGCGCCGGTGGCGCCGCCGACGCCGATGGCGGCGACGGCGCCATGGCGGCGCAAGGCCGAGATGCGCGCGCCCGCAGCCTGCCGGATATATCGTTGCATTTTACGGTAAACCGCGCCGGGGATCGGTTCGGCGCGCATGATGTGCGGGAAGATTTCCGCCAGCCGCACGGCGCCCAGCGGCAGGGAGATGGCGGCGCAAATCCGGTTGGATGTGCCGACAATCAATTCCGTGCTGCCGCCGCCGATGTCCAGCATCAGGGTTGGCGGGTCGGCGGGAATGGATCCCGACAAGGCCCGGTAAATCAGCCGGGCTTCGCGGCGGCCGCTGATTATTTGCAGCGGCACGCCGGCGGCGGCCTGAAACCGCGCGCGGAATTCCGAGCGGTTGGCGCAATCGCGCACCGCGGCGGTGGCCACGGCGGTCAAGGGCGCGCGCAAGCGCCGGGCGGCGGCCGCCAACCGGCGCGCGGCGGCGAGTGCGCGGCGCATGGCGGGTTCGGACAGATTTTTACGGACCGTTCCCGCGCCCAGGCGCGTGACCATCCGCCGCTCCGCAATCAGGGCGGGCGGCGCCTGGGCCCGGATGGCGTACACGGCCAGGCGCGCGGCATTCGTGCCCAAATCCAGGAAAGCCCGGCGAGTTGGCCGGCCGCGCGGGATGCTATCGTTCATTTCCGTTCCGGCCTTTGCAATATTCCGCCCGGTTGCGCCGGTTTACGCAACCACCGCGAATGCGGACCAGGCGGGGAGGCAAGTCAATTTCCGCATACGTTAAGGTAAAAATAGCCGGGTCTTACTGTATGTTGAGCGGGCGGATTGTCAAGCGGGCTTTTTCGGGGAACTCCGCGCCGCCATCGCTGGCGCCGCGGCCTGCTCGAAATCGAGCCCATGCGCAAACATCCGGGCAAAGGCGGCGGGCAGACGATGGCGGCGCAAAGCGGCCAGCGTCGGCTCCAGGTCGTAAGCCACCCGGTGATGCCGGATGCGCGTGACGTCAGGTGTTAATTCCAGGATGGCGTAACAGGCGCGGGGGTCGCCGTCATCCGGCCGGCCCACGCTCCCGGTGTTAATGAACCATACCCCGGCGACTTTTTTCTTGAAGGGGCGGTGGGCATGGCCGCAGATCACAATCTCCGCCAACGCGGTGCGGGCCAGTTGCCGCAGGCGCAATCCGGGTGTTTCGTTATCCACGTATTCCTTGTTGGATTCAGGGCTGCCATGGGTCAACAGGATGCGCCGGCCCGCCCGGCGCAGGCGGCGTTCCCGGGGCAGGGACTTCAGGAAAGCGCGGTTTTCCGCCGTTAGTTGCGCCTGTGTCCAGGTAAACGCCAGTTGCTTTTCCGGGTGGCGGCGGTGGCGCGGCGCGGCGGCGCATGCTTTTAACGCTTTGATATCGCAATTGCCGGCAATGCTCAAAATCCGCGGCTGGCGCAGCATTGCGAGCGCTTCGTTGGGAAATGGACCGTAGCCGACGGCATCCCCGACATTCCAGATTTCACGGATGTTTTGCCCGGCGCCCTCGCGCAGGACCGCCGCCAGTGCCGCCAGGTTGGCGTGGATATCGCCGATCAGCATAATTTTCATAGGCGTTGACATGATGTCGGGCGTAACCTGCGTTTCATCCGATGGGTGACGACTCGCTCCGCCAACGACGATCTTGGCGAGACAATCATATTGCGCTTGCGGGCGCGGCCGCGCGTTGCCCGGTCAGATTCATCAATACCTGGTGGGTGCCGGAATCGGCCTGGGCCTGGTCCGGCGGCGCCTGGCGATATGAACCATCCGGCAGCAATTGCCATGACTGGCGTTGGTCGTTGAGCATGATTTTCATGATTTCCAGGCATTTTTCCCGCAGGCTGCGCGCGGCGATCGGCGCGACCACCTCCACGCGCGCCAGCAGGTTGCGGTACATCCAGTCGGCGGAGCCGATGAAAAATTCGCCGTCCGCCGGGTCGGACGCCCCATTGCGGAAGTAAAATATGCGCGAGTGCTCGAGGAACCGGCCAATGATGGAAATCACCCGGATGTTCTCGCTCAAGCCCGGCCGGCCCGGAATCAGGCAGCAGAAGCCGCGGACAATCAAATCCACGCGCACGCCGGCCCGGGAGGCTTCGTAAAGCGCCTGGCAGATGACGTCATCCTCCAGGCTGTTCATCTTGGCGGTGATCTGCGCAGGGCGGCCGGCCTGCTGGTGCGCGATTTCACGCCGGATCAGCGCCAGGAACCGGTCGCGCATGTTGACCGGGGCCACCAGGAGCTGGCGATACTCGCAATTCATGGACCGGCCCGTGAGGTGGTTGAACAGCGCCACCAGGTCATCGGTGATTTCCTGGCGGCAGGTGAGCAGGCTCAAGTCGGTGTAAAGGCGCGCGGTTTGCGTATGGTAATTGCCGGTGCCGATGTGCGCGTAGCAGCGGATGCCGACGGATTCATCGCGGATGACCATGGCGATTTTGGCGTGCGTCTTCAAGCCAACCATGCCGTAAACCACGTGGATGCCGGCCTGCTCCATGGCCTGCGCCCAATAAATGTTGCGTTCTTCGTCGAAACGCGCCTGCAACTCCACCAGGCAGACGATCTGCTTGCCCGCTTCCGCCGCGCGGATGAGCGTGCGCATGAACGGGCTTTGTTCTTCCGTCCGGTACACGGCCATCTTGATGGCCAGCACCCGGGGGTCGTCCGCCGCCTGGCGGATGAACCGCTCGACGCTGTCGTTAAAATCCTCGTAGGGATGGTGGACCAGAATGTCATGTTTGCGGATGGCGGAGAAAATATCGGCGCCGGCTTCCCGCAACGCCGGCGGGCAGACCGGCGTCCAGGGCACATGGCGCAATTCCGGCGCCGCGAGCGCGGCGATGGGCATCAGGGCGGTATGATCCAGGATGCCGGGCATTTCGTAAACATCGTCCGCTTCCAGCCCCAATTCGCGCATCAGCAGCGCCAGTATGGCGGAGTTGGGAGCGGGCGCATGTTCCATGCGCACCGCATTTTCAAAGCGCCGCTGGCGGACTTCCTGCTCGACGAATTCCAGCAGGTCGTCGGCATCCTCCTCGTCCCGCTCCATATCGGCGTTGCGGGTGATGCGGAATGGCATGACCTGGAAAATTTCCATGTTGGGGAAAAGCGCTTCCAGGTTGTGCCGGATCAGGTCCGGCAGGCTGACAAACCGGATTTTGCCGCCGTTGTCGGGCAACTCGAGGCGCACCCATTGCGGGAGCACTTCCGGGATCTTGACCCGCGCGAAACTTTCTTCGCGGCTCTCCGGGTTCCGCAGCAAGACGCCCAGCGAGGAGGAAAGATTGGAGATAAAAGGGAAGGGGTGGGCGGGGTCAACCACCAGCGGGGTCAGCACCGGGAAGACGCGGGTCTGGAAGTAGCGGATGGCGGCGAGTTGCCCGGCGTTGTCCAGGCTGGCCCAATCCATGAGGTAAATATTTTCCGCGCGCAGCGCCGGCAACAGCGCGCCGCTGAAACATTCCGCCTGGCGCCGCAACATGGGCGGGATGGCGGCGCGGATGGCGGCGAGTTGCTGGCTCGGCGTCCGGCCGTCCAGCGAGCGGCGCAGGGTGCCGGCCGCCACCTGGCGTTTCAGTCCGCCCACGCGTTTCATGAAGAACTCGTCCAGGTTGGAGGAAAAGATCCCCAGGAATTTCAGCCGCTCCAGGAGCGGGTTGCGCGCGTCTTCCGCCTCGTGCAGGATGCGGGCATTGAACTCCAGCCAGCTCAACTCGCGGTTGAAAAACAACGGCGCGGCGCCGGCGGCTGCAGCCGGCAGAGATGCCGGGGCCGGAGCCGGCCGGGTGCCGGCGGGCGGCGCGGTTTTTTTGCGCGGTTTGGGTTTGGGTTGCATTTTTCAGACAATCATCACAACCATAGTATTTCAAAACTATCACAATCGCGCGCAAATGTTAATCCGAAAGATTGAATGCGGCAAGGATGATGTTGACAAATCGTTAAAAAACAATATTTTAATACGCTGATGTTGTACGGTAGTGGTTCTATGCGGGGATTGCCCACTGGCGGAAAAATGGAGATACAATGAAAAAAATTGACTTGATGACCACGATCAAAGGTTCCTTGCTGGACGGTTTTTTCCCGCGCGGCTGGAATCTCGCGGAGTTCGACCGGATTTGCGCGCTGCCCGCCGGCCGGGTGGCCCGCCGTGAAAAATGGTGGCATCGCGAGTTCGTGCCGACCGCCTGCGAGACCCTGGCGGATTTTGACACGATGATGGGGCATGAAATCGCCATGGAAATCTGCAATGCCCGGGATGCCGGCCGGAAAATCGTCTTCATCCTGCCGGTCGGGCCGATGGGCATGTACCGCTGGGCGGTGTTTTTCCTGAAGGCCTGGAATGTGGACTGCCGGCATGTGTATGGATTTAACATGGACGAGTGGGCCGACCGCCGGGGAGACACCCTGCCTGCGCGCGATCCGGGCGCGTTCCAGAACGCCATGGAGTCGGCTTTTTACGGGCCGCTGGGCCGGCTGACCGTGCCGCGGGGCCAACGCTGTTTTGCCACGCGCGATTTGTTGCCGCAGTACCCGGCGCGCATTGCCGCGCTGCGCCAGGAGGGCGCGCGGCTGGTGACGGTGTTCGGTATCGGCCGCGTCTGCCACATCGCCTTCTGGGAGCCGCATTTCGCCGCCGAATTCAAATCCGTTGCGGACTGGAAAAAGCAGTGCTACCGGTTGGGGGCGCGGCTGCATCCGCTGACCGTCGAGCAAAACGCCATCACCAGTTTCAAGAGCCGAACCACGCTGGTGCCGGCCTTCGCCAACACCATCGGCCCGGGCCTGTTTTTGCAGTCGGATTACATCATCGGCGGCTGTGACGGCGCGTTGGGGCGCGGGATGATGTGGCAGGGAATGTCCTTCCGGCTTTCATTGCACCATGCGCCGACGCCGTGGATTCCCTCGACCTTCATGCCGACGCTGCCGGGCAAGTTGTTTTACCTGCGCGAGCTGGCGTCCACCCTGGGGGCCGAGTGCAATTAGCCTATGGAGTCTCATTCAAAAGTGTTCAGTGTTCGGTGTTCAGTGTTCGGCAGCCAGAATTACACGACAACGTAACGCGCTAATTTAACGCCACTTGCAATCATTCTGAATTCTGACTCCTGCATTCTGAATTCTTTCAAAACGTTAGTTTTGAAATTGGCTCTATGGAATATGTTTTCACGGATAATTTCGCCGCCTGCCCGGAGCGCGCGCACCCCGGCGATTGGCTGGTGGAGCGGCATTCGGATCGCGCTCACCAGCATGGCTGGGTTGAAAACGGCGCCTATCACATCCTTTGCTGGGGCAACAAGCATCTGCCGCTGACGCCCCCTCTGCGGGATTTCACCCTGAGCTGGCAGTGTCGCGGCGATGCCGGCGCGTCCGGCGCCGGCTGTTATGTTTTCTTCCGCTACGATTCGGACCGGCAAGCCGGTTATTACATCAAGCGCCAGTGGTCGGCCGCCGGCGGCGCCACGCTTTTTGGGGTATGCGATGCCGCCGGGGATCAACTGCTGGCGACGCAAACCGATCCGACACCGCGTGCCGTGCATGCGTGGACGGAACTCCGGCTGGAAGTCCGCGGCAACGTTTTCACGGTGTTCCAGGATCAGGCGCCGGTCGGCTGCTGCCAGGATGAGCGCGCCCGCTTTTCCGCCCCCGGCAGCATCGCGTTCGATCGCGATCGGTCCACCGAGAATGGCGCCCGCGGTCCGTTCTGGCTGCGGCAGGTCTGCATCCGGGCGCAAGCCGCGCCGGCGCCGGCCAGGCGGTGGCGGCCGGTGCGCATAAAATTTCCCATGGAGCATAATGGGATAGTCTCGCCCATTTACTATCATCTGGAGGCCCTGGCTTACGCCAACCATGTGCAGATCACGGCGCGGTTGACCGGCGGCCCGGCGGAGCGCTCGGACCCGGTGCTGTTGCGCTACCGCGGCCCCGCCAGTTTACGCTGGCAGAACGAGCGCCTGATCAATCCGTTTTTGCGGTTGGAACGGCCGGGCGGCGGCTGCCTGGGGGTCCATTATCTGTTCCGCGGGGCGGTCGGCCTGAAGGAGCACTGGGATCGGCGGGCGCCCGGCCTGCCGCCGGCGGATATCGAATGCCCGGTTGAGCGCATCGTGCGTTTGCCGCGATTGCCGGAACATGCCAATGTTTTTATCGGCTACGAATACTACGAGGCGGAGGAGCGCAACTGGATGAAGGGCGGGCCGACGGAGGCCTGGGTTGATCCGTTGAGCGGGCGGGTGCTGGCATCCGGCGCGCCGCTGCGGACAGCGGAGGTGTTCCTGGATATCCGCTCGCCGGCAAACAAGGCGGTTTGCAGGATGATCCCGGCGCGCGCGCCGCGCCAGGCCCAGGCGCTGGCGTTTGCCCGCGCCAATCATTATTTCTTGGAAGACGAACGCGCGCGGTTCGCCATCCTGGCGCGGCACCGGCTGGCGGACGATTGCGCGGACGGCGTGCGGGCGGAATGGGTGCTGGAGGATGCTTGCCGCCAGCCGCTGCAGCCGCCGCGGTCTTGCGCGCTGCGCCCGGCCGGCGATGCGGCAGCGCGGCGCTGGCGGCGGGGACTGGGTGCGCGCACTTTGGTTTCCGCGCCCTGGACGCCCGGCGTACTGCCGGTAGGGGTCTATCATGCGGTGGCGCGGCTCCGCCGCGGCGCGCACGTTTTGGCGGAAATCCGGCGCGCCTTCGAAATCATGCCCCGTGATCCGTCCGCGCCGGCGCCGCCGCAGGCTTCCGGGTTGCCGGAGTTGCTTTTTTATGAGTCGAGCGATTTCGTTTCGGCGGCCGACCCCTTCGATCCCTGGCTGGGCCGCGCGGTGGACGAAGGCCATTATGTGGGGCACAACGGCTTCCCCGCGCCCTTTGCCGAAAAACACCGCGCTTGGACGCTGCTGCATCTCTACCGCCGCAAATGGTGGTTATGGTTGATCGGCGCGCAGAGCGCCCCGGAAGATCATCCCGACCTCGTCCGCCATGCCGATCTCTTGTACGCCATGGCGCTGCTCGGACGGTTCGACTTGTGGCAGCTGCGCGCGTATCAGCGCTCCGCCACGCCGCAACGCCGCCTGGAAGTGTTTGACGCCCTGCTGGAATTTCTCCAAGGTCCCGAATTTGCGGCGCGCGGCGATCCCCGGCTGCCGGCGGACGCCATCCGCGCAGCCGGCAGGCTTTCCGAGGACCAATTCGTGGCGCTGGTGGAGTCGCACTGGAAACCATGGTTGGAATTCTTCAACCGCTGGTATGCGCAGACCTATATCCCGCAGGCCCATGCCCGGCTGCGGGCGTTGCGGTTTCAGGGCGCGTGGAGCTGGTTTGCGCCATATCCGTGCTATGGCTCGGTCTATAAGTCCGCCTGGTTCCCGCACTACATGGGGCGCGACTTGCAAAGCGGTTGGACGCGCGCGATCAACGGGCCCATGCGCCTGGAGAGCTATGCCTGTGTCTGCGGCTACCCCATCCAGCGCGATGTCTTCCAGTTGGCGGCCATGAAGATGGAAGTCCCGGAACTGCGCATCTATCCCGAAATTTATTCCCTGACCGGCATCCCCGCGGACTTTCATGTCATGCTGGGCAGTCCGCCCTATGCCCGCGCCTATCCCCCGGCCCGGTGTTTCCGCAAGCGATTTTTCGAGTATGCCTACGCGGCCGTCTGGTTTGGCGCCCGCGGGTTCGAGTTCTGGCGCGACAACGGGTTCCAACCCAAGCATTGGGATCGGGACCAGTTTGCGGAATTCTTGTCGGCCTGGGCGGTGATCCGGCGCGTGCGACCGCAAAAGCCCTTGCGGACGGCGGCCTTCGTTTACAGCCGCCGCGCCTGCCGGGAACATCCCGACACCTTGGATCGTTATCGGCGCCGTTATTTACGGGATGGGAAAGCGCCGGTGTTTTTCGGCGATATCTACAATACTGCCGAAGAATGCGTGGCGTTCGCGTATGAACAGGCGCGCATGGACAGCCAATGCGCCGGATTTATCGTGGATCTGGAACAGCTTGGCCGCCTCGCGGCGGCGAATGTCCATACGCTGGTCCTGCCGCCGCTGGCCGGCTTGCGCGATGCCGACCGGGCGGCCATTTGCAAGGCGCATGCCGCGGGGATGAGCCTGGTTGCATTTGAAACCGTGCCCGGCCTGGAGGATTTGTTCGGCGTGGCGCCCTTGCGGCGGGCGGTCACCTTGCGCGGTTTGCGGGTCAATCCCGCCGCGGCGCGGGCGGCGCCCTGGGCGGAACTCCGGGAAATGCGCGAAACAATCGGGCATGACCGCTGCCGCGCCGCCTATCAATGCCGGGGCGCGCAGGCCCTGATCGAGGGATTGGATGCCCGGGGCCGCCCGCGGGCGCCGGCGCTGGTGATGCACCGGACGCGCTGGGGGCGCACGGCGCTGTTCACCATTGCGCCCACCGACGTGCGGCGCGAAACCGGGGATGTGGTCATCAGCTACGGCAAAGCCAGCTTGAGCCGGCTGATGAACCGGGCAATGGCGCTGGTTTTGCGGCAGGTGGGGCGGCCGGAAGTGGAAGCCACCGCCGGCAAACTGATCGGCTTCCGGGACACGGACGGGCGGGCGCGGATCGTCATCGCGGAAGACCGCCATCCGGAAGAAGCGGCGGCCATCGCGCCGGAAATCACCATCCGCCTGCGGGGCGCCGCCCCAGCCCGCATCCGCTGCGACCGCGCGTTTGAAACAATCGCCGCCGCGCCGGGCGTGGTGCGGTTGCGCGTGCCGCTGGGCCCGCACGATTGCGCCATGCTTACGGTGGATGACCGCCCGCAATAAAAACCGCGCTGCCCGTTTCCAGGCAAAAGCCCCGGGAGTCCTGCCGCTGAGCGAGGATGCCGCTAATTAACACATGGGAAATTGTGCCGGAGCGTACCTGCCACCCAACGGCAGTATGGCGCCGCCGTCCGGGAGGTAATCCGGCATGAGAATGCTGAACAATGTCGCGAAACTTGAGTTAAACGAGATTTTAGAGCAAAAGGATGCGCATATGCAAGTTCGGGCGTTGAAATTGCTGGATGAAAGATATGGCGATCAATGGAAAACGGAAGTTCTGGATCGCTGGAATTACGACGATTTCATTAAAAATGAGAAATGGCGCAAAGGCTGGATCAGTTTCGATTGCTGCCGCCATGTTCCGGCAAACGACCGGGTGCATTGCGGGATAACTTCCTTCGCGGCGGATATCTTTTACGCCTATGACCGCAGTTCGCAAAAATTCGTGGATTGCGGCTACGCGCGCGTCCGCAATCCGTTTGACGCCAAATTCCACCGGTCGCTCGAATTGCGCGTCAAGGACGGTTGCCTGTATGCCGCCACGGCCTTGCTGCATGACATAGACCGCTACTGGGAAGCCCCGGGGGGCGCCCTCATCCGCTACAATCCGACAAACGGCGAAATCTGCAAATTAACGGTACCGCTGCCGCATCATTACATCCAGTCCATCTGCCTGGACCAGGAACGCGATATGATTTACGGCAACACTTTTACCCCGGAACGCATGTTTTCGTATAACCTGATCACCGGTGAAACGCGCGATTTGGGGCTAATCGGCAGCGGCATGGCCATGGGGCAGGGGGAAAACATTGAACTGGATGATGACGGCAATGCCTGGAGCGGATGGTCGCTTACCCGGGCCTGGCAGTCCTTGCCGGGAGCTGATTCCCATCGGTTATGCCGTTATGACGTCTGCCAGGACAAAATAGTGTATTACAACGCCGGCCTGCCGCGTCCGGACGGCGCTTACGGATACGAAAAGGTCGAAGGGCTGTTCCATCTCGGGCAGGGCAAACTGTTCGCCAGCGGCGGCAACGGTTCCATTTACCGCGTTGATTTGGATACCGGTATGGGCAGGTTGATCGGCACGCCGATTGACGGCCGGCGCAGCCGGCTGGCGTCGTTGCGCCTGGGGCCGGATGGCATGGCGTATGGGGTAGTGGGCCGCGATGGCGCCTGCCAGTTGCTGAAATTTGATCCGCGCGCCGAAAAATACGAGTTACTGGGCGAAGTGCGCGCCGGAGAGGACGTCTGCTGGCAAGTGCATGACGTGGCGATTACGCCGGACGGGGTAATATATGCGGGCGAAAACGACAATCCGTACCGCAGCGGATATCTTTGGGAGATTAAACTTTAATTGGAAAAATTGTCAAATGTTTGCATTAGTCCATGATTCTGGCGTCAATGCGCAAAGATTTTTAAAAATGACAGCCCGGAAAGCGCAAGCATGATAAATAAATTGGAATGGAATAAAAGCGCGGTGTTTGACGCCAATATCGGGCTGGGCCGATTTGCAGCCGGAATATATCCAGCTCTTCAAACCGCTGATGAATTGCTGGATTACATGGATCGCGCTGGCATCGGCGAGGCGTTGGTTTACAGCGTACTGGCGCGGGAATGCGGCCCGGATCTGGGCAACCGACTGATGCTGGACGAAATCGCCGGCAAGCCGCGGCTGCATCCGTGCTTGACACTGGTCCCAGGCGATCCTGCGCTTGCCGATGCCCTGTTGATCATGCGCTGCGAAAACATTTCCTGCGCGCGGATATTCCCCCGCGCCGGGCATTTTTCCGTTCGCCCATGGTGTCTGGACGGTATCGCCGAAACCCTGCTCCGGCAGCCGCATCCGCTTTTGTTCGTGGATTTCGAGATCGGTCATTGGAACGATGAATCCATTGACTGGGACGGAATCCGCGCCTTGTGCATGGCTTTCCCCGGTCTGCCGGTGGCGGTTGTCGGGCCCGCCGTTATCGCGCCGCGACTGTATGACCGGCTGCTGGCGGATTGTCCCAATCTCCACCTCGAAATCAGCCGGTTGAGCGTACCGGGCGAATTGGAGCGGTTATGCCAGGGCGGTTTCGGCCGGCGTTTGTTATTCGGCAGCAACAGCCCCATGGCCTTCGCCGGCGGTGTATTGTCGCAAACGGAATTTGCCGCCTTGTCTAAAAACGACCGGCAGGATATTCAGAGCGGCAATTTACGACGTTTGCTGGGGTTGCCGCAACCGGCAACTCGCCCTGGCAGCGCCGCTAGCCGGGCTTGGCCGGCCATTGACATGCATGTCCATTACGGCCGCTGGCAGCTTTCAGTTTGCGGGCCGGGCGATGCCGGCGGGATCATCGCCGAAATGGACCGCTGTGGCATTGAACGCGCGTTGTTGACGTCCATTGACGCCTGTTATGGGGCGGTCTCCGCCGGTAATGCCGCCGTGGCCGAGGCTTGCCGGCGGCAGCCTGAGCGCCTGTACGGTTATATTACCGTTGATCCCAAGCATCCGGCAGAAATTCAGGATGAAATCCAGCGCCATGGCGGCAATCCGTCTTTTCGCGGATTCAAGTTTCACGCCGACCTTCATAAATCCTCCCTGGCTGATGCAGGTTATGCCGGCGCCCTGGAATACGCCGACCGGCGCGGCTGGCCGATCTTGATCCACGCTGGCGACCAGGCGGAAGTGTGGCTGAATTTTTGCCGGCGTTACCCAAGCGTAAAATTTCTGGCGGCGCATGCCGGCGGTATCAACTTGCGCGACGGTATCGGACGCCAACTGGCCGCCGCCTGCCGCGAACATCCCAACCTGTTTCTGGATCTCGGCTCCAGCCGGATGGTTCCGGGCGTGCTGGAGTGGCTGGTGGAAACGGCCGGCGTTGACCGGGTGATTTACGGGTCGGATTACCCGATCTTCGATTTCGGCTACGAGCGCGGCCGGGTGGATTGCTCATCCCTGGCGGATGGGGATAAACAACGCGTTTTATACGGCAACGCTGCCGGATTGCTGAACCTGGTTTGATCAAAAATGCTGGAACAGATCGAGCAGGGCGGCGCGGCGCGTAAGATTGTCTGCCGCGCGGATTTGGCGCTGCGCGGAACCACGCGCCCCAAAAAATAGTTTGGCTTCATCCCTGTTTTCCTCTACAATTTCCCCAGTTCGTGATTTAATACCGGGGCGGTTTTGCGCCCGTCTTTATCAATAAATGGAGCATATGAGCGTCCACCCCATTGAATTCCGTTATTTTTCCGAGGAAATGCGCAGCCTCTTTACCGAGGAGGCCCGGCTGGCCAACTGGCTCCGGGTGGAGGCGGCGCTGGCCCGGGCGCATGCCCGGCTGGGTCATATTTCACCGGAGGCGGCGGATGAAATCGGCCGGAAAGCCACGTTGGAATATGTCAAACTGGAGCGGGTAAAGGCCATCGAGGATGAAATCCACCATGACTTGATGGCCATGGTGCGGGCGCTGACGGAAGTCTGCCAGGCGGATGCCGGCCGGTTTGTCCATCTCGGCGCCACCTCCTATGATATCGAGGATACGGCCCTGGCCTTGCAACTGACGGCGGCCCTGGCGCTAATCCGCCGGCTGACGGAGGCAACCCGGGATATCCTGCTGGATTGGGCGAAGCGCACCCAGCGGCTGGTGTGTGTCGGCCGCACCCACGGGCAGCATGCCGTGCCGACGACCTATGGCCTGAAATTCGCCATCTGGGCCTGCGAGTTTCAACGGTCGCTGGAACGCATTGATCAAGCCTTGCCGCGCCTGCGGGTGGGGCAGATGACCGGGGCGGTCGGCACTCAGGCCAGTTTCGGTCCGGATGCCCTGGAATTGCAGCGCCTGGTGATGGCGGAACTGGATTTGGCGCCGGTCCTGGTTTCAAACCAGGTGATTCAACGCGACCGCCATGCGGAAGCGGTGTGCTTGCTGGCGCTGCTGGCCGCCGCCGGCGAGAAAATCGCGGTGGAAATCCGCAACCTGCAGCGCACGGAAATCGGCGAAATCTACGAGCCGTTCAGCAGCCGGCAGGTGGGCTCGTCCACCATGCCCCAGAAGAGAAACCCCCACAAGTGCGAGCGCATTTGCTCGCTGGCGCGCATCGTCCGCGCGCAAGTGGCGCCGGCCTTGGAAAATATCCCGCTCGAGCATGAACGGGATTTGACCAATTCCGCGGCCGAACGCGTGATTTTTCCCGAGAGTTTCATTCTGACGGATTACCTGCTGCGGCAACTGCAGACGGTGTTGCGGGGGCTGGTGGTGGATGAAAATCACATCCGCCGCAATCTGGAATTGACCGGTGGGCTGGTGATGAGCGAGCGGGTGATGCTGGGGCTGACCGAGCGCGGTTTCGGCCGGCAGGAGGCGCACGAAGTGTTGCGGCAGGCGGCGGGCGCCGCTTTTAATTCACGCCGGTCTTTGCGCGAGGTCTTGGGTGAAAATGCCCGGGTGATGGCGGCGATGCCCATGGCGGATTTGGAGCGCTTGCTGGACCCGTCCGGTTATATCGGCACGGCGGTGGAGCAGGTGCAGGCAGTGTTGCGGAAATATGCGCCAGCGCGAGTGTGATCTGTAAAAAATGCATCGGGGAGTTTTAAGCATGTCATCTGTTGTGATTGTGGGCGCCCAGTGGGGCGATGAGGGCAAGGGCAAGATTGTGGACGCCCTGGCCGGCGAGGCCGATGTGGTGGCGCGCTTCCAGGGCGGGGACAATGCCGGGCATACGGTTTATTGCGATGGCCGGAAATTTGTGTTTCATATTCTGCCCAGCGGCATTTTGCGGCCCGGCGTCATGAACATCATCGGCAGCGGCGTGGTGCTCAACCCCGCGCGCCTTGCGGCGGAATTGGCGGAGATCGGCTTGCCGGCGTCCGAATGGCGGCGGCGCCTGCGCATCAGCGGCGAGGCCCACTTGATCCTGCCCTGTCACCCGGCCTTGGACCAGGCGGCGGAGCTGCGCATGGGCAACGACAAGATCGGCACCACGCTGCGCGGCATCGGGCCGGCCTATGCCGACCGGGCGGCTCGCTTGGGCGTACGGCTGGCCGATACGCTCGATGCCGATTATTTCCGTGCGCGCCTCCGGATTTGCCTGGCCGCCAAGCAGAACCTGCTGCCGGCCGACCAGGCGGCGGTGCTGGATGTGGAGCGCACGGCGCGGGAGATTTTGGAACTGGTGCAGCCCTGGCGCGATTTGATCGCCGATACCGCCGCCATGCTGTGGGAAGCACGCGCCGCGGGCAAGCGCATCCTGTACGAGGGCGCCCAGGGCGCCATGCTGGATGTCAGCGCCGGCTCCTATCCCTACGTCACCTCCTCGCATACCATCGCCGGCGGTGTCTGTGTCGGCGCCGGCATCGGTCCGGGTGCGGTGGACAAGGTGCTGGGCGTCGCCAAGGCCTATGCCACACGTGTGGGCGAGGGGCCGTTTACCAGCGAATTGCATGACGCCACCGGTGCGCGACTGCGCGAACTGGGCGGCGAATACGGCGCCACCACGCGCCGCCCGCGGCGGTGCGGCTGGCTGGATCTGGTGCAGTTGCGGCGGGCGGCGGCGCTCAACGGGCTGGATGGGCTGGTGATCACCAAGATGGATGTGCTCGATGATTTTGAGCAGATCGGGGTTTGCGTGGCTTATGAGGTCAAGGGCCGGCGTTGCGCGGAAATGCCGTTGAATCCCGTGGATTTGCGCGATGCCCGGCCGGTGTATGAATTCCGGCCCGGCTGGCGCGCGCCCACCCCGGCGGCGCGCACTTTCGCCGAATTGCCGAAAAACGCCCGGAAGTATCTGGCGGAAATCGAAAAAAGCGCCGGCGTCCCGGTGGTCATGGTGTCCGCCGGACGCGATCGTTCGCAGTTGATCGTCCGCCGGAAAATATTCTGACTGCCGAGCACTGAACACCGAACACTGAACACCGAACACTTTGAAAGAGACTCAATAGAATATGTGCGGCATTATCGGTTATAACGGTCCGCGCGGCGCCGCGGGAATTGTGCTGGCCGGCCTGCAGCGGATGGAATACCGCGGCTACGATTCGGCGGGCCTGGCCCTGTTGGATGGCGCGTCCGGGACCTTGCGGCGCGTGCGGGTGGCCGGCAAGGTTGCCGCCCTGCAAGCGGCGGTGGATGCGGCCCTGCCGGATGGCGGGGATGCGAAGTATCGCCTGGGCATCGGCCATACCCGCTGGGCCACGCATGGCGCGCCGGTGGAACGCAATGCCCATCCGCATTTGAGCCGCAACGGCGCCTTCGCCGTGGTGCACAACGGCATCATTGAAAATTACCTGGCGCTCAAGGAGCGCCTGGTCCGCAAGGGGTATGTATTCGCCAGCGATACGGATTCCGAGGTGCTGGCCCACCTGATCGAGGAATGTTACGAGGGCGATTTGCGGCGCGCGGTCGCCGCCGCCCTGGAAATGGTGGAGGGCACTTACGGCATTGCCGTGATCGCGGCGCAGCACCCGGACCTGATCGTCGCCGCCCGCAAGGGCAGCCCGATTGCCGTGGGGATTGGCAATGGCGAAACGATAGTGGCTTCGGATGTCAGCGCCATCGTCAATTACACCAATCAGGTGATTTTCCTGGACGACGAGGACATCGCCGCGGTTGGCGCCGGGCGCGTGGATATCTCCTCACTGAAGAACGTGCCGGTAACCCGCGAATTGACCCACATTGACTGGCAGCCTGGCCAGAGTGAGAAGGGCGGTTTCGAGCATTTCATGCTCAAGGAAATCCATGAGCAGCCCGCCGCCCTGTCCAATGCCATCCGCGGCCGGTTGCTGGAGCAGGACGGCACCACCAAACTCAGCGGCACGCAATTGGCGCCCGCGGATTTTGCCCGGGTCGCGCGCATGATCATCGCCGCCTGCGGCACTTCCTACTACGCCGGCATGGTTGGCAAATACCATTTCGAAAGCCTGGCGGATTTGCCCGCCGAGGTGGAGCAGGCGGCGGAATTCCGGTACCGCAACCCGATTATCGAGCGCGATAGCTGCCTTTTGGCGGTCAGCCAGTCCGGGGAGACGGCCGACACGATTGAGGCGGTGCGCGAGGCCAAGCGCAAGGGCGCCATGGTGATGGGAATCTGCAACGTGGTGGGGTCCACCATCGCCCGCGAGACCGGCCGCGGAATCTATCTGCATGCCGGCCCGGAGATCGGCGTGGCGTCCACCAAGGCCTTTACCTGCCAGGTGGCGGTGCTGGCCATGCTGGCCATCGCCTTCGGCCGGGCGCGCCGCATGTCGGCCGCGCAGGGACGCGAACTGGTGCGCGAACTCGCCCGCGTGCCGGAACTGGCGGCGGCGGTGCTGGAACAAACGGATGCCATCCGGCGGATTGCGGATAAATATGCCGGCGCCGAGCACTTTTTTTACCTCGGCCGCGGCTATATGTATCCGGCGGCCCTGGAAGGCGCCTTGAAATTGAAGGAAATTTCTTACATCCATGCCGAAGGCTACCATGCCGCCGAACTCAAGCATGGGCCCATTGCCCTGCTGGATGCGCGCGTGCCGGTGGTAGTGGTCGTGCCGGACATCCCCGGCCAGAGCAAGACGATCAACAACATGCAGGAGTGCCGCGCCCGGAGCGCGCCGGTGATCGCCATCGCCAGCGCCGAAGATCACGCGGTGGACCAATTTGCCGATGATATCATCCGCGTGCCGCGCTGTGCCGATTTCATCGCGCCGGTGCCGGTGGTCGTGGCCGAACAGCTTTTGGCGTATTACATCGCCCGGCGGCGTGGCTGCCCGATAGACCAGCCGCGCAACCTGGCCAAGTCGGTGACCGTGGAGTGATTTTTTATCGTGGCCACACCGCAGATCAAAGGTTATGAAATGCTCTGGCGCCTGGGTGAAGGCGGCATGGGGGCGGTTTACCTGGCGCGCCAGCTTTCACTGAACCGCATGGTGGCGGTGAAAGTCCTGCCGGATTGCCTGGCGGATAATCCGTCATATATCATGCGTTTCCGGCAAGAAGCCAAGGCGGCCGCGAAGCTCAAGCATAACAACCTCGTGCAGATTTATGACGCCGGCGTGGATAACGGCGTTTTCTATTTCGTGATGGAGTACATTGACGGCGAAACCGCCGGCCATCGCGCGCAGCGCAAGGGGCGTTTGGAAGAGGAGACCACCTTGTTGATCGCCGAATCGGTGGCTGTGGCGCTGGAATATGCATGGGCGACCGCGAAATTGGTTCACCGCGACGTCAAGCCGGATAACATCCTGATTGACGGCGACGGCACGGTCAAGGTGGCCGACCTGGGCCTGGCCAAGATCATCGGGGCCGGCACGGGCGGCATTACCATGACGAAGATGATGATCGGGACCCCGTATTACTGCGCTCCGGAGCAGGCGCAGGGCGAGATGCAGATTGACTGCCGCGCCGACATTTACGCCCTGGGCGCCACGATGTATCACCTGGCCACCGGTTATGCGCCGTTTGCCGACACTTCGGGCGTCTCGGCCATGATCCGCAATGTCACCGATTTTGTTCCCGACCCGCGGGAACGCAATGCCGGCCTCTCGGAAAATTTCGCCTGGCTTCTGGAAACTATGATGGCCAAACATGCCTGCGCCCGGCCGGCGGGCTGGACGGAGGTGCTGGCGGATATTGACCGGGTGCTGCATGGCGGCATGCCGTTGACCCGGCCGCCGCGGGCCGGCGGCAGCACCATTTTACGCGGCGGGCGTAAATTGCCGGCGCGTCCGCACGCTGTGCCGCCCCTGGCGCGCACGCCGGTATCCGCGCGCGCGTTTCGGATATTTCTGGCGGCGGCGGCGATTTGCCTGGCAGTCTTGGGCGGAATCTGGTTGAAATTAAAAGTGGATCAGGATAAATGTCCGCCGGCGTCGCCGGCGGACAGTGTCCGGCGTTAAAAACCCAAAAGGGGATGAAGACATCATGCATGGAAGAGAATTGGTCAAGGCCGCCATCCGCGGCGAAAAAGTGGAACGCACTCCCTGGGTGCCGTTTACCGGCTGCCACGCCGGCGCCTTGATCGGCGTCAAGGCCGGCGAATTTCTGCGCTCCCCCGACCTGGTCGTGCAGGGGTTGGAGGCCGCCATCCAACGCTACCGGCCGGACGGCCTGCCGGTGATGTTCGACCTGCAAATCGAAGCGGAAATCCTGGGCTGCCGTTTGGTTTGGGCGGATGAAAATCCGCCGGCCGTCGCCAGCCACCCGCTGGCGGAAGGGGTCCGCCTGGCGGATTTGCGGGTCCCGCGGGCCGCGGAAGGCCGGATCCCCGTGGCGTTGGAGGCTTGCCGCCGCCTGCGCGCCGCGCACCCGGAATTGGCGCTGTATGGCCTGATCACTGGCCCGTTCACCCTGGCCATGCATCTGCTGGGAACGGATATCTTTATGAAGATGTTTGACGCTCCGGATGAGGTCAAGCGGCTGATGGAGTTCTGCCGTCAGACCTGCCAGGCCATGGCCGGGTATTATATGGATGCCGGCTGCGATGTGATTGCCGTGGTGGACCCGATGACCAGCCAGATCGGCCCGGAACAATTCAACGAGTTTGTCACGCCCTTTGTCGCCCCGGTGTTTGACGCCATCCGGGCAAACAACTGCCTGGGGTCGTTTTTCGTCTGCGGCCAGGCCCAGCAAAACGTCGAGGCCATGTGCGCCTGCCGCCCCGACAACGTTTCCGTGGATGAAAACATCCCCCTGGATTTCGTGCGCGATGTTTGCCGCGCGCGCCAGGTGAGTTTTGGCGGCAACCTGCAGTTGACGGTGGTGCTTTTGCTGGGAACTCCGGAGGAGTCCCAGCGCAATGCCCTGGCCTGCCTGGAAATCGGCGGCAACCAGGGGTTCGTGCTGGCGCCCGGCTGCGATTTGCCCTACGCCACGCCGCCGGCCAACCTGGAGGCGGTGGCGGAGATAGTGCATGACGCCTACCGGCGCGAGGTATTGCGCACAATGGCGCACACCGAAAAGGCCCGGCAGACGCTCAACATGCACGAATACGGGCAGACCGACAAGGTAATCGTGGACATCATCACGCTCGATTCCGAGGCCTGCGCCCCCTGCCAGTACATGGTGGAAGCGGTGCGCAGCGTGGCCCCGCATTTCGAGGGCATTGTGGAATGGCGCGAACACAAGATCAAGTACAAGGAATCGCTGGTGTTCATGACTTCGCTGATGGTGAAGAACATCCCCACCATCTGTATTGACGGACACATCACTTTCGTTTCGCGCATCCCGCGCCGCGAGGAGTTAGTGGCGGCGATCCAGGCCCGCATCAACGAGAAATTGCGCGGACGCATCCAGCGCCGCCGCGCCTCGCTGCTGGTGATGGCCAAAACCGCGGAGGAGGCCGCCCCGGCGCTGGATAACGTCAACCGCGCGGTGCGCGAATTGGGCGCGGAATCGGAAATCCACGTGGAGTTTGTCAATGACGAGCGCCAGATGCTGACCTACGGCGTGACGCATACACCGGCGGTGGTGCTGGTGCGCTATCAACTCAAGTCCGCCGGCGCGCCGCCGGAAGTCCTGGCCGTCAAGGAATGGATCAAGGATGTTTAGGGCGGCTAAAACAATCCGCGTACCTGACCGGTGGCGGTGTCCACGTCCACTTGCATGAAGGCCGGGCGCGAGGCGGTGCCGGGCATCAGCTTGATTTCCCCGGCCACGGGCACGATCAGCCCCGCGCCATGGTAGGTCAGCACATCCCGCACCGGCAGGCGCCACCCGCGCGGCCGGCCTTTGAGCTGCGGATCGTGCGACAGGCTCAAGTGCGTCTTGGCCATGCAGATGCCCAGCCGGCTGGCCACCGGGTCGGTTTGCAGCGCCGCCAGCCTGGCGGCGGCGGCGGGCGCGAAGTCCACGCCATCGGCGCCGTAAATCTCGCGGGCGATGGTTTCGATCTTGTCCGTCAAGGGCTGTTCGGGCGCATAGAGGAAACGGAATGCTCCCGGGCGCGCGGCGGCGGCAGCCACGGCTTCCGCCAGTTCCGCCGCGCCCGCGCCGCCTTCCTGCCAGTGGCGCGATACCACCGCTTGGGCGCCGGCCTGTGCGGCGGCCGCTTGCACCACGCGGGTTTCATCGGCGCTGTCGGTCGGAAACGGGTTGAGGCAGACCACGGGCACGATACCGCTCTGCCGCACAATCGCAATATGCGCCAGCAGGTTGGCGCAGCCGGTTTCCACCAGCGCCGGATTGGGCTGGGTATAGGCGGCCGGCAAGGGGGCGCCCGGCTTGACTGCCGGCCCGCCGCCATGCATTTTCAAGGCCCGGATGGTGGCGACAATCACCACCGCGTCCGGACGCAGTCCGCTCATCCGGCATTTCAGATTCCAGAATTTTTCGTAGCCGATGTCCGCGCCGAAGCCGCTTTCCGTGACATGGTAATCCCACAAGCGCAAGCCAACCCGGTCGGCAATGATGGAACTCTGGCCGATGGCGATGTTGGCAAATGGCCCGGCATGCACCAGCACCGGCTGGCCTTCCATGGTCTGCAGCAGGTTGGGATTGATCGCTTCGGTCAGCCAGGCCGTCATGGCGCCATCCACTTCCAGGTCGGCGGTGGTGATGGGCGCGCCGGCATGGCTGTGCGCCACGACAATGCGGGCCATGCGGGCGCGCAGGTCGGCCAGGTCGCGGGCCACCGCCAGGATGGCCATGACTTCGCTGGAGACGGAAATCTGAAAGCCGGACGGCATTTCCACGCCGTCCAGGTGGCCGCCGCGGCCGATGACAATGTCGCGCAAGGACTGGGCGCAGAAATCCATAGCCCAGCGCAGGCTGACGCGTTTGGGGTCGATATCCAGGCGCCGCAGGCAGAGCTTGGCCAGCCGCGCATCGTCGTAATTGCGCTCGTGCTGCATGCGCGCGGTGAGCGCCACCATCGCCAGGTTGTGGGCGTTGGTGACGGCGTCAATGTCGCCGGTCAGGCGGATGGAAAACGGGGTGAGCGGGATGCATTGCGCGCGTCCGCCGCCGGCGGCCGAGCCCTTGATGTTCCAGGTCGGGCCGCCGCTGGGCTGGCGGATTGCGCCGCCGGCGCGCTTGCCGATGTGCGCCAGCCCTTCAATCAGACCGATGGCGGCAGTGGTCTTGCCCTCGCCCAGCGGGGTGGGGGTGATGGCGGTCACGTCAATCAATTTGCCGCGCGGGGCGTCGGCCAGGCGCCGCATGAGCGCCGCGGCGTCCACCTTGGCGACGCCCCGGCCCATGGGAATCAATTCCGCTTCCCGGATGCCGGCGGCGGCCGCCAGTTGCGCCGGGGTCCGCATCCGGGTTTCGGCCGCGGCGGCCAACTGCCAGTCGGAGAGTTTGTCGTTGTCGTGCGGCATGTGCATTTACCTCCCGCCCGCGTTAAGTTGACCTGCCCGGTAAGCGGCGATGAAATCCGCGCCGAAATCGTCGGCGCCGGTCAGCAGATTATGGGCCAGGATATAGCCGGCATCGCCGGGATTGAGCCCGGCCAGGGCGGCGGAATTAATCTGCAAGGGATCGACAATCCCGCTGTCGGCGCCGGCGGCCAGCGCCATGTGTGTGAACACCAGATTGATCAGGCGGCGTCCCGGCATGCCGAACGACACGTTGCTGAATCCGCCGGTGATATGCACGGGCGCGCCGAATTTGCCGCGCAAGGCGCGGATGGTGTCGAGGGTGACCCCGGGATTGGCGCCGTCGGTGGATACCGGCAACACCAGCGGGTCCATGAAAATGTTTTCCATGGCAATCCCGGCCGCCATCAAATGTGCCGTAAGCTTTTCCAGGTTGGCGGCCCGTTCCGCTGGCGTGGCAGGGATGCCGCCGGCGCCGGCCGCGGAGGCCACCACCCGGGCGCGATATTTGGCGGCCAGGGGCACGGCCGCGAGGCGTTCCAGCGACACGGAATTCAACAGGGGCGGTTGTCGCGCAGCGCAAACCTGCAGGCCGGCTTCCAGGACGTCGGGATGGGATGAGTCAATGCTCAGCGGCAAATCCGCGGCCGTCTGGACGGTTGCCGCGAGCCAGCGCATGGCCCGGCAGCGGATTTCAATGTCCGGGTTGAATTCATCCACGTTGAGGTCCAGGTATGCCGCGCCGGCGGCCGCCTGGCGCCGCGCCAGTTCCTGGATGTAATCCAGCGCCAGGGCTTGATCGTCCGGCTGGCCGAATAATCCCTGCCAGACGGCCGCCGCGCAATGCCGCAGGCGTCCGGCTGCCCAGTCGGCGCCGGACACGATTTCCGCCGGGACGGGCAGGTGGCGGGCGCCGGCGGCATCGGCGTATTCCAGGCGCCAGCCGCCGCCAGTCGCCTGGCTGAGCCGCCGGCTGGCGGTTTTGATCGCCCGGCTGCAGTGAATGTTTTCACCGATAACGATGAAATCCAGGTTTGGGCCATAGGTTTTCATAAAGAAAAAACATATCATCTTGCCCTTGCCGGTCACAAGCAGAATCTTGCTCACAATAATTTTGCCCGAAATATTTTTATTGACTAGTTCAAACCGTTATTTTAAATTAGCGATTGAAAAGAAACATTCTGCCGCAAACGCGCGGAGGGCAACGCATGTCTGGGAATCGAGCCGATGGATTGGAAACCCGGAACCGGCTGCTGGAGTCCGCCTGCCGGCTTTTTGCCGAACAGGGGTATCACGATACCCGGACGGCCGAGATTTGCCGCGCGGCCAAGGCCAATGTCGCGGCGGTGAACTACCACTTCGGCGGCAAGAAACAGCTCTATGTCGCCGCCTGGCGGCATGCCATTGCCCAGAGCGTCAAGACCTATCCCCCGGATGGCGGCGTGCCGCACGATGCCCCCCCCGCCGAACGTTTGCGGGGCCATGTCCTGGCGCTGGTGCGCCGCTTTATGGATGCCCGCTCCCTGGACATGAAAATTGCCGACCGCGAGATGTTGCATCCCTCCGGACTCTGCGCGGAAGTGATGCATCATTCCATCAAACCTTTGCGCGAGATGCTGGAGCATATCATCCGCGCTTTACTGGGGCCGGACGCGGCGCCGGAAGCGGTGCGGCTGTGCGCGATGAGCGTGCATGCGCAATGCCACGCGGTGATGGCGCACGAGCGCCGTTTGCGGAACATGCCGCGGGACGGCCGCCGCCGCCGGCCGCCGCCGTTGGCGCCGGGGCCCGATGCCCTGGCGGAGCATATCGTCCGGTTCAGCCTGGCAGGCGTTCGCGCGGTGCGGGAGGATCCCCGGCGCGGCGCGCGCGCCCCGGCGGTCAAAGGAGGAAGGCGATGACTGCCGGCGTTGAACGCTTTGCCGGGCGGACGGGCTGCGGTTGGCGCGGCTGGGCGGCGGCGCTGGCCCTGGCGCTGGCGTCCGGCTGCGTGAAGGTGCCGGACACGCAGGATATGCGGGAGTTGCGCGCACAGCGTTCCGCCGCGCGCCTGCAGGAGCTTTCCGCCAGGACGGCGACGGAAGAATCGGAGTACCTGGAGGGCGATCTGCGGCTGGGGGAGGCGATCGCCAAGGCCCTGGCGCGGAATCTTCCGCTGCAGCGCGAACGCCAGGAGCGGGAGATCGCCCGCGGGCGCATCCGGCAATCCTATGCCGAAGTGCTCCCCGAACTGGCCTTGACTGGCAGCTACCTGCGCCGCGATGAGGAAATGGGCGCGCTCCGCGACGGCGCATACACGACGACGCGTTTCCAGGATCAGTACCGGGCCGGTTTGAAACTGAGCCAGCCGCTGTTGAACGGCAAGATCGGACCGGCCATGCGGAGTTCCCGCCTTTACCGGATGCGCGCGGAGGAAGGCATCCGCCAGGCCGAGGAAGATGTCCGCTACAAAGTGGTGGCGGCATACTACCATGCCGTGCTTTCGGATCACCTGCTGGACGTTAACATCTCGGCGCTGGAAACGGCCGAGCGCCAGTTGGCCGATACCCGGGCGCGGCGGCGGCAGGGCATGGCCTCGAATTACGATGAACTGCGGGCGGAAGTGGAAGTGTCGAATTTCCGGGCCCAGGTGCTGCAGGCGCGCAATAACAAGGATGTCGCCTTCACGGCGCTGTTCCGACTGATCGGCGCCTCGCCGGGGAGCGAGGTGCGCCTGGTGGATTCGATTCCGCTGGTGCCGGAGGAAATCACTTTCGATGCGGCGCTGCGGTCGGCGTTGGAACGGCGCGCCGACCTGGCGGCGGCGGAATATGCCGTGCAATTGCAGCGCGAGAATGTGGCCGCGATCCGCAGCCGGTATTTTCCCGAATTGTCCGGGTATCTTTCGCAGGAATGGGCAAATCCCGATCCGCACGATTCAAGCCGCGACGAGTGGGGCGACGAATGGCAGGCCGGCCTGGAATTGCGCCTGTCGGTTTTCGACGGGATGGACCGGGCGGGGGAACTGATCCAGGAACGCGCCCGCCTGCGCCAGTATGAAATCGCGCTGCGCGACGCCGAGGAGCAGGTCATCAGCGAAATCCGGCAGTTAGTGCTGTCGCTGAAGACGGCCGAAGAATTCGCCAATTCCCAGAGCCGCAACCTGGAAACGGCGAAGGAGGCCGTGCGCCTGGTGGAAACGGGCATGAAGGAAGGGCAAAACACGCCCGTAGAGGTAATGGACGCCCGGCAGGCGCTGACCACCGCTTCGGCGAATTATTACCGGTCGCTGTTTGATCATGCGGTCACCCGCGTGGCCCTGCAGCAGGCCATGGGCTTGATTTCGGACGGGCGCCTGCCGGATGCGGCCGTGTTATTGCAGGGGCAGCCTTGAATCAGTTTGATTCGGAAAACTTCATGAGGGAAATCATGCATAAGAGCGCGCTGTGTTACCTTGCCGCGGCCCTGCCGGCCGTCCTCTGGCTGGCGGGATGCTCGCCGTCCGCCAGGGAGCCGGGGGCGGCCGGCGGCGGAAAAAAAATGCTGCCCGTAGCCGTGCGCACGGCTGTGGTGCGACCCGGTGAAATTGCCGAACGGCTGCAGTTCACCGGCGAACTGGAATCGCCGCTTTCCGTGCAGGTCTCCGCCAAGTTGTCCGGCCGCCTGGACAAGCTGGCGCTGACCAACGGCATGGAGGTGACCGAAGGGGTGGCCGTGCGGCGGGGCGAGGTGATTGCCGAAATCGAACACCGCGACCTGGAAGCGCAACTGGCGCTTGCCGATGCCCAAGTCCGCCAGGCCGAGGCCGCGTTGAACGATAAGGAACGCGAGCGGCGCCGGCTCGAGGCGCTCTTTGCACAGGAAGTCACGACGGAACAAGCGCGCGACGCGGCGGTGGCGGCGCACGAAAGCGCCGAAGCGGCCCTGGCGCAGG
>CAZYXU010000016.1:0-45138 GCA_964650945.1 uncultured Verrucomicrobiota bacterium | reverse complement strand
GAACGCACATAATGCGTATCCGCGCGCAAAACCAAAGCGCAACCGACAAGCAACAGTCCGGCCAGGTGTAATCTTTGCATGGAACCTCCTTTTTTAAAGATGAATTACGAATGGCGGCATTCAGTCCGCCCCGCACAATATGGGCGTATCCAGAAGCCCGACCGGCGTCGGCGGCCGGCCAGGATCGGGTTTCCGGTAAGCCCGTGTCAAAATTCCAGCCATGGCGGTGTGCAGGCGCAAGACGATCCGGTTGACGCCCGGCCGCAGCCACCGGCCGACCGCCAGGCGATATGGCGGCCACAGCAAAGTCCCGGCTGTCTGACCGTTGATGATCACCGCGAATGTATCGTTCTGCGCGCCCAGGTCAAGCACAACTTCGCGCCCCGTCCGGCGCAACCGGACGCGCGCGGCATATTCGGCCACCCCCGCCAAACCGGGGCAGCCCATCAAAGCCAGGTCACCGACTTGCGCCGTCCTGGCCGGCGCCGTCAAAATCAGCGGACGGCCGGGCGGCGCAAATCCCTGCATGAACTGGCCGGCCAGCACAAACGGCGGCAGGCAAGTTAACGGCCAGAACCGCGCGACATATTTGCGATCCTGGTTCGGTGTGTAGCGAATCAGCACTTCATTTTCGCCCAGGATGACGCGCGGCGTCAAATCGAATGTCAGGTTGGCGTCATCCCATAACCGCCGGACATGGCCGCCGGCGACCCGGCGGCGATTGAGATAGACTTCGCACCGGTCGCAGCCATCCGTGACGACTTGCAAACACCGCGGTTTTTCTTCAACCTGAAACATGCCGCGCAGCCAGTAAGCGCGGCCGGGGATCAACTCCACCGGCGCGGTTTCCACGCAGGCGGCGCTCCAGCTCCGGGCGCCGGCCGGCGGGAATTTTTGACGGACCGGCCCCTGGCAGATTTGCACCGGTAAATTGCAGGTGTTGCCATCGGGCAGCCGAAACCCCCAGACCGCCGGCAAAATCACCTTCCGCTCCCCGGTGGGCGGGCGCGCCGGCGCAACCCTGGCGCGCCTGCCGCGTTCCAGCAGGATCGATTCGTTGGGCCGCAGCAGCAAGCGGCGGGGCGCGGCGTCATTGCGCCCGGCCGCCGCGGCGTCCATGGCGATCGGACGCCATGCCGGGCCGAGGTTGGTTTGCAAATCGGCGGCCTGCGCGCCGAAATTGGTCATAAATACGAATTCCCGGCCGCGGGCATGCCGGTGCGTCAGCATGACCTGGTCCGTATGGGTTCCACCGATGACAACGGCGCGCCGCGCGACCTGCTCCAACAGCCGCACGGCCTGATCCGCCAGCTCGTTCATGGGGCATTGCACATCCAAAACGCGCGGCCCGGTCAGCCAGGCAGGCTGGTGCAACCGGCCGGCCGCGTCAAACACCGCCGGGCGCCGCCGCGCGCAAATCAGGCGGCCGCCATTGGCAAGGAACCGCCGCAGCGCCGCGGCCGCGGACTCGGAAACGGCATGGACATCCGGCAGCAGCATGACCCGGCAGTTAAAGCCGGCGACCGTCAGTCCGCGGCGGCCGAACTCCGCCCGGTCCAGCACCTGGTCGAAAATGTAATAGAAATTCCAATGCCGCCGGATCAGGCCGTGGGTCAGATTCAACAAAGTTTGCTGGGTAGCCTGCCATGCGGCATCCGGCGGGCGATTGCCGAAGAATGTGCCGGCCGGCCCGAAGCGGCGCCAGAGGTCCTGGCCGGGACAATAAATGGCGATTTCCGTCTCCAGGCGGGAACCGGAATTTAGCCGGGACATACCGCGTACATGCCGTGCAAGGTGCTGGTAATGGCGCGTCCAGGGCGTCCAGAAAGAGTGGCAGCCGAACCCGGAGCGGAAACTGCCCTGGGAATCGGCGAAAAGGTTGTCGTTCATCAAGCTGATGCCGTGGTGGAACAGGTAATCCGACGCCCGCTTGTAAAACTGCGCCGTGCAATCATGCGCGGTAATTCCGTAGGCTTCGCACATCAGGCGTTTTTTGCCGCCGAAAAAGCCGATGCTTTCGATTAATTTGCCGGGGATGTCGGCGCACGCCTCGCCGCCCATGGTGGCGCGCAGGCCGCGCTGATCAAAGCTGGTCATGCCGTCCAGCATATCGATTCCGGGCGTCTGCATTTCGGAGAGCATATCGTACATATCGCCGTTGTATTGCACCTGGGATGACAGCATTTCCTCGTAGAGCAGGTGCCCGGTCATTTGCAACCCATGTTTCCGGCACCAGCCGGCATATTGCCGGAAGAAATTCACCTGGAATAATTCCGATACCAGCGCCCAGTAATCGCGGCGCAGCCGGGGGGCGCGCGGCGTATCCATCGCCAGACTCAACACGTCCCGCTCCAAGTCGTAACCGTACCGCTGCCGGAACATTGCGAACAACCCCGGCGTGAATGGCAAGCACTTGCCGCCGCGGACCATGACCGGCTCATCGGAGTAAAACCCCAGCACGACATCCCCGAAATATTCGCCGACGGCGGCGCGGTAAGCTTCGTGGGTCAAGCGGATGTAATGTCCCACGGCGTCGGCGTTGAGGGTATCGAGGTAGCCGGTGGATTCCGCCGTCCACGCCGCCCCGTAATCCGCCAGGTTGAACCCGGCATATTCCTCGATTTTCCAGGCGGGCCGGCCCGTTTGGCCGGTGGCGGGGAATTCGAACCGGAGGATTTGCTGACGCGCTTCCGGGTGTTCGCGCAAGACCTTGCCGGCACAGGTGCCGCTGGGCCAGTTAAATTCGTCGTAAATCCAGATTTTCAGCCCCCACTGCCGGCAACGCCGGCAGGTATAGGCATACAACCGCAAGTATTCCGGCCCCAGGTAGCGCGGTTTTAATCCGTATAACGGCATGATGACCAGTTCATGAATTTCCATTTTCAGAAAGCGCCGCAGGTCCCGGTCAATTTTTTCCGGCGTCAGATCGCTGGTCCAGGCCCAGAACGGAGCGGGGCCGAATGCATTTTGCGGATTGCTGTTTTTCATTATTCCTTTTAGCCTTGCATATATTATTCCATGGCGAATGGATATTCGATGCCTTTGCGCAGAGCGTCCTCCGGCGCTTGAAAGCGCAACACGAATCCATAGCCCATGCCATGATCCGTATCCAGGATCACCGTGAGATCATGGACTCCCGCGGTCAATTCCAACGCGGCCTTGGTGCGGTCTTCGCGGATCGGATTGCGGCGGCGCGGCTCGCAAACCACCTGCTGCCCGTCCACAAACACGCGGCAGCCGCCGTCGTGCCCCAGGCACAACGTCAAGGGCCCGCCGACCGGCACATGGAGCCGGTTGGCAAACGCCACAAAACCGTCCCGGTCGCCGTAAACATCATGGGCAATGATACGGTTGCCGGTGGCGCCGACCGGTTTCCAATCCATGGCCGGGGCGTCGCCGCGGATCGGCTCGAGCTTGGCCAACGTTTGGTCTGCGCGCGGTATCAGCCTGGAAATCCGCCAGCCATCCGTCAAGAACTCGGAATACTCGGCCGGCGCAATCAGCAAAAAGGCCAGACGCGAAGGATAACAGGTCAGCTTGTCGTAAGCCGCGCCGAATGCGCCCGCGTCGCAGGCGGTTTTGACGTCCCGGATGATGGCGTCAAATCCCCCGGCCCGGTTCGCATTTTCCAGCAAGGGCCGGCAAGCCGCCACGTTGGCTTCCAATTCCGCCAGGCGGCGCCTGGTTTCGCCCACGCCGGCATCCGACACGCGCGCCTGGGCGCCGGCGATCGGCTCGTCCTGCGCGCCATCAAACCTGAACGTGCGCATGGAAAAAGGCAGGAGACGGCCGGCCCACCTGCCGCCAGTCACCTCCGTGCCGGCCGTCAATTCGCGTCCCTTGACGCCGCCGGCCAATTCGATCTGGACGTCCGCATCCCACCAGTAGGTATTGGCGACATAGGCGTAGGTCTGGTTGGAATAAACGCCCGCGCCGATCCAAAGATTTTGGTCGCGCCCATTGCCGGCCAGCCGGACATATGGAATCGCGGGCAACGACCGGAACGCCTGGGCGAATTTCGACATCGAAGTCTCGCGGCCATTCCAGACAATCACATCCATGAGCGGATGCAAAATCAGGCGGGGATGGGTGCGGACAAAGGCGTTGATCCAGTAATCGGCGAAATAATCGTCCTGCGGATAAGGCCAGGCTTCGGTGGCCGAATAAGCCCACAGCCAGCCCACCGGTCCGAGCGGTTGCGCTTCATACCAATTGTAGCGCACGGCCACGCCATTCTTGCCGTCGTTGGCGAACGGGGTCAGGCTGCGGTCGCGCTGCGCCAGAAAGCGCCCCCGTCCGACCAGCATGTCGCGGCCGGCAAACCAGGCGTCGTAATCCGTCCGCGCTGTCACGTTCATGGCCAGGATCATGCCGGGATCGTCCTTGATTTTTTCCAGGTCGAGTCCGCCACGCCGGCCGTAATCGAAGATCGAAGGCAGGGCGTCTTCCGGTTTCTCATCCCAGGCCGGGATGATAAACGGATCGTAAGGATACATGATCAGTTCCAGTTCCGGCCGGGTTGCCTTGAGCCGGTCGCGCGTCCAGCGATGGATTGCGAGGAATTTTTCACAGCGCCAGTCGGTCCATTCCGCTTTGGCGTTGGCCAGCAGCCAGTCGGCGCGCTTTGAAAAACGCGCGGGATCGTTGGCCTCAACCGGGATTTTTACCCTGGTTTCCTTTTCAAAAAGCGCGATGGTATAATCGTCATAACTGGCAAAATATGGATCATCCGGCGCAGTCACCCAAAGCTGGCCGTTGCCATACCCGGCGTATAGATGAATGACGATGCCTTTCCATCCCGGTTCCTGGCCGTAGAGGGCAATTAATTCATTGATTACCGTTTGGTAATAAAAGCGGCCTTCCGGCAACAGCCAGTTCGGGAAGCCGCTTTTGCCGCCCAGATATACCGGCTGACTGCCGGCGCGGTCTACCTGCACCAGCGTGGGATTCCCCGCAGCCACCGCTTCGTCATCGCCGGAAAACCCGATCCGGTTGGCGCCGCCCATCTGGATGGCGCTGAAAAAGCCGAGGTTATTTTCCTCAAACGTTTTCGCGAGCAAAACACCATAATCGCGCAAGCTTCCGGAAAGGCTCATGCCAAAAGCGGTTTCATCGGAAAACAAGCTGGGATAGAGCACCTTGTTATACATGAATTGACCGCAGAAATAAGCGTTTTCGCC
The DNA here is from genome assembly GCA_964650945.1 of uncultured Verrucomicrobiota bacterium. Classification (GTDB taxonomy): domain Bacteria; phylum Verrucomicrobiota; class Kiritimatiellia; order JAAZAB01; family JAAZAB01; genus JAXGPF01. Next base: position 39,958 of record CAZYXU010000016.1, on the reverse strand, counting down.
GGCGAACTTCATGCGTTTAACCATGTTGACCAAGGTGGCCAGCCAATTGCGGTAGAAATTGGGCTGTTCGCCGGCAATCAGGTAGTGGCGGATGTATTCCGCCGCCGGGCTGCTGAAACAACTTTGGAAAATTTCGCGCGGGCCGGCTTCCGGCAACTGGCCGATCCACTTGCGCGGGCCGGGCGCATCCGCCATGATCCGCGCGGGAACTTCGTTCAGCACTTCGTATATCCGGATTTTGCCTACGCGCGCCGCCTTGTCGGGCCGCCAGCTCCCGCTCATGCCGCCCAGGGCGAAGAACGAGACCGTGCCGATCTTCCGCCCCGGGAAGAACAAACAATGTTGCTCTCGGATTGCATGCGTCAGCGGATGATCCAGCCCGAGCATGACGGTGTCGTTGCCGATTTCATTGGCGTAAGTGAAACCGCCTTCCGAAACCCGCATTTCCTGGCAGCGCACGGTATCGTCCGGATACTCGGCCAGCGCCACATGCGGCCGGCCGGGGTTTTGCAGGCGATACACAAAGGAAATATAATTGCACGGCTCGCCGCCCATGGATCCCAGGTTTTCCCCGGTGAAAGTCTGGCGGAACCGGCCGAGCGGGGTCTCGATCACCGGCGCCGGCCGCAGGCGTGCCCAGCCGTCGCAGGAAACAAACGCGCCGGGCGCCTGTTCGGCCGCAGCATCGGTTTCCCATACCAGTTTGAGTTCCATGCCGTCGGTGTAATTGGTCGGAGCGGCGAGCTCGGGGAGCGTTACCGGACCGCACACGGCGAATTCATAGCGATATTTTTCAACTTCCCTGCCGTCCGCTTGCAGGACAAGTTCCAGCGCATAGGCATGATTGGCGGGCAGCTTGCCGGCGGGGAACTTGATTTCGCCGGCCTGGCCGGCGAATTTGAGATTTGAGATTTGAGATTTCAAATTTACTGAGCCGGAACAGATTTTTCGGTCGGCGGCATTTGCGGAATCGCCCATCTCATCATAGAGGGTCCAGGTAACCGCCGGCGGATTATCGGCGGCGGACGGCACGGCCACGCGTAGCGCCACTTCCTCGCGGCTGCCAAAGATCGGCTGGCTGCGCCCGTCGGCCGGCTGCGCCATGATCCGGCCTTTCCAGGACGGATTGAACCAGAAAAAGTGCGTCTGGCCGGATTGTTCCAGTTGCGCGGCGGCCCAGGCGCGGTCGTCGTAATCCGGCGCCGTCCAATCATCGCCCGGCGCCGGCGCGCCGGCGCGCCAGGAGGCGTCGCTGTCGAACCGGACATACGTGCCGTCTTCACAGAGCAACGCGCCGTCCACCAGCGCGCGCAGGCCTGATTCCAAGGCCAGGACATTGCGCCCCGCAACAAACAATTTTCGATCCAGATCGAAATTCCAGATTTGATTGTCCAGCACGGTTGGGGGCGACTTGGCCGCTTCGCGCCCATTCACAAACAATTTAAAACCATCCGCGCCGCTGAAATTGGCGCAGGCGAGCGACACCTTCGCCCAACAGACCGGCGCGGGCAAGGTCAGTTCCTTGCGCAATGCCAGGATTCCATTATAAATGCAGGGGCGCACCCAATCAATCTCCACCTTGTTGCCGGCCGTGCCGGATAGAATTTGCACCCCCGCATACGGCGGCTTGGGGGCGGCAAGGGGAATAAAAATTTCCTGCCAGTCAGAGCCTTTGACTTTCAACAGCCTGGATTCCGCCAGCGTCATCCGCCCGCGCTGGAATCCGGTAACCTGCGCCTGCCAGTCGCTCTCCGGCAATGACTGGCGCAACCGGACCTTGAACCCGCGCAAATCGGGGCACTGCTCGTTAAAGCCGGAGCCGTAGCCGAACTGCAGGGCCGGTTGCTGGTCAACGGATTTCATCCGGCCCCAGCCAAACATGGCGTCTTTCTGGGTCATGGCGGCCAGACATCCGTCCTGAACGCTCACATCCGCCAGACCGTTGGTCCGGTCAATGCCGCACAAGGTGTTGTCGTCAAAATCCCAGCGATACCGGAAACCCGGGGCCGGATAAGCCGGATAACGTTCCCAAGGCCCGCTGATGGGCACGCCTTGCAGATAGCGGCGCGCGGGCGTCATGCCCTGCGCCGCAAGCTGTTCGCGCAAAACGGCCAGCCGCGCCTGCATTTCAATTTGCGATCCGATCCGATCCCGGGCGCCGCGCAGCCCCCACCGCCCCTGCCGGATATAATCCGCATAGAGATTAAGGATGCGTTTCACCTGATCGTAATCGGAAGTCCATGTCAGCTTGCTCAATCCAGCCCGCGCAGTTTCCACAAGGTTTGAGGCCCCGGCCAGGTCGCCGGCTTCGAAGGCAAGCTTGGCCAGGCTGCATTCCGCGTCCAGGGCATAAGTCGGCGCCGCATTCGTCATCCCGCGCACCCGTAGGAATGTCGCCCGCGCCTGGTCGGGCCGGTTCATCACCGCGTCCAGGATGCCGGCCATCAGCAAGGCGTTGGCGGCATAATCCGGGTGGCAACCCTGCAATGCCGCCGTTTTGTCAAATGCCGCGCGCGCCGCCGGCAGGTCGCCGGCCATGTACAACGAATAGGCGGCGGTGAATGCTTCCTGACCATGCGGCTGTTTGGCTTTTTGAGCCGGTTCCTGGGCGGAGATATTCAGGACCGCCGCCGCTAACCAAACCATTCCCGCAGTGACAGCTAGTTGACGCATGCATGCTCCTTCCATTTTGATTTTCAAATGGTTCTGGCGTTAAATGGTTCTGCCGTATCAGGGAATCTCCCGTTAATTGCGCTGGCGCACGGTTTCGCCCTGCTCCCAACGGCTTTTGCTCAGAGTGATCCGATCAACATTTTTTAACATTCCGGCAATTACCAGCCGGGTGAATTCGCAAATCGCCTCGGCAATCGCCGGGTAATCGTTGTAATAGCCGGAAACACGCCGACCGCCGACATGCGGTTCCTGTCCGGCCAGCGCCAGGACCGATACTTGGTCGGGGACGGCTACTCCCGCGGCGGACAAACCGGCCATTAAAAACGGATTCAAATCGCTGCTGGCGGTGATAAACCCGTCAACATCCGGCCGCTCGCCCAAGAGCCGCCGGATTTGCGCTTGAACCTTGATCAGGTCCGGCGCCGGGAAATTTTCAATTTCCAGGGAAACCGGCGCATTCAGACCAGCGCGTTTTAATGCGCTTTCATAGCCGGTCCGCTCAACCGCAAATGCGCCGACCCCGCGGCCCGCCCACTCCACCCAGACCAGGCGGCGATGCCCCAGTGCCGCCAGTTTGGCCACCGCCTTGCCGGCCAGTCCGAAAGAGTCAAAATCAACTTTATAATCAGCTTGCAGCCAGCCATCCGCCGGGGCGTTCACGGCAATCACTGGCAAGTGGACATCCGGCAACGTAAAGCTGCGCGGCAGGGATTCAAACACCAGCAGGGCTTGCATCAGGGGACTGCGGATAACCTCGGGCGGCTGCGTGACGGAGGCGTCTACCGGGATGCCCAGCAAGCTTAAATTTGAGACGTGAAACACCCGGGACATCTGTTCAAACATGCGGGTGAAAACAAGGTTTCCGAAAGTGCCGGCCGGCGAAGAACTGCTGCGCCCGAGACAGGCAACGAGGCTGGTTTGGGGAGCTGTCCCGGCGGCGGCCAGCAGCTGCCGGCGCTTGCCGGTTACCGGCGAAACGATCCGCTGGTTTTCCAGATGTTTCAATGCCCGTCGGACAGTCAGACGGTTCACCTTGAAACAAGCCGCCAAATCAACTTCCGTCGGCAGATACGCATCCATGGGAAGATTGCGCCGGAGGCAATCGGCCCTGATCAGTTCTGCCACCCGCTGATATTTCGGCGCCATAACGCTATCTCAAAAAAGAGCACAATAACATTGTTTAATTTTTTTCAATCTAGCTTATATATTTTATATTGCAAGAAATATTTTTTATTTTTCAACCATAATTATAAAATCAAGAAGTTCCTGATTTTTGCAATAAAACCAGAAATTATTGCAAAAATCAGCAGTTTTATTTCTCCGCAAAAGCAAACATGACAACCATCTAGCGCTCTCGCGCTGATTTACACAATAATGTATATTCGCGTCCCATTCCAAACAGTTCGTTTTGCCACAATCCGTCTAGTCTCCCAAGTGTAATTGCGGACAGGAAACGACTTGGCACATTTTTATGGAGACGGGACGCCCCCGTCCCGTTCTCTGCCGGTTTGTTGGGGAAAAACGATCGGAAGCGGGACGGGGGCGTCACGCATGTCCCCACTCCATCTGACCGGATCAACCGGCCGTGGGGTGAGCGGACCCGGCACCCTTGGCGCAGGTTTCTTGAAAGGCCTGTCGCATGATGGCATGATTAACTTGCCGCACATTGGCGGCAAAACCCAGCATCAACGCCACATCGCAAATGTTGTTGATCAGGCGCGGGAGACCACCCGCCGGCGCCAGTTCCGCCAGCGCCGCGGAATCGAACAGCCAGATGTCGCCGCCGGCGACACGGATACGGTGCTGGACATATTCCACTACCTGTTTTTCATTCAACGGCTCCAGATTCCAGATGATTTGCAGCCGCTGGCGCAAGGATTCCTTGGCCACAATGGATTGATGCAACTCGCTGGCGCCGGCAAGAATCAAAGTAAAGGCCGGCGCCAATCCATGCTGCCGGTCGGCGATGGTGATGTTGGTCAACAATTGCAGGAAACTATAGACCTCCGGATCGGCAATATACTGGGCTTCATCAATTGCCAGCACAGTATGTTTGAGATCGGCGCTGTTTTGCCGCAGAAAACAGACGGCGTCAAACGGCTCGCTGATGCTTTGCGCCTGCTCGCCGTATCCCATCAGCACCAGAATCTGGCGCACGAGGGACATCGGTTTCCCTGGTAAATAATCGAATCCGATGAAAAGCGAGGAATTGTCCCGGCGCACTTCCTGCGAAAGCAATTCCATGACCATGGATTTGCCGATACCGTATGGCCCGGCCAGAATGCCGCCGAGTTTGCGATTTTGCACAAGGTATACCAGGCGCGCCAATCCTTCATGGTGCTGTTCGCAAAGATAAGCAAAACGCGGGTCAGCGACATTCTGAAAAGGAGGTTCGCGTAAGTTCCAAAAAGACAAATACATTTATGATTTAACCAGTTTTGCCTTATCAAACCGCAATTTTTTAGGGCCGGCATTGGGCGACCAGACGGCGGAAAAACGCAACTTGCCATTGCTGGGAGGCAAGGACTGAACTTGCGTTTGCCCGGGGGCGGGCGCCGGCGCCGGCTGCTTGGCTGCGCCGATCCAGCCGGCGGCGGCATAAGCATCCTGCAGCAGTGTCGGCTTCATGGGAACCGGCTGGCTGACGATGGCCGGGGGCTTTGGCACAGCAGCTTCCGCCGGAACTTCCGGTGACGGCGACCTGGCCGGGGCGGCGCTGTATCTCACAATCCCCGCGGTTGGTTTGATCGTGCAAGTCACTGGCGGAGCGAGCTTAACGGCGCCGAGATATTTAACAACCTGCAATTCGAACCGGTCTTCTTCGCCGGCGTCACTGAGCAAAATCGAAACAGGCAGAGCGGCCTCAAGGGCATTTTTGAGGCGGATGGCCATGGGAGAAACCGGTTTGGGCATGGTCATCAATGTTGTCACACCCAACCGATCGAAAGATCGCATAAACGAATAGATGTGCTCGTTCATGCGGGAGGGCGGATTCACTGCCACCAGGGGCACGATGGTGTCAATGAGCACGCGCTGAATCATGTGGGAATCGATGATTTCGCGCAGTTGGTTAAAGCCCTCGGGGGGCAGCATATCCGTGCCATACTCCGCGCTGATGCGACTGTATTCCAGGAGGATCAGGCGGCCGGCATTGACATGCGGAGCCAGCGAAAAACCCAGCGTTTCGGCATGAATGTCCAGATTGTTGGCCGGCAGCGTGCTCAGCATCAGGCAGCATTCATCCTGGTGCAAGCCCTGCCGTAAAAACTGCAGCCCCATGGCTGTTTTACCAATGCCTTTACGGCCCGTGACCAAGACCGGACGTCCGCGATAAACACCGCCGTAATACTCATCGAAAAAATCAATACCAAGCAATGTTTTGGTAATCATGCGGTTACCCCGGCGCCGACCCCAGCAGACGCTGAACAATCACGGGGAGAAAGGACAACTCAAACGGTTTTGTCAAAAATTCGCTGGCCCCGAGTTTCTGGCATTCGTCAATGATTGCCGGCGTGGAAAACCCCGAGATCACCACCACCGGCAATTCCGGACGCAAGGTTTTCAATTTTTTGAGCAAGTTGGTTTTTTCCAGTCCGCCGGGTATGCAAAAATCCATAATGATTATTTTGACGGCGGGATCCTGGGCCATCTGGCAACCATCGTTGCTGTTTTCCGCGCCGGCTACCTCGCAATTCAGCTTGGCCTGGATGCGTTTGAAATAGCCCAGAATAGTTTGATCGTCGTCAATCACCAATATCTTTGCCATAAATGTCACCTGCAACCAAACCGGGCGATTTACTTTTATAAAAAAACAAAAAAAACAACTCCGGCAGCATAAAAAACATATGACTCACCTTTATGAAATATACCGATAAGCCGCCCGGAAGTCAATTTGATTTTTTGGGGCTTCAAGCTGCCTGCTCACCAGCCGGCGGCAGCGGCTAATGTTCGCCCGCCCGCCCGCAGATCGGTCCGAATCAGCCGTTGACAGGCGGGTGCGGTTTGGTATGCTTGATTCAGGCATTTGGCAAGTCGGAATGTGCCCGAACCGGGGCGGCCCAGGCCGTTTTTACGGGTTGGCGTTTGCGGCGTGACGGATGCATCGTTGATTCATTGATTGCGCGGCCTGCAACCCGCTACAGGAGGGAAAAATGTATCGCGCCGGACAGGAAGAAATTGATGAAGTGGCCAAGGTGATCTTTTCCAAGCAATGGTTCCGCGTGGGCGATCCCGCCGCCGGCCATCTTCAGGAAGCGGTCCGTTTCGAAAAGGAATGGGCGGAAACGATCGGCACATCGCATGCGCTTTTGATGACGGGCGGCGGCACGGCGGCGCTGGTCTGCGGCCTGGCTGGACTGGGGATCGGCCCCGGGGATGAGGTGATCGTTCCGGCCTACACCTGGATGGCTACCGCCACGGCGGTGCTGACGGTGGGCGCCATCCCGGTGCTGGCCGAGGTGGACGCAACGATGGCGCTGGACCCTGCGGATTTTGCGCGAAAAATCACGCCGCAGGTCAAGGCGGTCATCCCCGTGCATATGATGGGCCGGCCGGCAAACCTGGAGGCCATTATTAAGATTGCCCGTCAACACGGCATTAAGGTCATCGAGGACTCCTGCCAGATGGTCGGCGGCATGTATCATGGCCGGCGGACGGGCAGTTGGGGCGACGCCGGCGCCTTCAGCTTCAACTTTTACAAAATCATTTCGGCTGGCGGCGAGGGCGGAGTGCTGGTGACCAACGATCGCCAGGTTTATGAGCGGGCGTGCATTTACCACGATTCCGGCTCGGCGTTCCGGCCCAAGGCGGACGAACTCACCGTGCCGATCTTTGTCGCGCAACAATACCGGGCGGATGAAGTCATGGCGGCGATTGCCCGGGTGCAGCGGCAGCGGCTGGATGGGATCATCGGCGACTTGCGCCGCATCCGGCGCCAGATCGAGCAGGCGACCGACGGCGTGCATGGGTTGCGCGTGACGGCCAGCAACGATCCGGCGGGCGATTGCGGCGTGGTGGTGTCCTTCCAGTTTAACCGCGAGGCTCAGGCGCGCAAATTCAAGGAGTTGATCAAGGCCGGTTACATTGGGATCGATCACGACAAGCATGTTTACACCAACTGGAAACCGTTGCGGGAAAAACGCATCATGCATCACCCGGACATGAATCCCTTTAATTTCCCCAAAAATCAGGGCCTCCGGGGCGATTACTCCGATGCTTGCTGCCCGCGCACGCTGGAATTGCTGCGACGCACGATTTTTATTCCCCTCAACCCGGACTGGACGGCGGAACAGGTGCAAACCAAAATCGAAGCCATGCGCCAAGCGGCGGTCGCCGTTGAACAAACCCGTTAGCCGGCATGCCGATTACAATTCGGTAACTCCTCACTTTAAAGGGATTGCACAAAATAATTAACTTGACCCATTCGGTATTTGGCATATCATTAGGGATTATAAGGATAACGCCATGGATGATAGCTTCTTATCGGTGACAGGTGTAATTGCCACAATCCTCAGCCTGATTTTCGCCAGCGCCGCCATCTGGAACTCGCATGTGCGCCGCAAGCATCTGGAAAGCATGCAGGCCGCGAAGAACCCCGCGCCAGCCTCCAGGGCGCCAAAGTTCGTCATGCCAACCGATGCTCTGCCTGCCGCACCGGCGAACAAGGCTCCGCCGACGCCTCCGTCACCACCCCCGCCGCAGCCTTCTCCGCCGCAAGCACTTTTCCGGAAAATAATTCCTGATGGCGCCCATGTTGACGCCGATGATTCGTCCAAAAAGGATAACCTATATGTTTGGGAGTGACGCCGGCGCGGCGCGGACTCTGGCAATATGGGGGATTTTCGCGGGATGCCTGCCGGGGTTTTGCGGAGGCACGGCTTTGCTGCCGCGGGAAGTATCCGATTGGAAACCGGGACCGGCGGCGCCGGCGGTGGAAGCGGCAGCCGGCGGCCAGGTGTTTGTCTGCCCATTTCCCGCCGGGACCGACCGGCACTACTGGGATTATGATATCCGTCTGGATTTGATCGCGGCGGACGGGGTTGAACTGGTTTACACGTGTGAAAATCCCGGCGCTTTTCGGAGCATCACCTGGTATGCGCGCAGCGGCAATGGCTGGTTGGCGGCAGCCCTGCCGGTCCGGGAAGGACGGTCGCGGCATTGGATTCCCCTGGGCGATTGCGAAAAGCTGGATACGCCGGCGGGATGGAACCAGGTCGAGGCAATCCGCCTTTCGCCTTGGTCAGCCGCCCGCGGCGCCGGCCGGCTGATCCTGCACGCAGCGGATGCCCGGCAGGCCGAAATTGCCATAGCGCGGCCGGGCGAATTAATTTTTTCCAACCCGAGCGAACGCGAATTCGGCGGGCGGGCAGCCAACTGGATGGCCCGCCAGTTGTCGGCGCTGGCTTTGCCGGTTGCCATGCTGGGCGACCAGGATTTAGCTTCCAGTCATGCGCTGGCGCGATACAAGGTGTTGATTCTGCCGTGCCACCCCCATTTACCCCGGGCGGTATTGAAAAATATCCGGCTTTTCACCGAAGGCGGAGGACGCCTCTTGGTTTGTTACAACGGCGATACGGCCTTGGGGCGCATGCTCGGGGTGGATGTTGGCGCTTATGCCGCGGCCGCGCGCCCGGGGCAGTGGCATTCCATGTATTTTCCGCCCAGGAAGGACTGGCAAGGACCGGCGCAGGTATTCCAGGGCGCCCTGGTCAACTTAATCACGGCTTCCGCGGCGGGGAGCGATACCAGGACTCTGGCATGGTGGTGCGACGCGCAAGGGCGGCGTCAGGCGGAAGCCGCCTGCCTGGGTTCAAAGCAATGTGTTTGGATGCCGCATGCGCTGAAAGAGGACGATGCGGCCGTCCAGCGCCGCATGCTGGCCGCCTTGCTGGATCATTTGTTGCCGGGAATCTTTGCCGGCGCCGCCCGCCAGGCCGTTGCGGAGGCCATTGCCAGGGAAGAGCCGGATCAGGACCAGGATCCCGCCGCGGCATTGCCGCGGGATTTGCATGCAAAAGCCCAGAATGCCCTGGCCGCGGGCGCGTTCGCGGAGGCCTGGCGGCTGGCGGATAAACTGACCATAGAGCTTGATTGCCGCGCGGCGGCGCGTCTGCCGGAGTTATCCCGCGGCTTGAGGGGCATCTGGGTCGGCGCGGAAATGCTGAACGCGGATTGGGATAAGTTGGCGGCCGAACTGGCGGCCGCCGGTTTGACCGATGTTTTTATCAATGTCCCGCGGACGGAGGCGCCGGATGCCCAGATACTTGCTGCCTGCCAGCGCCAGACGCTGCGGGCGCATATTTGGCACATCTGCTGGAACCTGGACGGCATGGCGGAAACCGATCTGCGGCGCTTAAGAGATGCGGGCCGGCTGCAGCAATCGGTTGACGGAACAGCCGCCGCCTGGTTATGTCCATCCCAGGCCGTCAACCAGGAAATGGAGTTGGAACGCCTGGCGCAATTGGCGGATGCCGCTGGAGCAGCCGGTGTGCATTTGGATTATGTGCGTTATCCGGACGACCGGCATTGTTATTGCCGCGCTTGTCAAAAGGCTTTTACCGCGGCAGCCGGCGGCGCGCCGGATGAACCATGGCCCCAGGCGGCGCATACCGGCAGTCTGGCGGAGCAATACCGTGCCTGGCGGGCCCGTCAGATCAGCGATTTCGTCAGCGCTGTTTCCCGGCGCATCCGCCAGCAACATCCCGGCCGCCAGCTTTCAGCGGCAGTTTATCCGCGCTATCCTGAGTGCATCGCCACGGAGGGCCAGGATTGGGGGCAATGGCTGCGTAACGAGTGGCTTGATTTTGTCTGTCCCATGAATTATACTGCCAATCCGGGTGAATTTGCCGCCTGGACGGCCGCCCAGACCGCCTTGCCGGGCGCCGCCGGCCGGGTGGCGCCGGGGATCGGCGCCGTGTCATCCGCCAGTCGCCTGCCGACTTTGCAGGTCTTGCTCCAGGCGCAGGCAGCCGTGCGGGCGGGAGCGCACGGTTATGTGATTTTTGCGCTCAATCATGAATTACGCCGCGATTTGCTGCCGGTTTTGAAGGCGGTAAAAGTTAAGTCCGCAAAATCAACCAACCCGGCTGCGCCCAATCATGCTGAAGATTAGTTCAAAGTTTATCCGCCAGGTCGTGCTGCTGCTGGCCCCCTTGACGCTGCGCACGGCCGGCGCCGTTGAGAGTGCCGTGTCGAACCAGCCGCCCGCACCGCCCGTAGCGCTATCCGCGCTGGCAGACGGCCAGACGGTTTCCAACCTGTCCGGCGCGGCGGATTCGGCCCGGTATTTCACTATCGTGGTGCCAACCGGTCAGGTCAGCCTGGCGGTTGGGATGGGCGGAGGCGCCGGGGATGCGGATTTATACCTGCGGCATGGAGAGCCGCCGACGGTGCGCGAGTACGATTGCCGGCCTTTCGTGCTGGGCAATGCGGAAGAAATTAACGTGGACGAGCCGGCCGTTGGCGTCTGGCATTTGATGGTCCGCGGCTATGCCGGTTATACCGGCGCCTGGATTACCGCGACTTTGACCGCCGCGCAGCCGCCGGCCGCCGGGGATCCGGCCGAGCCGTACCGCGATATGGAGCTGGCGCTGTATTACGAATTATACGGTTTTGCCGCCCGCAATGAAATCTGGACCGCCGAATTAAAGGCACAGGCTTTGCGCCAGGAAGGTTGGAACGCTTTCAACGCCGGCGATTTCACCAACGCCATCAACGCCTGGAACAAATGGCAGGTGTTGGAACCCGAAAACGCCGATCCGCTGTCCCTGGTCGGCGACGTCTATTTGCACACCGGCGCAATCGATCAAGCCATGGAAGATTACCGCCGGAGCCTGGAAATCTATCCGGGCCAAATCGAGTTGGCCATGCGCTGCGCGCGCCTGATGGATACTACGGCCGCTCAATCCGGACCCGCGCGCGACCTGCTCAATTTTTACGCGCGGATTTTCCCGAACAACCCCACGGTGACCCTGGCGCAGGCCGCCTGGCTGGTGCGGCGGCGGCGGTACGACGAAGCCCGCGCTCTGGCCCGGCAGGTGATCGCCGCAAGCCCCGACGAGTCCGCCGCCGATAAGTTGCATGCCTTGACGCTCCTGCACGGCTTGCTGCCCAGTATGCGCGAGCGTTTCGAAAATCTGCATGCCATGCTGGCGATCGCGGACCGGCCGGGCATGGCGGCGGCGCTGGCGGCGAGTATCCGCGAGTATGATTTGCTGATTTATCCGGAATCCTGGATGCTTTTGAATTTCATCGCGCAGGCTGCCGCCAAGGCGGGGACACCCGAACAGCGTCAATATTTCACCGGCCTCCTGCCGCGCCGGACGCTGGCCGTTGAGGAATTCCGGTACGGCCGCATGTCGAGCGACTGGGCGGCCTCGAAGGATGAAAATCTCCTGCAGGACGGCCGCCTGATCCTGAACACCGCGGTCAATCAATCCGAGGTGGCCTTGCGGCTGGTCCGCTCGGAAGCGATGCCCAACGGCTTTATCGAAACCCTGATCGAAAACAGCCGGGGATTTTTCTGGATCTACGCCCGCCGCGGCGCCGGCAACATGACACGTTTCGGCTTCAGCGAAGACGGCCGGATTTACCTGCAGCTTTGGATTAACGGCCAGTTGCTGGCCAATCACAACCGGGTCTGGTACCGCCAGCCCGGCATGGCGCGTTTGCGTCTGGAATTGCGCGGCGACGGCGCCTTCGGCTATGTGGATGGCGCGCTGGCATTCAACGCCCCCCTCGCCATTCCGCAAGACATGGGCCTGGGTTGGTGGGGCTTCGCGCCCTGGAGCCAGCAGCCCGGCGCCGCCGGCGCCATCGTCCGCCAGTTGCAGGGCGGACCATTGCCGGTCCAAATCGGGATTTTAGACGCCGGCGCGGACGATTTGCCGGCAGACACGATCCAGCGGCTGAAAAGCCGCATGCGCGCGCTCAGCGCGCTCGCGCCGCCTTGGTTCTGCCAGCAGGCCGACGGCGCCATCGCCGAACCCAAGCCGCAAGCACACATGGATTTGCGCCTGCTGTGCCGCTACTACCGTGTGCGCTTGCTCCCATCCGTAGCAGTCAGCGACCCGCACCGCCTGGATTTCGGCCGGTTGATCGAACTGGCGCATACCAACCGGTTTGACGGTTTGACGCTGCTGGTCACCAAGATGCCGGATCCGGCCTGGCTGGCGGCTGCCGAAGAATCCCTGCTGAATACCAGCTTGACGATCATGGTAATGCTGCTGGACGAAAACCAGCCTTCCGCTTTGGTGCGGGAAATCTGCGCGCATGTCGGTTTATTTCCCACGCCGCGGCGCACGGCGACCCTGCCCGTGATCGCGGCGCCGGCCCTGCCGCCGGCGGCGGAAAACTCACCCACCGACCCCACGGCGCCAAGCGCGGTGCTGACTTTATGACGAATCCCTGGAACCATGACAATCCCGTGGATGCCGGCAGCGGCGCCGCCGCAACGGGCATCAAGGCGCGTTGTGCCGACTGCCGGTTGTCCATCCATGTGATTAAAGCGCCGGCGCCGGAAGTGTGTCCTTTCTGCCGCGCCGCCCTGGAATACTCGACTTACACGCCGCCGCCGCCCGCCGAGGTTGACGCCGATGATAATCCCGAACAACGCCGGCTTTTTCTTTATAATAAACCGCCGCGCTGGGTGGTGCTGGGATTGGGTTTGATTGGCACTTTGCTGCTGACTACCGCGGTTTATTACCAAATCACGAACCTGGAACACTACTGGTATGCGCCCACGGTCAACATCTACAGTCTGGCGGTGGGTATGTTCATCGTCTCCCGTTTCGTCTTCGCGGCGTTTTATACGCCGCCGCCGCCCGTCGGCTTCCAGCCGGCGGTCAGCGTTGTGATTCCCTGCATCAACGAGGAAAAAGCCATCGCGCGCTCCATCGAACGGGTCTATGCCGAGGGGTATCCCGCGGATTTGCTGGAAGTCGTCGCCGTGAATGACGGCTCGACCGACAACACTCTGGCGGAAATGATGCGGGCCCAGGCGCGCCACCCCCGCCTGGTGGTGGTGGATTTCGAGTTCAACCGCGGGCTTTCCTACGGCATGTCCTGCGCGTCGCTCCTGGCCCGCGGCGACATCATCGTGTATGTCGATTCCGATACCTTCCTGATGCCCGGCGCCATCGGCAAACTGGTGCAGGGATTCATTGATCCGATGGTGGGCGGGGTTGCCGGACATACGGACGTGGAAAACGCCCGCGTCAACGTCCTGACCAAGATGCAGGATGTGCGCTACTTTTTTTCTTACAAGATCATGAAAGCCTCCGAGAGCGTGTTCGGCATGGTGAGCTGCCTGCCCGGGTGTTTTTCCGCCTACCGCCGGGTTTGTGTGTTGCACGTGATGGAAGAATGGATGAACGAGAAAGTCTTCGGGGTGGAAGGGCGCTACGGGGATGACCGGAGCCTGACCAACCTGGTGCTGCGCGATTACCGGATTTTATACGATGACGACGCCCTGGCCACCACCATCGTCCCGGAAAACTGGCGGCAATACACCCGCCAGCAGGCGCGCTGGATGCGGTCATCCCTCCGCGGCATGGTGGCGGCCTCGAAATACATCTGGCGCAAGCACCCCCTGCCGGCGCTGTCCTGGTACGCCATGATGTTTTTGCCGGTGATCGAGCCCTTCATCATTCTGCAGGCGCTGGTGTTCGCGCCCCTGGCGACCGGCGGGGTGACGCTTTCCTACGTCGTCGGCGTGCTGGCCATGACGCTGATCTGGTCGCTTTACCATTTGCAGAAAACCGGCCGCACGCACTGGTGGGCGGGGTTTGTCTTTACCCTCACCTATGTGGTCTTTTTCAGTTGGCAAATCTATTACGCCCTGATCACCCTCTCCCGGGGCAAATGGGGCACGCGGGGGACCGGATGAAACTTGAGCGCGACACCCAGGAGCCGCTGGATACCAATCCCGTTACCCCGGCCCGGTTCGGCGACAAGCTGCCCATCGCGCCGGCACGCGTGCATGCGCTCAAGGCCAGTTACCGTCAAGCCTGGCTGTATTTTCTGCTGATCATCTGTCTGGCGGTCGCCTGGTGGGTGCCCATCCGTTACACCGTGACACGCTGGCTGATGTTTCGCCCGGCGGAGGCCGGCCCGCGCGACGCGCACGAATTCGTGGCGCTGGCTTACGCCGGCATTTCCCGGAATCCCGGGGAAGTCACCCCGGAGAAATTCCGCGCTCAGGTGGCGGCGCTCCGGGCCGCGGGCTATCACCCGGTCACCCTGCGGGATGTCAAGGAATTCTACCGCGAAAAGAAGCCTTTGCCGCGCCGGGCCATCCTGATGACTTTCGACCAATCCCGCAAGTCCTCGTATTTTGACGCGCGCCGCGTCTTGCAGCGCGCCGGATGGACCGCGGTGATGTTCCTGTGGACCAAGCCTATCCTCGACGAGGACCCGTCCGTGCTGCGCTGGCCTTACGTGCGTTCCATGTTGCGCAGCGGCGCCTGGGAGGCCGGCGCCCAAAGCCATCGGGGATTTGAAATGGTCCTGGCCAACAGCGCCGGCGAGCGCCGGAATTTCATGACCACCCCGCGCTGGTTTCCCGAGGAAATGCATTTCGAAACGCCGGAAGCCTTTCGCCAGCGCCTGATGGATGACCACCAGCAGTGCCGCGCAATCATTGCCGGCGAAATCGGGACGGAGCCCGCCGCCTACGCTTTTCCCTACGGCGATTTCGGCCAATATGATGAGCGCGCGGTTTTCACGCGCCGGGTAAACCTGGATTTGCTGGCGCATTTCTACGACCTGGGTTTTATTCACGGCAAGGCCGCCCTCAATACTCCCGACAGCGACCCCCGCCGCTTGAACCGGCTCCTGGTGCAGGCGGATTGGACGGCGGACGATTTGCTGCAACGCCTGGAACACGCCTGGCCCAGGAAATCCGGATATGCCAGCCCGCAAATTATGCAAGCGCCCCTCGCCTGGCTGCCGGACTGGGGAGATTTCCAGCTTGACGGAAAAATGGCCGTGTTGCAAGCGCTGCCCGACACCACGGGCGCCAAGGTCTGGCTGAACGGCAGCGACCTGTACCATGATTTGCGCCTGCGCTTGCAAGTGCGCATCGCGGCGGGCCAGTTTGGCGTCTTTTTCCGCGCATCGCCCGACGGCGAGTCTTATCTGTATCTCGTGCTGACCCCGGAAGGCGAAGTCTGGCTCCGCCAGAAACATGCCGGCATGCCGCCATTCACCCTGGGTTCCGGACGCTATACGCCCAAACCCAACGGCGCGGCGCATTTGGAAGTTTACCTGCGCGACCGCCTGTTTTACGCCGCCGCCGACGGCCACCCGGTTTTTCAGGAAATCATATCCACCCGCGGCGGCACCCGCCCCGGCATGGTCGGTTGCAGCCTCTGGCATCCGCGGCGCGGACATGCGCGGGCAGAAATCACCGCGCTCGCGCTCCAGCCTTCGCAACCTTCATTGATCACCTTTAACCCGGCGGGCAGCCGCGACGCGGCCATGGCCTATTGGCTCAGCCGCAATGCCTTCCGCCATACGCATTTTTCGCCGCCATGGCTGCGGGTTTTCGCCCGCGGCCATGCCGAACAATTCGGCTGGGATCCGGATTTTTACCGCACCGTGGCTAAAATCCATCGCCTGCAATTCCTGCCGGAAATTGTCCTGGAAAACCTGGATGGATTTGAAAGCGACCTCTCGGTTGAAATCGCCCGCACCGCCGCCGCGCTGCCGGCCCAGGGGGTGTTGTGCAATCTCAGCCAACTGGAGGAGGCGGTGCCGCTTTCCCTGATTACCACCTGGCTGCAGCTTTTCAGCCGGGCGCTGGAAGAACGCAACCTGACCTTGATCGCCCGCCTGCCGCCCATATGGGAAAAGGCACCCGCGCTGGCTTCCCTCTTTCAAGGCTTGAGCAACCTGACGGTGGCGGTGGATGCCGCTTCGCCCTTGTTGCAAACCAACCGGAATAACGGGTCAAGTCGGTTGATCGCGGCGGCAGCCGCCGCTCCCGGACAACACGACCTCCCGATTGTCTTTCACGAGTTAACCGGCGGCGACGCGGCGGACCACAGCACGGCGGATGATGCCAGCGCCACCATTTTGCGCGAAGAGGGCTACGCCGCCCTGCGCCAGGGGAAATTCGACCAGGCCGTGGAAATCTGGCGCCAATGGGCCAAGCTGGATCCGCGCAATGCCGAGCCGCTGGCCCTGATCGGCGATGTTTATCTGCAACAGGATGAAACCGGCAATGCCATTGACGCTTATATCGCCAGCCTGGAACAAAATCCGGGACAGATCAACCTGATGGTGCGTTGCGCGCGCCTGATGTACGCCAAGGCGCAACGCGGGGACGAGGCCCGGAGCATGCTGGATTTATACGAGCGCTTGTTCCCCGACAACCCGGACATCATCCTGGCGCAGGCGGAGCGGCTGATCCAGGAAAACCGCCCGGACGCCGCGGCTGAAAAAATCCAGCAGCTCATCCGGGAAAATCAGACCGACCTTGACGCGCGGGGACTGATGCACCGCCTCCTGCCAACCCCGGCCGCGCGCTACGACAATATCCGCGAAATCTTGAACATCGGCGCCAATCCCGGCACGGAAAAG
Organism: uncultured Verrucomicrobiota bacterium; assembly: GCA_964650945.1. GTDB lineage: Bacteria > Verrucomicrobiota > Kiritimatiellia > JAAZAB01 > JAAZAB01 > JAXGPF01. The sequence continues at coordinate 22,705 of CAZYXU010000016.1, read as the reverse complement.
CCTCTGCTGCAAACCATCACGCGCTGGGACCTGGTGCTCTGGCCGGAATCATGGCCGCTCATGAATTATCTCGAAAACCTGGCGGCGCAAACCACGAATGCCGCGCACCGCGCCGCCGCCGCCGCGCTCCTGCCGCGCGCCGCGCCGGCGCGGGAAGAATTCAACGCCAGCCGCATGTCGGACAACTGGACCGTTTTCGGCGACCCCGCCGACCGGGAGGACCAAGCGCCGCTCTTGACCGCCGCGCCGGCCCAGACGGAAGCCGTGTTGCAACTGACCGGTTCCGACACGATGCATAGCGGCTTTATCGAAGCCAGCCTGGAGGATGCGCGCGGATTTTTCTGGCTGTACGCCCGCCGGGCGGAAGGTCATATGATCCGTTTCGGTTTCGAACAAGCCGGCCAACTTTACCTGCAAATCTGGCGCAACGGCCGGACGGTCGCCAACCAGACCCGGCTCTGGACCAAGCCGCCGGGCGTCGTGCGGTTGCGGCTGGAATTGCGCGGCGGCGGGGCTTTCGGTTACATCAACAACCAACCGGCTTTCGGCGCGCCGATTGCGATCCCCCAGGATCTCGGCCTGGGCTGGTGGGGACTGGCGCCCTGGTCGCAGAAATTCGGCGTGGCGCAAGCCCAGCTCCGGGAAGTCGCCGGCGGCCCCCTGCCGGTCCGCATCGGGGTATTTAAACAACGGACCCCGAATTGGACCGACGCCGAGTGCATTCAAAACCTGCAACCATGGACGCGCGCCATGAGCGCCATCGCCCCGCCCTGGTTCGTGCAGGAGGAAGACGGCGCGATCCGCCGCGAATTTACCGGCGATTTTTCCGACCTGCGTATTCTCTGCCGCTATTACCAGATCCGCCTGCTGCCGTGCGTGCGCGCGGCCGTCCTGCGCACCCTGAAAATACAGGACATGATCGAGATGGCCCAGGGGTTGGAATTAAACGGCTTGACCCTGCTGGTCAGCCGGATGCCGGGCGAGGAATGGTGCGAACAGGCCGAACGCAGCCTGTTAGGCACCAACCTGACGATCCTGATCATGCGGATTGACGAGCATGACCGCATTGCCGAAGTCCGGGAATTCTGCCCGTTCACCGGCATGTTTGCCGGCGCCCGCCGCGCGCGGACGCTGCCGTTGATCGATCCGGCAGCCGGCGCGCCGGCGGATGCCGCGCCGGATGCCGCGCCCAAAAATACCGACGATGGCATCGTGCTGTTTTAGTGATGGCAAATCAAAACCGGTACATCAGCCGGCCGCCCAGCGTATGTTCGGTGTAATCGCGGATGGCATTGACGGTAAATTCCCCGGACAGATCCCACCCGCTGGCCCAGCGCCGCGTCAGGGTTACGCCCAATCCCAGCAGCGAAGTCCAATCCTGCTGTGGATTGCTGCCCGGATACCACCCGCCCTTCTCCGCGCTGGCTTTCGCGGCGTTGTAGGCGTCCAAATCCTCCTGGCGCGCCTTATCTTTCTGCACGCCCAGGTGGAAACGTATGGACCCGAAGTAATTCGGATAGCTTTGGCTGAGCCGGAGCACCAGGTAATGGCGCTGATCCCAATAGGGCGTCCAGTACAAATCGCTGTCGCGGTCCACGGTGTCCACGGAATCATGCAAACCCAACCAGACATTGTAACGGGGGGACATGCGCCAGAGGTTTTCGACATTGGCGTGCAGGTGGGAATTATCGTCCTCCAAAACCGAAAACGCCCCCAGGGCGCTGGCATGCCACCAGTCCTGGATCCGCCAGATGGCGTGCAGGGCTAAACCGTCGTATTCCAGCAATTCGCGCGCGGAAGGCACCAGGTCATGCTGGTAACGCACGGACATGTCAAACGCCGGCACCGGGCGCCACTGATGCTCCAGGGCGCCGGCCAGGGCGCCGGCATCGTCTTCAAATTCATCGCCGTCAAAAGTGCGGTACCGCAGGTCCATCATCGTCTGCGCGCCGTGGGGATGGATGTAGCGCAAGGCGGCGCCGACCATCTGCTCGTCCGCCTTGTATTTATGCTCCGTGACCTTGTTGGATTCAAGCATGACCGTGGTGGTGGTGGTGCTGTACTGCTGCTGCTGCGATGTCTCGCCGTCGGTGATGATCGTGATGTCGGAATAGGAAGAAGACTGGCTGGTCTGCTCGACTTTCACCACGGTGTTGGATTTCACGGTTTGCTTGATCGCGCCCACCCCGGCGCGCGCCTCCAGGGTCAGGCGCGGATTCAGGTTCACGCCGGCGGCCGCGCCGGCATGCCAGGTTTCAATCATCACATTGGCCTTGGTGATGTCAGCCTCGGCCGCCACAAAGGGGTGCCGCGGCTCCACCACAGCTTCTTTCTGAATATCAGAACCTGGGGTGGGTTCAGGCGCGGGCATCAGGCGTCCGACATGCTTCTGCACAAAGGCGTTGATTTCCGCCAGATCTTCCTCCGGGTAACCGTCGCGTTTCAGCAATTGCACCATTTCCTGCGCCAGGTGCAACTGGCCGCTCAGGGCCGCGAATTCCGCCCGCATCCGGCGCGCGCAGAAAACGGGATGCTGGCGGTAAGCCGCCCGGAGCACTTCGCGGCCCGTAGTGTTGCGCTTCGGTTCGTGGCGCTTGTAAAGCATGGGGTTGTCGGTGGGGATGGCATAGCCATGCTCGTCCTGGATAAAGCCCATGCGGTAGGATACCTCGGCTTCATTCAGAATCACCTCCGGCACATTGAACACGTCAATATTACAGGAAGTTTCCTGGCCGATATCGCCGACCGGGTAAGCCACGGCGTTGACGGCGGACTCCTCCACCGCCAATTCCCGCGCCAGGATGCGCCGCGAATCGCGGAATTCACGCCGCAGCCGGGCGTGGTATTCGCGCAGGGATTCCTGGCGTTTTTTTTCCGGCAGCCAGACCAGGTTCGGCAGTGGATTGACCTCCCGCCCCTGCTGGTTGGTCATCGCGGTGTAACTGGCCTGCATGAGATGGCTCTGCACTTCCCATTGCCCGGACGCCTGATATTCGCGGATTTCCGCAAAGGAAGCGGTATAAGTGTCATGTTTTAAAATGTTGCCGACCGGCAGGAACATGGTCAGCGGCACCTGCAATTCCTCCGCCACGATGGTGCCGTAACGCAGGGAATTGCGCAGGGCATCGTCCATCGTCACGCAGACCGTCAAATCCGGCGCATAATCGGACAGGCGCTGGGGCTGTTCCGGCCGGCGCCCGCTCCAGGCGTGGCGCAAACCCTGCAACGCGCGGTTCAGCAGGGGCCGCTCGTCTTCAACGGCCGGCGGCTTGGGATGTTTGGCGAAGTAATCGGTAAATTGCGAGGGCGTGATGAACTTGAATCCCGCCCGCCGCAGCACCATCAAGTGCTCGCGGAATTGGCGGACGGACGGCACATCCCCCCATTCGCTGGGAGAAAGCCCGTGGTACAGCAAGGTGAAGACCGCGCCCTGGGCGCCCTCGCGCTCCAACCGCTCCAGGGCGTCCATTGCGGCGGAGGTATCGCCGCGGGCGAAGTGCAGCCGCGCGAAAAAAAGATGGCGGTAGGGATTGTTGGGGTTGAAGAGGCGGAGATTCTCGGTCATTTTTTTCTCTGCCTCATCGAGCTGCATTTGCGCCATCAGAATTTCCATTAAATTCTTGTGGGCGCGCAGGTTGAAAGGGTTGTTTTCCCGGATGACCGACTGGAAAATTTCGGCGGCGCGCGTGTACTGGCGGTCAATCGTCAAAAGTTCCCCGAAAAACAGCTTGGTGGAAACATTCTCCGGATCCAGGTCATAAGCCTGGTGGGTGGCTTCCAGGCACTGCGCCATGGTAAACACGGTTTTGTCGGTGTCATAGACGTTTTTCATATAGCCGGCGATATCCAGCGCCACCCGCGCCTTCGCCGCGTCCTGCTTGGCTAAATCCATCAGCTTGCGCAAGGCGTCAACGGCTTCCTCGGGGCGGCGCGCGCGCTTGGCCAGGTTTGCCAGCAGGTTGAGGGCGCCCTGGTTGTCCGGGTCAACTTCCAGAATACGGCGGGCTTCGCTTTCGGCTTCCGTCAGCGAGCCGATCAGCAACAGAATTTGCGCGCGGGCCAGCATGTAACCGGGCTGATCGGGAACCACTTCATTGATATGGTTCCAGATCTCCAGCACATCCTCGTATTCCTCATTGGCATACATGGCCCAGGCCAGGTCGATTTCCACATCCAGGCGGTCAGGGTCCTCGTCCAGCAGCCGGCGCAAATCCTTGCTCGCTTGTTCGGTCTTGCCGCTCCACAATAAAACGCGCGCCAGGGAAATGCGCATTTCATACTGATCCGGATTAAGCTGCAAACTTTTAGCATAGAGTTCCTCGGCGCGCGCCAGATTGCCGTCATGCACGGCGACCTGGGCCATCAAATTATACCCCATCGGCTCGTTGGGCGCGATATTGACCAGGCGTTGCCAGAGTTCCGACGCGTCCTTGTGCCGGCCCAGTGACCAGTAGGCCCACCCCAGCGTCGACCAGGCTTCCAGCAGGGTCGGATCTTCCGCGATCACCGCTTCCAGTTTCGGGATGGCCGCATCGTATTGCTTATCCTGCACGTTAAGCATGGCCTCGTACATTCTGGCGCGGGCCGGACTGCCGGCGTCATTGGTTTGGGCAGACGGCGCCAGGTTGGTCGGCGCAGCTTGCGCCGCCAAATCATCGGCCACGGCGGCGGCAGCCGGCGGCGGCGGATTGGTGGACGTCGCCGGGCTGGCGTCCGTTGTGACGGCCGGCGCGTTGGTCGCGTCCGCCGCCCACCCCGCGCCGATCAAGCCCAGGCTGATCAACGCCCACAACAGCAATGCCTTGTGCGCTTTATTGGCTTTCAATGGTCTTGGATCCGGTGTTTGTTCCATCATAGATGGCTTGAACTAAATGCTCCGCCAGGCGGTCGGCGCCGGCGCGGTTCAAATGCATGCCGTCCGGGTCGCGGAGTTGAATCGGCATGCCTTTGGGGCCGATGACGTACGGTGTAAACTTGCCGGGACGGTGTCCCAGAATCGGCCGCGTGAGGAAAAACTCCACGCGCGGACGTTTCCCGGCCTCCGTCTGGACCAGGCGATTGATGAGCAAAACATCCTTCTGAATCTTATCGTCGCGCATATCGGGCAACTCCAGCCACAGCATGCGGGCGGCGGGGGGCGCCGTGATCAAATCCATCAACGCGCCCACGCGCCGGGCGTATTCCTCCGGCCACTCCGCATCTTCCACCTTGATGATGCGGTCAGCCGTCTGCATGGGCTGGCGATCGTTGGTGCCGAACCACACCAGGGTCATGTCCGGGTTGAATTCCGCCAGCAGCGTCCGGGTTTTTTCCATCCAGTCGAACGAATCCAACCGGGCCAGCCCGGAACCGATGGAGGTGTAAGCGCGCGTCGTGACGCCGGCCCGCCCCGCCAACGCCAACTCCAGGGCATGCGCCGGCAGTTTCATCATCGAATCGCCGATGATCAGCACGCGCGCCGGCGGCGGTTGGGCGGCGGCCGGCGCGGACCAGCCTGCCGCCGGACCGCCCAACGCCGCCAACCATATCAGCCATTGTATTGTGATTCGCATGCGCATATTATTACTCCCGGATATGTTCCACGGCCGACCGCAAACGGTCCGCGCCGAGCAGCATGGAAATGCCGCGCGCCGGCGCCAAGACCGCCAGCCAGACTTCCCGCGCGCGCCCGTAGGGACGCCGCTCCGCCGCTTCGTACAAGTGCCGGCCATTTAAAATTCCGGCGATGAGGTAAAATATCAGCACGGCCGCGGCGGCGCGGCGCAGGGACGTCCCAAATTCCGCGGACGCCCGCTGCTCGCCGATATCCCGCCGATCCTCCGGCTTAACGCTTTGCATTTTCCCTCGCTCCCCGCACGCCCGCCCGCGGCCGCGCCGCAAACCTGTTTCGATCCGGCGAATTTAACATGTCGCCGCTAAAATTGGAAATAAATAAACGGCGCGACGCCTTTGGGCCCCAGCCCCAGGATCAACGTTAAAACCGCGGCCGCAGCCGCTCCCTGCCAGAGCGGATGCCAGCGCCCGAAGATATTCCAAAACTTCTCGCAGCGGCGGCCGTCGAGCAGTTGTGTCAGATACCCGACCGCAATCGCCGCCAGGATCACGGTGCTGACGCATTCCGCCGGCTGCCGCCAACGCGCCAGGGCTTGCAGCATTGCCGCCGCGTCGCCGAAACTCTGACAGCGGAAAAACAACCAGGAGAAACACACCAGGTGCCAGACGACCACCCCGCGCAAAATGCCGGCCCCGGCGCCCGACCAGGTCCAGCCGCGCTGCGCCAGCCAACGGCCGCCCAAGCGCTCAACTACCAGATAAACCCCATGCAACGCGCCCCAGATGACGAACGTCCAGCCCGCACCGTGCCAGAGCCCGCCCAGCAAAAAGGTGATCAATAAATTGCAGCAGATGCGGAATTCGCCGCGGCGCGACCCGCCCAGCGGAATATACAGGTAATCGCGCAAAAACGACGACAGGGAAATGTGCCAGCGGCGCCAGAATTTCTGGATGGACCCGGCCAGATAGGGCGCATCGAAGTTCAGCGGGATATGGAATCCCATCAGCAGGCACAAGCCGATGGCGATGTCAGAGTAGGCCGAGAAATCGCAGTAGATTTGGATGGCGTAGCCATAAACGGCAAACAAGGTGTCCCAGGCCCCATACAGGTCCGGCCGCGCAAACACCGGATCGACGATCCGTTCGGCCAGGTAGTTGGCCACCACGATCTTTTTGAACAACCCGCCCAGGATCAGGATGGCGGCGCGGCCGATATCCAGACGCAGGGGCGACAGGTGGACGGCCAATTGTCCCATCAGATCGCGCGCCCGCACAATCGGGCCGGCGACCAACTGCGGGAAATAAGCCAGGTAGAGCGCGAAATCCAGCCAGCAGTCGGCCGGCTGCATCTGCCGGCGGTAGACGTCAATGACGTAACTCAAAGCCTGGAAGGTGAAAAACGATATGCCGACCGGCAGAATGATGCTGCCCAGATAGTTGAACAGCGGCAGCCAGTTTTCCGCGCCGGCCGTCGCGGAAAAGCGGTGCAGCAGCCAGAAGGCTTGCTGCGCGAAGAAAGTGGCGTATTTGAAAAACACCAGCACGCCCAGGTTGACGATCACCGCGATGGTCACGCCCAGGCGTCGGACGAAGGCGCTCTGCGCCCGGTCAATCAACAGCGCCAGCCAGTGATTGGCCAGGCTGGAACCCAGCAACAGCCCAACGAACCGCCAGTCCCAATAGCCGTAAAAAAACCAACTGGCGGCCAGCATGCACCATTTCCAGGAGCGGGCGCGCGATCGCAACAGCCAGCACAGCGCGAAAACCGCCAGGAAAAAAATTGCAAAATCAATTGTGGGAAAAAGCATATATGGCGCCACTTGCCGGGACACCGGCCGCAGTCAACCAGCCCCGCATGCGAGCCAGTCCTGGCGGTTTAGCCTGCAATGTAACATTTTGTCCCCGCCAGGTCAACGAAAACGGCATCCTCAGCCTGGCAATTTTTCAATATGCCCGCTTGCCCGGCTGACGGCGGCCGGGCGTCCCACGCCATCCGACCGGCCGTTCAATCCAGGGTCTGGCGGAATTTGAAAATACCCACGGCCAGGGCCAGCACCGTAAACAGGCCCAGCGGGAGCAACTGCGGTGTGATTTGCGCCAAACCGCTGCCTTTTAGCAGGATGCCGCGGACAATCGGCAAAAAATGCGTGAGCGGCAGGACATTCCCGACCCATTGCGCCCACCCCGGCATGCCGCGGAACGGAAACATGAATCCCGAGAGCAGGATGGACGGCAGGAAAAAGAAGATGGACATCTGCACCGCCTGCAACTGGTTGCGCGCCAGGCTGGAAAAAGTCACTCCCACGGCCAGGTTCGCCAGGATAAACACCAGCGCCACCGCCAGCAAGAGCGCCAGGTTGCCCGCCACCGGCACGCCGAACAGCCAGTGCGCCCCCGCCAGGATGAGCGCAATCTGCACGTATCCCACCAGCACGTAGGGAATGATCTTGCCGATCATGATCTCGGCCGGACGCAGCGGCGTGGCCAGCAGGTTTTCCATCGTGCCGCGCTCGCGCTCCCGCGTGACGGCCAGGGCGGTGATGAAGACCATGGTCATGGTCAAAATCACGCCCAGCAGCCCGGGCACAACGTTATACTGGGTGATGCGCTCGGGATTGTACAGCGGATGGAAATTGACCCGGACGGCCGCGGCGCGTGAGCGCAGATTGGCCGCGCCGCCGCGCAACTCGCGGTCAACCACGGCGGGGAGCAGATCCTGGAATGCGGCCACGGCATTCCCCACAGCCATGGGATCGGTGGCATCCGCTTCCAGCAAAACTTCCGGATATTCGCCACGCAACACCGCGCGGTTGAAATCCGGGGGAAAGGAAACGACAAATGCCGCCGTGCCTTCCGCCAGCATCTCCACCGCATCCCGCTCGGAGAAATTGCCCGGCAGGACGCGGAAATACTCCGAATTGCGCAGGCCGGCGACGATGGCGGACGTCAACGGGCCGTGATCGGCGGACAATACCGCCGTCGGCAAACGCTTGGGATCGGTGTTGATGGCAAAACCGAACAGGATCAATTGCAGCACGGGAATGCCCACCATCATGCCGAAGGTGAGTTTGTCGCGCCGCATCTGGATGAACTCCTTGCGGATAATGGCGCATAACCGTTGTCGGGAAAGTCTCATGGCGTAAAATTATCCCGGGCTTGCGCCATCAGGTGGATGAAGACATCTTCCAGCCCGGCGCTGATTTCCTTCCAGGCATGCGGCGGACGCCGATACGGCGCGACGGCGTCCCGCAGCCGGCCGGCATCGGAACCGCTGACATGCAGGCGGGCGCCGAAGGCCGCCACCTGGTCCACCCCGGGCAGCCGGCGCAACTCCGCCGCCAGCGCCGCCAGTTCCGGGCCTTCGACCAGCCAGGTGGTCAGTCCGGATTGCGCCACCACCTCCGGCGCCGTGCCCCGGGCCAGGATGTTGCCGTAGGCCAGGTAAGCGATCCGGTGGCAGCGTTCCGCCTCGTCCATGTAGTGCGTCGTGATCAGCACCGTCAGGCCGGCGGCGGACAACCGGTGGATTTCATCCCAGAATTCGCGCCGCGCCTTGGGATCGACACCGGCGGTGGGTTCGTCCAGGAGCAGGATGTCGGGGCGGTGGATCATGCAGGCGGCCAGCGCCATCCGCCGTTTCCAGCCGCCCGACAACACGCCGGCCAACTGGTTCTGGCGTTCCTGCAGGCCCAGATGTGCCAGCGCGTCCGCCACCGTTTCCCGGCGCCGCGGCGTCTGGTAAAGGCGGGCCATGAAGTCCAGATTTTCGGCGATGGTCAAATCGTCATAAAAACTGAAATGCTGGGTCATGTAGCCGATGCGGGCGCGAATTTGGCGCTGCTGGCGCCGGATATCGAACCCCAGGCAGACGCCCTCCCCGGCATCGGGCACCAGCAACCCGCACAACATGCGCAGGAACGTGGTTTTGCCGCTGCCGTTGGGCCCGAGAAACCCGTAAATCTCGCCGTGCCGCACCTGCAAATCCACCCGATTGACCACCGTCCGCCCGGCGAACAACTTGGTCACGCCCCGGACATCAATCGCCCACGGGGCATCCGCCTGCTTTGGCTGAGACTGGGTCATGGTCCGCATCGCTCAAACGAGTCTCTTTCAAAAGTGTTCAGTGTTCGGTGTTCAGTGTTCGGTAGTCAGAATTTTACGACAATGTTACACGTTGATATTACGCTGTTTACAAATTATCTGAATTCTGACTACTGACTACTGAATTCTTTCAAAACGTGAGTTTTGAAATTTTCTCAAACATGTGCAAAATTTTTGCCAGGCGGCATAAATCAGTCCGCCGGCGAATGTGATTTATCCCAGCGTTCCCGCGCCAGGTGGCAGCGGCAGGCGCGGCCCGGCTCCAGCTCCGCCAGCGGCGGCAGCTTGGCGCGGCAGACGTCCAACGCATACTGGCAGCGCGGGTGAAACGGGCACCCGGCAATGGCGGCCCCGGCGGCGGGCGGCTCGCCTCGCAGCAGCCGGCGCGGCGGCCGTTTTGCGTCGGCCTCATCAACCGCCGGCACGGCCGCCACCAGGGCTTCGGTATAGGGATGGATTGGCAGCTTGAAAAGTTCATGGGCGGGGCCGGACTCCATGATCCGGCCGAAATACATGACATACACCCGCCGGCACATGTAATTCACCACCGCCAAATCATGCGCGATCAGCAGCCAGGCCAGCCCGGCGGCGCGCTGCAAATCGCGCATCAACCGCAGAATCTGCGCCTGCACGGAAACATCCAGCGCGGAGACCGGCTCATCGGCAACGATCAATTCCGGGCCCAGCGCCAGGGCGCGGGCGATCCCCACCCGCTGCCGCTGGCCGCCGCTCAATTCATGCGGATAGCGCCGGGCATAATCCGGCTCCAAGCCGGTCTGCCGCAACAAATCCGCCACGCGTTCCCGGCGCGCGCGGCGATCCCCGCGGCCATGCACGGCCAACACCTCCTCCACCGCCGCCCCGATGGTCATGCGCGGATTAAGCGAGCCGTAGGGATCCTGAAAGATCATCTGGGCGCGGCGCCGGAACGCCTGAAGCTGCGCGCCGCGCAAATCCGCCACCGGCCGGCCGTCAAACGCCACATTGCCGGCGTGGATGGGCGCCAGGCGCAGGACTGCATTGCCCAGCGTGCTCTTGCCGCACCCGCTTTCGCCCACCAGGCCGACGCTTTCTCCGGCGGACACCGACAGCGTCACCCCGTCCACCGCCGCCACCCAGCGGCGGCCGCCCAGCGGGTAACGCACCTGCAATTCATTTATTTCCAATAAGGGCATCGCACCATGTGTCCTTCCGCCGCCGCAATCAATTCCGGATCGTTCTGACGGCACGCCGGCCGCGCCCGCGGGCAGCGCGGATGGAATTTGCAGCCGGCGGGCAACCGCGCCGGATGCGGAACCGTTCCCGGGATGCCCGCCAACTCCACGCCCCCGGCGCCCAACCGCGGCACGGCGGCCAGCAAGCCGCGGGTATAGGGATGCGCCGGCGTCCGCAACACCGCCGCGGTCGGTCCCGACTCCACCACGCGGCCGGCATACATGACATTCACCCGGCGGGCCACATCCGCCACCAGCCCCAGGTTATGCGTGATCAACAAAACCGCCATCCCCAGTTCCGCCTGCAACCGCACCAGCAAATCCAGGATCTGGGCCTGCACCGTCACATCCAGCGCCGTGGTCGGCTCATCCGCCACCAGCAGGCGCGGACGGCAGGCCAGGGCCATGGCGATCATCACCCGCTGTTGCATTCCCCCGCTGAGTTCATGCGGATAGGCGCGCCAGCAGCGTTCCGGATCGGCCAACCCCACCATTTTAAACAATTTGATGACTTCATCGCGGATGGCAATTCCGCGCCGGTGCAAACGCAAGGACTCCGCCACCTGCCAGCCGGCGCGCAAAACGGGGTTTAGCGAGTTGGACGGCTCCTGGAAGATGTAGGAAATCGCGGCGCCGCGCAGCCGCACCAGATCGCGTAACGGCAGGCGCGTCAAATCCTGCCCGTCAAACATTACCCGTCCGCCCGCGACATAGCTGGCGCCGCCCACCAGGCGCGCCAGCGAGAGCGCGGTAACGCTTTTCCCCGACCCGCTTTCGCCGACCAGGGCCAGGGTTTCGCCGGGGGCAATCTCGAAGGACGCCCCATCCACCGCGCGAATCGGCGCGCGCGCCGCGCGGAAGTAAACCCGCAGATCCTCCACCGCCAGCAACGGCCGGTCTTGGGATGTTTGGCTTAACGCCGCCATATATCAGTGCCTCGTCCATCCTTGGTTGCGGAACACTCCCGGGCAGGGGCATTCATGGCGTCAGGATGCGCGCCAGCAATTCGCCCTCGGCCGCATACGGATGAGTGGCGGCATGATGGTCGCCCAGGTCGTGCGCCTCAACCCGCAAACAGCCCAAGCGCAGCAGATACCCGGCCACCGGCGCCCGCACCGCGCGGGTTCGCAGGGTGGCATCGCTGAAAATCCACCCCAGCAAGGCGCCTTTTTTGACCGGCGCAGCCGGCCGGATGCCGGCGCGCAGGAACAGCCCCGCACAGGGGGCGCTGACATCCGTCGCCCGGGCGTCATTGATCCAAACCTGGGGGGTATCCCCTTTTTCCATGGCGCCGGGCAGCATTTGCAACCGGCGCAGGCAATTCTTCAGCGCGCGGACGCCGGAGCGGACTTCACCCGGAACAATGATGTTTTGCCCGGAAAATTCAATGCAGATGGCTGCGCGCCCCGTATCGTTGAAATAGTTCGACAGGATGCAGGGGATCGCCGGCCGCTGTTTTTGTTCCGGCATCCAGATGGAATGGTTGGCAAAGCGCAGCCCGGTCGCTCTAGCCAATTGCAGACTGGGCTCGTAACCCGTCCTGGCCAGCACCGCCGCCGCCCAGGTAAAGTTCCATGAATGCAAGTCAATGTTGTGCGTCGCCTGGTCAACCAGGGCGGTTTTCAGGGCAAACGAGGCGCGTTGCGCGCTCGAACCGGCGGCATCGCCCGGCCAGGTGCAATTGATGTTGTTGACCCGGTCGCGGCCGCCCGGCTGGCCGCGTTCGTAATCGATATGCGGCTGGTGTTTTTGGATGGCGCGCAAATTGGCGAACGGCAGCAGCAGGCAACGCCCCGCCTGTAAATGGCGCCGGGCAATCGGGATAAAGCGCCGGATCACCTCCGTCCCGTTCAATTCCGTGCCATGCAAAGCGGCCGTGATCAAAACGCAGGGCCCGGGGCGGCCGGAATCGATTTCGCCGTAGGGAATTTGGTAGGCGGTTCCATCGGCCTCCGCGGCCGGCACAGACTTGACGCTGAATTTCAACATGTTTAGATCCTTTCCATTCTTTACCCGCCTGTACGTAACAGCGTCGCAAACTCGGCCAGCGATTGCAACACATAATCCGCCGCGACATCCCCGGGGGGCGGCCCGCCGTTGGTCAAAAAAAACGTCCGGGCGCCGGCTTGGCGGCCGGCCTCGACATCATAGCGGTAATCGCCGACGACCGCCAATTCCGACACCGGCGTCCGCATGCGCCGGGCGGCCAGATGCACGCCTTCCGGGTGCGGCTTGGGATTGGCGACGTCGCTGCGGGTGATAATCACTGCAAAATCATCCAGGGTCACATGCTGAAAATTAGCCAGGGATGTTCCAACCGAATCCCGGCTGTTGCGGGTCAGCAACCCCAGGGGCATCCGGCGGGCGCGCAGAAAAACGATCAAGGCTTCCGCGCCGTCGTTGGGTCTGGCGGCGGCCGCCGCCTCGGCTTCAAAGCGCTCCAAAACCGCCTGGGCCTGACCGCGGGCCGGCGCCGGCAGGCGCGCCATGAACTCGAGAATCGGTTCGGTGGGCGGGCAGCCGATGGCGCGTTTGATGCCGGCAAAATCAATACCGCCGGGGCGGGTGAGCGTGCCGTCAAAGTCAAACAAAACCGCGGAGATGCGCGTTTTGGGATAATGCATATACGATCGAGTCTCTTTTAAAAAGTGTTCAGTGTTCGGTGTTCAGTGTTCGGCGCCTGAAATTTTACAACAACGTAACACATTGACCTTGTGCCGTTTGCAATGATTCTGAATTCTGACTTCTGAATCCTGAATTCATTCAAAATGTGAGTTTTAAAATTTGCTCGATCTACGAGATTTGCGATTCGAAGCCACCCAAGACCATTTCACTCCCCGGTCCGCAAGCGCGGATCCAGGGCGTCGCGCAAGGCATCGCCCAGCAGATTGAACGCCAGCACGATCATGAAAATCGCCAGGGTGACAAAGGTCAGTTCCCACCACATCCCCTGCCACAGGCGCAGGCGGGCGTTGCTGATCATGATCCCCCAGGAGGGCTCGCCCTGCACGCCAATCCCAATGAAGCTCATGAAGACTTCCGTGGCGATGGCGGCGGGGAAACGCAGGGAAAAGGTGATGATGACGACGTGAAAAATATTGGGCAGGATGTGGCGGAAAATGATCCGCGCATGACCCAGCCCCAGGACCTGCGCCGCCAGCACATAGGGCCGGGTCTTGTGTTTCAACACCTCGCCGCGGACCAGCCGGCACAACCCCACCCAGGTAGTCAAACCGATCCCCAGGTAGACCCCGGTCAGCCCGCGCCCCACCACCATGGCAATTGCCAGGATGAACAGCAAACCCGGGATGGAGGCGAAGGTGGAGTAAATCCAGACGATGAGATCGTCCACCCGCCCGCCGAAATAACCGGCCAGGCTGCCGAGGATGACGCCGATGGGGATGGCGATGCAGGCAGTGACAATCCCCACCAGGAAGGCGATGCGCGCGCCCTGGGCGATGCGCTGCAGCACATCGCGTCCCAGATTGTCCGTCCCCAGCGGATGCCGGAACAGATGCCGCGCGGCCATGGCCGGCGCGCGCCAAAGCGCCCGGGTTTCGCCGGGCGCCGGCGGCGCCACCCACGGCCGGCGGCAGAAGCTGGGCGGCAGGTACGCCTGCTCCAGCGCCACCGCCTGATACGGCGGCGATTGATCGCGCCAGCGATAATAACGGTAAACCGCCTCGCCATACGCCGCCAGCATGGCGTAAACCACAATCACCGCCAGCGACCACATGGCCAGGCGATTGCCGCGCAGACGCCCCCAGGCGTCGCGCCACAGCGACAAGGGCGCTTCCATGGATTGTGCCATATTATGCATGCGTCTCTTTTAAAAGTGTTCAGTGTTCGGTGTTCAGTGTTCGGTGTTCAGCCGGAGACCCCGGCGGGCTTGTCACGCCGGCGGATGAGGTTATGCCGGTTTTTGCGGTATCGCTATAGCCACTTTATTACCCGCGGGCTGTCACTGAAAGCAATTCTTTTTCGCCTCAACTTAATTTGACGCGCGGATCCACCAGGGCATAGGCCAAATCCGTCAAAAGATTGGCAATCACATACAAAACCGCGCCGATGAAGACCACGGCGCGCACCACATCCACGTCGGAAAAATACAGGGCGTTGATGCTCATGCCGCCCAGGCCGGGGATGCCGAAAAAACTTTCCAGCAGCAGGCTGCCGGTGTAAAGGAAGGGGATGGCGATCACCACGTTGGTCAGGATGGGGATCATGGCGTTTTTCAGCACATGGCGAAACAGCACGCCGCGCCGGCTGACGCCCTTGGCAAAAGCCGTGCGCACGTAATCGCGGTAAAGTTCATCAAGCATGATGGTGCGGTAGAACCGGATGTTTTCGCCCAAGCCGCTGACAATGCCGATCATCACCGGCAGGGCCAGATAATACCAGGATTCATAACCCCAGATGGGGAACCAGCGCGCGTGATATCCCAGCAAATACTGCCCGAAAATGATCCAGACGAGGTAGTTCAAACTCATCAGCATCACCGCCGCCACCACGATGCCGCGATCCAGCCAGGTATCCCGGAAGAAGGCGCACACCAGGGCGGTCAGGATCGAAATCAGCAGACTGCCGATGAAAATCGGCACGGTCAGGGTCAGTGACGGCCCAATCCCCTCGCGCAGCATTTTTGCAACCCGCTGATTGGAATAATTGGATACGCCGAAATCCAGATGGCGCAATTGCCGGAGATAGAAAAAGAATTGCGAGTCGAACCACCCGCGGTTCGCGCGGCGCAACTGCAGCGCCGCAATTTCCATGGGCGCCGCGGTTGTCCGCAAAAACAAGACGGCCGGCGGCGCCGGATTGGTGAAAATCAGCGTCTGGACCGCCCATTCCCCGGCGGGCGGCAGGACGGCCAAAGTCGCGGCGGCGGCGATGTCATCCGGCGGCGCGGCCAGCAAGGCCGCCGCGCCTTCCGGCAGGCGATAACTCAAAGTCCAGCGCAAAACGCTGCCCGCCGGCGGGGCAAAGGACAACGGCAGGCGGCAATCCCGGCGGGAGTGCAAACGGATATGCCCGGGCTGGCCAGCGGACGGCGCCTGGAATTCCACGCCGTCCACCTTCCGCCAGGGGCCGGCATGCTGTTTGAAATCCGTGTCGGCATAAGCGCGGGTGGCAGACCAGCGCCCAAAAAAAAGCGGTTTATTGAATCCGCGCTGTTCGTCAAAATCCTCAAGCGCCTTCGGGGAAACGTTCTTGCCCAGGGTCATGGCGGCCGGACTGCCGCCAACGACGTTGAAGAGAATGAAGGTGATGATGATCACCCCCAGCACGGTGGGGATCATCTGCAAAACGCGGCGGACGATATATCCGGTCATACGCTGATCATTCCACCCCGACCGGCAGGTAACCGGGCGCCCCCCACAGGGTGCTGGCCAGGATTGTGCCGCGTAACAACGACCGCACCTGCCATGCGCCGGTGCCGCGGCCGTAAATGGCCAAATCCCAATAACCGTCGCCGTCGTAGTCGCCGGGGACCGGCGCAAAACCCTGGCCGCCCCAGCGATAGTTCCGGATGATTTCCTCGCCTTGCACCGTCTGGATGTGCCAAGTCGCGGTGGTTTCGCGATAGACGGCCAGGTCAAAGACGCCATCGCCGTTAAAGTCGCCCATCACCGGCTTGTAACCCGGCCCGCCCCAGGCCAGCTCCCACATCAGCAGGCCGCCGTCCAGACGGCGGCTGTACCACAAGCCCGTCGCTTCCTGATAGACCGTCAAATCCCAAACGCCGTCGCCGTCATAATCGCCCGGCACCACGACCATGCCTTCCCCGCCGAACACCTCGCCCCAGAGCAGGGGCGCCAGTGCGTCGTCGAGGATGAACCAGCGTCCATCCGCCGGGAAATATCCCGCCAGATTGCCCCGTCCGTTGCCGGTGAAATCCCCCGGCACCGCGCGGCAGCCGGGCGCTTCGACGACCAACGATCCGGCCGCATACCCCGCGGCCGACAGCATGGCGCGCCACTCGCCGTCGCGAAACACCATCGGTTCTCCGCGGTTGTCGCCATCCATATCCAGGCCATAAACGGGCGGCAGGTTGCCGCCAAACGGCACGGACCAGCCCAGTTGCCGGCCGTCCACCGTGCGCACGTACCAGGCGCCATCCACGTCCAGCGCCAGGTCGGACAGGCCGTCGCCATCGTAATCGTTGAAGCCCCAATAGCCCGGCATGGCCAGCGCGTCAACATTCACGCTGCCGCGCACCGTGGCCGTGTTGTTCAAGATGTTGGTGTCCGACAATTGCGACGGCCAAGCCGGCATAACCTGCGTCCAGATGGAATATTCATCAGTCGCCGCCGGCATGCGCAAGGCGCTGCCGGGCACGCAAAGCACCAGCGACTGGCCGGGCGCCAGATTGAGATTGGTGGCAACGCCACCCAGGTAAGTCGTGGTGTCGGTGGCATAGCGGTAAGCGTAATACTTGACGGAGACCCTGCCGTTGTCCCCGGTCAAGGGCGCGCCGCCCAGATTGGCGACCCGCATGGAAAGCACACGCGGCGCGGTCCCGGGCAGCAGGTTGCGCGGCAACAGGATCGGCTGCCAGATTTTGACGTCCACGCCGCTGGCGCCGGCATAACCGGTGGCCGCCGCGCTGAACTCCGTGGCGCCGGAAGAGTTGCGCCCTTTCACAATGTAAGTGTATTGCGTGCCGGGCGCGACATTGGCATCATCATAAGTCAGGGCGGCCGTGACCCCGATCCGTTCATAGACCGCGCCGCGCAGACGCCAGACTTCATATTCCGCCGCCCCCCACCCGGCCGTCCAGCTCAGGCGCACTTTGCCCACCAGCGTGCCCTGGGTCGCGGTCAGGCCGGAAGGCCGGCTCAGGACAAAGCCGGCCACCGCGCGGCTGTAGGCGCCCGGTTGAATCACCGAACCGTTTTTCAAACCGCGGGTTTTGTATTGGTAGCGCACACCTTCGACGACCGTGAAGTCGTTGTATTCCAGGGCCGCCGTGGTCTGTACGAGTTTCCAGTAAGGGTCGGCGCGCCAGACTTCGTAAACCTGCGCGCCATCCACGCCGGCCCAGCGCAGATGCACCTTGTTGTAGTAAGTGCCTTCCGACGCCCAAATGCCTTCCGGGGCGCCCAGGGCGCGGTAGCCGATGTCATAGGCGCTCAATACTCCGGCGCCGCCATAACCGTTGACCGCCCGTGCCCAGTAGTAATAAATTTCGCCCGGCAGGGCCGAGGAATCGCTGAAAGTGGTGGTTTCCAAGCCGCCGACGATCCGCATGACAAACTGCTCGTTGAAATCTCGGGTGCTGCCGCGCCAGATTTCGTAAGACAACGAGCCGCCCGGAAAGGGCGTGACCGGCGCCCAGTTCAGGACGACCTGGTTGTCATACTCGCCCGCGCTCGCCGTCAGCCAATCCGGCGCCGGCAGGTCCAGGATGGAAATCGCCACATTGATCTGCTGGGTCGAGGGCGGATAAGCCAGCCCCTCGTCTTGCCCGACGACCGTGATGACTCCCTGGTAAACGCCGGTGCTCACCGTGGTCATATCGGCAAATTGCACGGCAACCGTATTGGTGTTATAGCCGAATGTTTTCCCGGAACCGAGCGGCAGAATCCACCAGGCATCGCCGGCGACGGTGTAATCCATATTCGCGGGCGGATTCCCCGGCCCGTCATTCCATACATCGAACGACATGCTCACCGGATTGGCGCCTTTTTCCACCGTCTGCGCCAGACTCGCAGGTTGCACGGCCACCCAGGCGGGCGTGGCGAGTTTGGCGAACCCGGATGATTGCGCCGGTTCGGTTAACGCCGGAACCATGCCGCCGGCGGCGCCCGCATCATTCCCGCACGCCGTCCGGCAAGGCAGAACGCCGGCGGCAAAAATAGCCGCGACCGCAACCATGCTCCTGGCGGTCGCGGATGCCCGATTCGTTTTAAAGATATTTTTCATGGCTAATCAGCAATCAGGTTATTGATAAGTACAACATAATCAATCACATCCGCCACCCGAACCCCATACCAGCGGGACACTCCAAGCCGCCGCAAGCACGAAATCCAGTGTTTTGGAATTTTCCGATATTACTCCGCATATTGCAAGAAAATTCTTGTCATATTGCCAGCGTTTTTTTCTTGCGTCCGCTCAGAAAAAGAGTAAAAGCATAATCGAAAGTCATTTTCCGGCAATCCAGTCAAATCCGAATTTTGACGGGTTGCGGAAAAAGCGACCTTCCCAAGTGCAGTGGAGCGGTAGTTTAAACCAGGAGGTCAGGCATGCAAGCGTTGTGTAGTTCTGTTCGACTCGCCGTGTTTTTAGGGGTTGGATTGGCCGTCACCGTGCTGCGCGCGGCGCCCTATGCGGTGGTGGTTGATTCACCGAGCAACCGTATCAGCGTTCTGGACTTCGGCACCCCCGTGCCTACCGTGCATGGCCCATTTTTAACCAGTCAAATGGGGAGTTTCGGCGGCGGCCTTTTCGATATCGCCATTACTCCGGATGGCGAGACCGCGCTGATCTCGAATTTCGGCGACTCCACCGTCTATCGCGTGGATATCTCCGATCCTGTCCGCCCGGTTGTTTCGGGATCGGTGACAACCGAATTTTTCGCGGAAGATATCGCCATCACGCCCAACGGCCAATACGCGCTGGTGACCGACGGCGGATTCTCTCCAAACCTGGGGATCATTGATCTGGCGTCTTTCAGCACTTCCATCACGTATGCCATCACCTCCGGCTATGCTAATGCCGTGGCCGTTGCGCCGGACAACCAAACCGTGGTGATGGCGGATTATTTTCAAGGCGGCATTATTTACGGCAAACTCACCCCCACCGGCTTGATCTCGGATACATTCCTGCCGACTCTGTCAGACTCGGGTGAAACCAACCGTCCGGTCAATCTGGCCATCTCGCCCGACGGCAAGACGATCATCACCGCCAACGCCGGCACCAACCAATTTAATGTCTTTGAAATTGTCGCGCCGGGCGTGGTGGTGCCCGGCGTGACGCCGGTCGTCGCTTGCGCCGTGCTGCCTTACGGCGGTCAATCCGTCGTCTTCTCGCCCGCCGGCGACCGGGCCTACCTGCTGCAAAACGGGATGAACACCAACCTTAGCATCGAGCATGGTTTCAATAATCTCACCTGGTTCCAGGTCAATGGCCCGGGCGATGTCACCATGGGCGGCGAGGATGCCGCCCTCCTGGCGGCCGAGGGCACCAGCCAGTTGTTCGGCGTGGATACGCTGGACGTCACGCCGGATGGCGCCTGGGCCATCGCCGCCAATCCGACCCTGTCCGGGGGAACCAATTTGTTGTCGCTGGTGAATCTGTCCGATTTCAGCGTCACCTATATGGATATCAACCAGTTCATTCCGGTCGGCGTGGCCTTTATCCGGAAACCGGCCTTTGAAACCACGATCACCCCGGGCGCCATCGGCCACATTCCGGTGGTGGGCGAAACCCTGACCTGCCGGATTACCGTCGCCAATACGGGATTCGCCATCTTAAATCCGGTGCGGCTGGATTTGACGTATAACCCGGCTTACCTGGCTCCTTCCGGGGTAACGCAGCCGGCCAATCTCATTCCCGGCAACGTTATGACCTGGGATAACGTGGGCCCACTGATGGTTGGTGAAACAACCGTGGTCACGGCGCGCTTTACCGTCTTGAAGGGCATCCTGCCGGACACCATCGTTAATACCGTGATCACGGCCCCACAAGTCATGGGTGGATATGCCTTGCCGCCCCAGACCAGCCAGGTGGAGCTGGTGACCGCCAACACCGTCTTTCCGATGTGGGAGGACTATGACGGCGATAACATTGCCGACCCGGCCCTGTATGTCGAGTCCACCGGCGCATGGTTCGCCCGGTTGTCCGGCAGCGCCTACGCCATCGCCACGGCGGAATTCGGCGGCTTGGGCCAATTCCCCGTTCCGGGCGATTACGATGGCGACGGCAAAGCCGACGCCGTCCTGTATAAGCCGGCCACGGCCACCTGGCATGCCATGCTGTCAGCCAACAACTACGCCACCGCCTCCCTGTCGGGTTTTGGCGGACCGGCCTTCCTGCCCGTACCCGGCGATTTTGACGGCGATGGCCTGTCCGACCTGGCGCTTTACCAGAGAATCACGGGCGAATGGCAGGTCATGCTTTCCGGGTCCGGCTACAATATCGCCACGTTGTCGGGATTCGGCGGGGTGGGCCGCACGCCTTTATCCGGGAATTTTGACGCCGACGCCCTGGCCGACTTGGTCATTTATTCCGCCAGCAACGGCACATGGCAATTCCTGCTTTCCGCCAGCGGCTACGCGTCCGTTGTCCTGCCGGGATTCGGCGGCCAGAATTTCCAGCCGCTGATCAGCGATTTTGACGGCGACGGGCTGGATGATCCGGCGATTTACAACCAAATCCTCCGCCGGCTGATTGTTAAATTATCCGGCAGCGGTTACATGGATTGGACCATCCCGGACTTCGGGGGATTGCTGACTGAGCCCGGCGCCGCGGACTATGACCGGGACGGCATCGCCGATCCATTGTTCATGAACGAGCTCACCGGCCAATGGCATGTGCAACTCTCAAGCCTGAATTATATCGAAGGCGTGCTGAGTTCCGGGTATGTCCCCTGAAGCCGTAACCATGGGCAGAGCGGTCAGGCGGACCGCTCTGCTCTGTGGTAGGGCGGTCCGTTCGCGTTCACGTTCACGTACTCGTTCACGATCTCCCGTTTGCGGGTACGGGAACGGAGTCTGCCGTCACCCTTGACTCGTTCCCGTTCCCAGCGCAGCGGTTCACGTGCACGTTCACGTTCTGCCGTGCTCGGGAACGGGAACGTGTACGGGAACGGGGATGGGAACGGGGAAGAGGGAACCCGACAACGCCAGGCTTCAGCGCATCATTTCAGCAATTCCTGGATATCCTCCCAGGTGAGTTTGCCGGCGAAATCGGCGCCGGCTTGCAGGGTGGCGTCAATCACGGCCTGTTTGCGCCGTTGCATGGCCAGCACTTTTTCCTCCACCGTGCCGCGGGTGATCAGTTTGACCATGTAAACGGTGCGTTCCTGGCCGATGCGATGCGCGCGGTCCGTAGCCTGCGCCTCCACCGCCGGATTCCACCAGGGATCGAAATGGATCACCATGTCGGCCCCGGTCAGGTTCAAGCCCGTGCCGCCGGCCTTCAAACTCATCAGGAACACGGGAATATCCCGGCTCAGCAGGGACGCTTCGCCCCACCTTGCATACCGACCGGTGGGGCGTCCCGACCTCTTAGAGAGCCGGGATCGGGTGATCCGCAACACGGTTTGGGCCGGCCTCATTTCCAGCCTGCACCGAATCGCAGATGCACCAAAAACCTCAAATACATCACGGAAAGACTATCGCCCCAATTCTCCACGAAAATACTGTCAAGAAAATCCTGTCAGGGGATTTTCAAAAGTGGAAGGTCGGAGCTAGCAAAAGTGGAATATCCTGGGGAAGCATAACATCTGAAAGCAGTAAGGCGTAAGGTGTTTTTAGGACGAGTGTTGTAAAAGAGGGATATTGAGAAAGGGCGCCCCCTAGGGGGCGGGCGCCCGTGGAACGAGCAAAAGTGGACAGAAGTGCCATGTGGCGTACCAACGCGCATCAGACAACTCAACCCTCAAGGCTCTCCCCATGAAGGACAAACACCACCTGTTACTGTTCTCAATCCGTCCTACTGAGGCAGAAGGACTTTCCACTTTTGCTCCCTCCAAAAATTCCACTTTTGAAAGCTCCACGAACTGTCAAGAAAATCCTTGACATTATCAGATTTTTAATTTTATAATTTTATCATGATTTTTATGCAGACACGCACCAACTGCGTCCCGGCGTCCCGGCGTCCCGGCGTCCCGG
>CAZYXU010000015.1:38433-45584 GCA_964650945.1 uncultured Verrucomicrobiota bacterium | reverse complement strand
ACCCTGAGCACGAGCGACGTAAGTCGCTCACGTCGAAGCCGTTCGGGTGACCTATGCATGAAGAATTAAAATCTTCATGAATAGGTCAGGTTAGGAGTATTTATGTTTAAAGTCATGAATCCGTATATGCTGGTCGCGGTGGATTCCATCCCGATCACCGACATCCAACCCGGCCCCACGCCGGAAAAAACCTTCGTTTACCTCGATCCCCGGCGCGAGGAGAACCAGGGGCGCGCGGAATTGCGGGTGGCCTGGCCGGAATTTTGCGGCATCCATTTCAAGGCCAAGGTCAATAACCGGGAACGGATCGTGACGGTGCCGGATGTGCTGTTGGAATATTTGACCTGGGTGAACAAGGAAATCGGCGCCTGGAAGAACCTGCCGGCGCGGCCGTGGGACCCGGATTCGCCCGTCGGGCGCTGGTTTTCACCGTACCTGCGGGTGTCCAGCATGGAGGAGTTGAAGCAGGGGCTGGCCGCCGACCTCGCGATGTTGCGCGGCATGCGGCGGTGATGTGGAATATGGCCAAACAACGACCATCGCAGATTTACGATGCGCGCCAGCCGCCGCCGAAGATTGAACTCGAACGGGCCTTGCGTCCGGAGGAGGTGGCCGCCGCGCCCCCGCCCAAGCCGCCCAAGCCGCCGCGCCGGAAATGGCCCTGGCTGGCCGCGGTGTTGCTGGCCGCGCTGGCGGGGGCGGGCTATGGCATCTGGCAGGCGCGCCGGCCGCCGGCCCCCGCGCCCGCCGCCCGGCCGGCGGCGGTCAAAGCCGCGGCGCCGGCGCCGGCGAAAAAACCGCTGCCCGCGGTGATTCCCGGCGCGCTGGCGGTTACCGGCGCGCCGCCCCGGACCGCGCGTCCCGGCATGCTCCGGCATGGCGCTTTGCGGTTTGTGGTGGCCGCGCCGGAATATGCGGCGGCGCACCTCGCCGCGATTGAGAAGAGCGTTTGGGCGCGGCCGGTTTTCGCCAAGGCCGCGCCGGACCAGGAGGATGCCTGGCATCCGGTCGCGGAATTCCCCTGCGTCCTGACGAACCTGCCTGCCGGTTCCGCGGAAGTAGCGCTGCGCATCGCGGGCTTCGAGGTGGAGACGGCGGTGCGCCGCGTGCTGATTCCCGTGGGCGCGACGGCGGATGTCGAGTTTGCGGTGGCGCCCCGGCCGGCGACCCTGGCGGTCGAGTGCAACATCCGGCATGCCCTGGTTTCCGTGCAGGTGGCGGGGGAAGAGGGCGAATTGCCGCTGTCGGCCAACCAGCAGCAGCAAGCGGTGGCCGCCGTGCCCGCCCTGCGTCCGCTAGTCCTGAGCGTGAGCGCGCCGGGTTATGTGGCACAGACCCTGGAACTCGATGGGCTGACGCCCGAACAGGCCGGCCGGCAGAAGGTGGACCTGGCGCCCGTGCCGCCGCCGGCGTCCCGGCGCAAGGCGGCGGCGCGTTACCGGCCCGGCCGGCCGCTGATCCTGGACCTGGGCGGCGGGGTGGAGTTGGAATTGGTCTGGATACCGCCGGGCGAATTCATCATGGGCAGCCCGGAAAACGAGCAGGGGCGTTACGCCGATGAAGGCCCGCAGCACCTGGTGGAAATTTCCGCCGGTTTCTGGATGGGCCGGTACGAGGTGACGCAAGCGCAGTGGCAGCAGGTGATGGGCGGGAATCCCAGCCGCTATCAGTCCGCCCGGCATCCCGTGGAGCAGGTGAGCTGGGAGGATTGCGGCGCGTTCCTGAAAAAACTCCCGGCGGCGGTCGTGCAATGGCCGGCGGACCCGCTGGAATTCCAGTTGCCATCGGAGGCGGAATGGGAATACGCCTGCCGCGCGGGGACGGAAACGGCCCTCAACAACGGCGCGGAGCTGACCTCCTTCATGGGCCGCTGTCCGAACCTGGATGAAGTCGCCTGGTATAACGCCAACAGCGGCGGCAAAAAACAGCCGGAAACTCATCCGGTGGGCCGCAAGGATGCCAACGACTGGGGCTTGCATGACATGCTGGGCAATGTGTGGGAATGGTGCCGGGACGGTAAACGCCCCTACGACCCGGTGGCGCGGACCGACCCGGAAGGCCAGGGGGAGGTGCGGGTATCGCGCGGCGGCAGCATGAGCGATTACGCGCGGTTCTGCCGCTCCGCGGCACGGTACGCCCTGGCGCCCAACGACAAGAACTTTTATCTCGGCCTGCGCGTGATCGCACGCGCCAGCCGGCCGCCGGCTAAAAAGTGACTGCGAATTTCCGCGCCAAGTTAGCCGATCCGGACGGCTCCGCCGGACTATTGATAACCGATAACTGGTAACCGGTAACTGATAACTGGTAACTGGCTACTGGATACGGACGGCTGCTTTCAAAAGCTGGCTTTTGCAAGCGGCTCGGTTGAAATGGGCGGAGGCGGCTATCCGCCCCGGCGGCCGCGCTGCTGCTGGCGCGCCCAGCAACGCCAGAATTCATCCGCCCATTTCCGGGCGTAGGCGTCGTTCCCCATCGAGGAGTAGGCCAGGCCCAGGCTGCCGCTGGCGGCCAGCATGTTGTCGGTATCCTCCGCCGCCAGCGCCTGGACATAGCGCTCCTGCATCATCCGCAGAAACAGCCGGAATTCCAGATGATTTATCAGTGAGTGCAACATGGGGTCATTCCAACGCGCGCGCCTGGGAAAGCGCATGGCATTCCTCGGCGGGAATGCGCATATCCATCGGCGAGCCGAAATCCTGGTGGTCGAGGAATTCCCCCGCGCCGCCGGCCGCCCGGCCGAGCGCAAAACCCAGGAAGGCGCAATCCTCCACCCGCTTCAGCGTGATTTTCTTTTCCATCAGCGGCATCCAGCAGATGGCCAGCCAGACGCAGGCGATGGCGGCATCCACGTTCACGGCCCAGACTTTGCCGGAGACGCCCAGCGCGTACAGCTCCTGCGCCAGGTGGTGGTAAAAATCGAGGAACACGTTGTGTTTGCCCGATTGCACGAGCATGCGGCTGACGGCCTGCTCGCGCGGGTCGAAGTTCACCTGGTCCTTGTTGTACACGGGATGGCCCAGGCAGGGAATGCGCTCGTAGTCCACGCCGGCTTCCTTGGCCGCGTCCCTGGTCTTCTTGAAGCGGCGCGCCGCGGCCTTGGCGAGTTTCTCGGCGCTGGCCGGCTCGCCCGGCTCGTAAGGGTCAACCAGGCCGGGCTCCTTGAAATTTTCCAGCAGGAACCGCACCGCCTTGGCGCCATTGCCGCCGTGGACCGCGCCGGTGGCCGCCAGGGTGGCGATCATGGCGGTATTAGGCGCGTTGCCGGCGCTGGCGGAAAGCTTGGCGCCCTGCGCGGAAATGGTGCCCGGCCCGTTGGTCAGGGCGGCGGTCAGCAGCATCTCCACCAGGCGGGCCTCGAAGGCGTACCGGGGCAGCTCCCCGGTCCAGTCCAGGATCAGGGCCTCGCCGAAGGATTTCTTTTCCATCAGGCCGGTGACGGGATAGCCGTAAATGCGCGGCTCGCCGGCGTCAATGGCGGAGGCGAAGGAGGCGTTGCGCATGTCGCGCCGGGTGGCGGCCAGGCCGACGGTTTCCTTGATCTGGCGTTTGAATTGCGCGCCGTACGGTTCCGGGATCACGCCGGGCCGCAGGAAGATGGATGCGGGCAGCTTGTCGTTCAAATGGCGGTAATTGACGAACCAGGGGTTGAGCTTCAATTCCTGGCGGATGGGGAAGTCCCTTTTCCAGCCCAGGGCGTTGAAGATGGCGAAGGCCGCC
This sequence comes from uncultured Verrucomicrobiota bacterium, assembly GCA_964650945.1. Lineage (GTDB taxonomy): Bacteria > Verrucomicrobiota > Kiritimatiellia > JAAZAB01 > JAAZAB01 > JAXGPF01. The sequence continues at coordinate 41,867 of CAZYXU010000015.1, read as the reverse complement.
TGGGGCAGGTGGTGCAGGGTGTTGACGCGGATGCCGCGCCGCAGCTTTTCGGCGAATTCCGGCTTGGCGTAATTTTCCGCCGGGTTGAATGGCTCGCTGCCGAAATAATCGTCGAAAAGTTTCATCTTGCCGGTGGCGCTGGTTTCCGGCCCTTCCACCACCGCCCCGGCATGGCCGAGCGACACGTTGCGCCCTTCCATCAGGGCGCCGGCCACGTATACCAGGATCGGCTTGTCGAATTTGGTTTCCCGCAGCCATGCGACGGCCGCCTTTTCATACAAGCCGCCCGGCTCGACGTACAGCACCACCAGCTTGGTCTTGGCGTTGTCGGCGATCAGTTGCAGGAAATCCACAAGCTGCGTGAGGATCAGGACATCCTTGCCGGTGGAAATTCCGAAGTGGTTGCCGATGCCGGCGGACAGCATGTACGTGGCGATGGTGTTGACCATGTTGCCGGAATTGGAAACGATGGTGGCGCTGCCCGGCTGGAAACTTTCTTCCGGGGTCTCGCCGCCCACCGCGCCCACACGGACGTGGTCGTGGGTGTTGATGACGCCCAGGGTATTGCAGCCGATGACATCCACCCGCGCCTGTTCGCAGAGGGCCTTGATCTTGGAGGTGACCTCGATCGAGACATGCTCGGTGATGATGAACAGCGTCTGCAATTCGCTGCCGCCGGCCTGCAAGGCTTTCTTGACCTCGCCATAGACGGCTTCCGGCGGGGAATAGATGACGATTTTATTCGGCCGCCGGCTCTTGGGCAGCTTGGCGTAAAGTTCATCGCAGGTCCCGAACACCGGGATGGGCGCCTGACCGGGCACCTCGATCTGCTGGTCGCCCTTGCCCAGGGCCCAGCCGCCGACAATGTTGCCGGCGTACATCTGCGAACCGACGATGACTTTTTGCGCCTCCCGGCCGGTGATGTTGCTCACGGCCACGCGGTCGCCTTTTTTCAAAATCCCGGAGAGTTGCCTGGCTTTCATTGTGGTTCGTCCTTCTCCCTGGCGACAAATTGAGCGAGTTTCGCGGCGTATTCCGCCACCAGGGTGAGCGGGGTGTCCGGCCCGAAGATCACGTACGGCAGGCGCAGGGCTTCCAGCGCCTCCCGCATGATGATAAAGCCCGGCACCATCCGCGGGCCGCCGCGGCCGACGATCACCGGGATGTCAAGCTTGCCGTGGGTGTCCACGTAATTGACCAGGGCGTCGGCAATCGCCTGGAAGGTCACGTCCACCATGGTGTTGTTGGCCTTGCCGCCCAGGATGAGCAGCAGCCTGGCCTTGTCCAGGTGATGCTCGAAGCAGCGCTCCGCCGTGCCGTACATGCGCTCGTACGGCGGGTTGCCGCCGAAGTCGGACAGGAAGATCGGGCTGCCGCCGGCGATTTCCAGGGTTTCGGTGATGATCGTGCTGGCGCCGCCGCCGAAGAGGATCGGCAGGACCTTGTTGCCGCCCAGGTCGCTGACGTGCGCCTGGCCCTGATGGCTCGCGGCGCTCCAGCGCGCCATCTCCTCTTCGAAGTCGGAGACGGCTTCAGGATATTCCGGGAGCAGGAGATCCTCGTTTTTCATTTTGAAGTTGGCTTCATCGAAGACGGCCTTGAAATCGCAGGCGTAGGGCTTGTGGTCGTCGCCGATGCGCCAGGGATTGACCTCCGCCATCCGCATCCCGGTGGAGATGAACATGTCCCAGAAGTTCACCAGCGTGCGCGACATGATTGAAATCAGGCTCTTTTGCAGCCCCAGCTCGGTCAGGATGCCGGAAGCCTGGTAGGCGTCCAGGCCCTGGAAGACATTGACGGGGATGGTTTTGATCTGGTCGCTTTTGACGGATTCAATGTCCACCCCGCCTTCCAGCGAAACGGTCAGCGACGGGCCCAGGAAGCGGGAGTCGTAGGTGATGGCGGTGTAAATCTGCGTCTTGGCCGGGATGAATTGGGTCAGGTAGGCGGTGCGGGCCTGCTTGCCCTTGATCTCGATGGCGGACATCCGCTTGAGTTCGCGCATGGCCTCCTGCACATCGTCCACCACCTTGACCGCGCCGGCCTTGCCGCGCCCGCCGGTCATGACGTCGGCCTTGACCACGCCCCGGCCGCCCCATTTTTCCAGCGCCTTGCGGATTTCCATGCGGCTGGCGTCGGCGCCGAGGAATTCCGGCACCGGCAGGGCGAACCGGCGGGCCAGTTGTTCGAGGAAGGTCAACTCGGTGATTTGTACCGGCATTTTACACCTGCTGTTTACATGTGGGCGATGATGTTGTCGGCGAATTCGGAGCATTTGACGGTGACCGCGCCGTCCATCAGGCGCGCGAAGTCATACGTCACCCGCTTGGAGGCGATCGCGCCGGCCAGCCCGGCTTCAATCAGGTCCGCCGCCCGGGTCCAGCCCAGGTAGCGGAGCATCATGGCGCCGGAGAGAATCACCGAGCCGGGGTTGACCTTGTCCTGGTTGGCGTATTTCGGGGCCGTGCCGTGCGTGGCCTCGAAGATGGCGTGGCCGGTGATGTAATTGATGTTGCCCCCGGGCGCGATGCCGATCCCGCCCACCTGGGCGGCCAGCGCGTCGGAGATGTAATCGCCGTTGAGGTTCAGCGTGGCAATCACGTCGAACTCGTCCGGCCGGGTCAGGATTTGCTGGAGGAAAATATCGGCGATGGCGTCCTTGATCAGCACCTGCCCGGGCGGCACCTTGCCTTTGCATTCCTCCCAACTGACCACCTTGCCGGGATATTCCGCGCGGGCCAGTTCGTAGCCCCACTGCATGAAGGCGCCTTCGGTGAATTTCTGGATGTTGCCCTTGTGCACCAGGGTGACGGATTTACGCTGGTTTTTCAGGGCATATTCGATCGCCGCCCGGATCAGCCGCTGGGAGCCGGTGCGGGATACCGGCTTGATCCCCAGCCCGGAGTCGGGCCGGATATCCCAGTTGAATTTTTGCTTCAGGAACTCCAGCAACGCGGCCGCCTCGGGCGTGCCTTGCCGGACTTCCTTGCCGGAGTAAACATCCTCGGTGTTCTCCCGGAAAATCACCATCTCCACCCGCTCGGGGTGTTTCACCGGCGAGGGTGTGCCGGGAAAATAACGCACCGGGCGCAGGCAGACGTAGAGGTCCAGCAATTGCCGGAGCGCCACGTTCAGGCTCCGGATGCCGCCGCCGATCGGCGTGGTCAATGGCCCCTTGATGCCCACCAGGCAATCCTGGAAGGCCGCCACGGTTTCATCCGGCAGCCAGTTGCCGGTTTGATCGAACGCTTTCTGGCCGGCCAGCAACTCGCGCCAGACGATTTTTTTAGCGCCGCCGGATTCATTGGCGACGGCGGCATCCAGCACGCGCACGGCGGCGCGCCAGATGTCCGGCCCGGTGCCGTCGCCTTCGATAAAGGGGATGATGGGGTGGTCGGGCACTTGCAGGCCGTGTTGGCCCATGCGGATTTTTT
>CAZYXU010000015.1:0-38333 GCA_964650945.1 uncultured Verrucomicrobiota bacterium | reverse complement strand
GGGATGATGGGGTGGTCGGGCACTTGCAGGCCGTGTTGGCCCATGCGGATTTTTTGACCGGTCGGCGACATTGATGTTTACTCCTATAATAATGGCGATAGTTATCGGCGTTAATCACTCTCCGAAAAAATTCAGCATGCCGCCGGCCAGGATGGCGGCGCGTTCGCGTTCGTTCAGACGGCAGCTCACATTGATGGCGGTCTGGCGGGTGAGATTCTTCAGCGTCAGCGTCCCCTGCGCCAGTCCAGCCCGCAGCCCGGCCAGTTCGAGTTCGTCGCCCTGTTCCAAAGCGTCATAATCGCCGGGATTTTGGAAGACCAGCGGCAGGATGCCGAAATTCACCAGGTTGGCGGTATGGATGCGCTCGAAAGTCTTGGCCACCACCGCCCGCACCCCGAGAAACATCGGGCAGAGGGCGGCATGCTCGCGGCTGGATCCCTGGCCGTAGGATTCCCCGGCGACGATGATGGACGCCAGCCCTTGCGCCTGCGCCTGTTGGCAGCGCGCGGGGAATTTTGGGTCCACGGGGTGGAAAACATATTCGGCGTATTTCGGCACGTTGGACCGGTACTTGAGAAACGCGCCGGCCGGCATGATGTGGTCGGTGGTGATCTTGTCGCCCACCTTGATCTGCGCGATGCCTTTGAGCGGATCGGGCGGCGGGGTGTTGCGCGGCGGCGCGCCGATGTTCGGTCCGCGGATAATCCGGATTTGCGCCCGCGCCGCCGGCGGGGGCGGCGCGATGATCATGGAGTCGTCCACCGTAAACCGGGCGGGCTGCCGGATGACCGGGTAGGCCGCGGCGCTCCAGTCGCGCGGGTCGGTGAATTTGCCGGCCACCGCGGCGGCGACGGCGGTTTCCACGGACGTCAGGTAGATTTCGGCGTCCTGCGTGCCGCTGCGGCCGAAGAAGTTGCGGTTGGAGGTGCGGATGGAAACGGATTTGGAGCGCGGGGCGTGGGAGTTGCCGATGCAAAACCCGCAGGCGCTTTCCGCCAGGCGCGCGCCGGCGGCGATCAGGCTGGCCAGGGCGCCGTTTTGCGCGAGCATCTCCAGCACCTGGCGGGAGCCCGGCGCCACCACCAGGCTGGTGTCGGCGGCGATGTGTTTGCCGGCGAGCATCCGCGCGGCCACCATCAGGTCCTTGTAAGATGAATTCGTGCAGGACCCCAGGCAGACCTGCTGCACCGCCAGCCCGGCCAGTTCCCGGACGGTTTTGACGTTGTCCGGGTTGTGCGGCGCGGCGGCCAGCGGTTCGAGCTGCGATAAATCCAGGTCAATCACCCGGTCGTAGCGGGCGCCCGGGTCGGCCTGGAGCGGCGTGTAATCCGCCGGCCGGCCCTGGGCCCGCAGGAACCGGCGGGTGACGTCATCGGCCGGGAATACCGAGGCCGTCACGCCCAACTCGGCGCCCATGTTGGCGATGGTGGCGCGTTCCGGCACGCTCAAGGCGCGCACGCCCGGCCCGCCGTATTCCAGGGCCGTGCCGACGTTGCCCTTGGACGTCAGGATTTGCAGCAGCCGGAGAATGACGTCCTTGGCCGCCACCCAGGGCGGCAGGCGGCCGGTCAGGTTGACCAGGCAAACCCGGGGGCATTTCAAGGCGAACGGCCGGCCGGCCATGGCCATGGCCACATCCAGGCCGCCGGCGCCGATGGCCAGCATGCCGATGCCGCCGCCGGTGGGCGTGTGCGAATCGGAACCCAGCAATGTCTTGCCCGGCTGGCCGAACCGCTCCAAGTGCACCTGGTGGCAGATGCCGTTGCCCGCGCGCGAAAATTTCACGCCATACTTGGCGGCCACCGATTGCAGGTAGGCATGGTCGTCGGCATTTTCAAACCCGGCCTGCACGGTGTTGTGGTCCACGTAACTGACGGAAAGCTCGGTTTTGACCGACCCGGCGCCCATCGCCTCGTATTGCAGGAAGGCCATGGTGCCGGTGGCGTCCTGAGTCAGCGTCTGATCAATGCGGATTTCAATGTCGGCGCCCGGCGCCCAGGCGCCGGTTGCCAGGTGGCTGGTGATGAGTTTCTCGACAACGCCCTGCGGCATGGATGCATTCCTTTTGCTCAAATTATTGGATTTTCGCCCAGATTCAATGACATGCATCATTCTAAAACCACCCAAGTTTGTCAAGACTGTTCGGAACGGCCCGCGCGGATAGACCGGTTTGCCGGTGTGGTGGATATGGGGCGCCATGAGTATCTGCCCCAAGGGGGGCTTTGAACAGAGTGTATGGCATCTTGTCAAATAGTTTTTCAGAATGCAAAAAAGTTTTGCGGGCAGATATCGGCCCCATACTATGTGTAATAATGCAAAACAACCGGTTGGTGGTTGAAATGTAACTGTTTGCCGGCTGATTTTTCCTGAAAAAGTTGCTTGCCGTGACTTGGTGATGAATATTTAAGGCAATGTTTCCCGGATAATTGCCCGTTCCGTCCGGATCAGGAATTTATAAATCAGGTTGCGGATTTGTTTCCGCTTGAAAATTTATGCCATCGCCATTGGCGCATACCATGATCGGCCTGGGCCTCGGGGCGGGATTCTGCCTGCCGCGCGGCGGCGGCTGGCGCCGGCTGGGCGGCCGGATATGGCGCTGGCGCGGTTTGTTGCTGGTGTGCGTGATCCTGTGCCACCCCGCAATTACGCGGATGGCCGGACAAGATATTCTTGGCGGCTTGGCGCGTAAATAATCAGGAAAAAAGTTGCCCGCGGATCACGCGAATATTCGCGAAAACCGAATACCGGGAATCTCGTCCCGGCCTTCATTGAACACACCTTTCGGCAAGCAAAAGGTTGCGCAGGCCAGCGCAACCGCCATTTAAAAACATTTGACATAAAACAAGGAATGCGTTATCTTGCCAAACAGGACATGCAGGACAGAAGAATATGGCACATAAATACCAGTATATAAAAGGGATTTCCCGGGCATCAGCCCGGCCATTGCATCGACAGATCAAGGAGGCATTGATCGCCGAATGCCGGCACAAACACGGCCTCAAGGAGGGGGCTTCCATTGACTCGGTGCGTGTTTTATGTCGGAGGTACGCGGCCTCACGCATGACAATCCAAAAAACGATTGATGAATTAAAATCGGATGGCCTGGCATATTCCGTTCCCAAGTCGGGGGTTTTTTGGGGGCGCCAAAAGCCCTTGTTGACGCACCGGACGGTTGGTGTGGCATTTTCCGTTTTTGGCGGACCGGTCAGCCAGGCATATTCGCCTTATTTTTACACCATGCTTGAAGGCATGCATAAGGTGTTTTTATCAAAAAGATATAGCACCAAGATTATGTGTTATGAAGACCTCCGGCGCCCGGCAGCCCTTCTCAACGCGCACTGCGATGGAATTATCTTTACGTGTTCACATCCGGAGTATTTGCCGGTGGCGGAGCATTGCCGGAAAATACGGATGCCTTATCTGCTGCTGGACCGTCCGGTTCCTGATGAGTCTCTGAATTATTTGGAACGTGACGGCAGTGAAAACATCCGCGATTTGACGACTTATCTTTTGGATTTGGGTCATCAAAAAATCGGGTGTATCGGTCACAAGCCGATTTTATGGATTGACAAGAAATTATATCTTGGTTACCGCGCGGCCTTGGAGTCCCGGCGGTCTTACAATTCCAGCCTGACGCTGGCCGTCTCCAGACGGTCGCACGGAAACGAATATCCTGATGCCGCGAAACTACTGGCATTATGTCGCAACTGCACTGCGTTGATTATTCTCGAGACAAACCCAAAGTGGGTCGAGTGGGTCGTAACCACGCTTTTGCGGAACAATATCCGGGTTCCTGACGATTGTTCGGTGGTATCACTTTCCATAAAAGAGGACATGCATGTTAAATCTCTGGCGATCACCCATTTTCCAATTACCCCCTATCAAATGGGGGTTGCGGCGGCAAAAGGATTTTTAAAAATGCTGGAAGGCGAGGTCCGGCCCCCGCTGCATATTACCTTCCCCACGCGGATAAGACACGGGAAGAGCGTAAAGGCATTGCGGTGAGTCCGATTGTGACGACCAGCGGCGACAACATGAACGAAAGGGAACAATTGAAAAAGAGCCGTGCTTTCAAAACGGGATTTCTGATGCATTTAAGTCATTACGACCCGACGTGGATAAAAAAAATGGATTATTGCAAGCCTTACGACCAGCGGGTGGCGCTTGCGGTTATGCGGAAAATGGCGGACGCCGGGATGGATGTTTTAATTCTGGATGTGGAGGACGCGGTGAAGTTTAAGGCCTATCCCCAATTGCATCGCCCCTACAGCGTGCCGCTGAGCACGTATCGGGCGCTGGTGAAACGGGCGCAAGGCATGGGGTTGACGGTGATTCCCAAGCTGAATTTCGCGAGGGGTGATGACATGCATAATGCCTGGATGCACCCGTTCGATGAATTGATCAACATCAAAACCTATTGCCGGCATGCCGTTCAGATGATACTTGAATTGACGGAGGGGATGAACATCCGTTATTTCCATATCGGCATGGATGAGGACGACCGCGATGCGGAGACTTTTGCGATTACCATCAAGGACATTCACGACGAGCTGGCACGGCGGAAAATCCGGACGCTGATTTGGGCGGATGTTGAAAGAAAATTTGCGCGACATCAGAAATTTCTGACGGCGTTCCCGGTGTTGCCACGGGATATTATCATGGTGCCATGGGGCTATGTCGCAAAAAGTTCGGCCGCCTGGATACGGAAGTTTAACGAGGAAGGATTTGAAACCTGGGGCTGCTGTGGCGGCAACGCGGAGAATGTCCGGATGTGGGTCAAGGACTTACGGGAAAACAACGGCAAGGGACTATTGGCATCCTGCTGGCAACCGCTTATTCGTAAAAACAAGGCTGCTTTAATTAAAACCATTGAGACAACCATGCGCGTAGTCGGGGGTGAATAACCAATCAGAATGATCAATAAAACCGCGTAATGGCGTGATATATTTATGCCTGAGTTTAAACACAAAAAGGTTGAAGGTATGACCAAACGCACGCGATGGATATCAGTTCTCGCGGGGTTGATGCTGGTTTCAGCCGGACGCCAGGCGGCGTCCGGCAGTGCAACTCCCGATTTACCCGGAGTCACCGTGCCGGTCTGCGCGATGCCACCGTACTTGGACGGCATACTCACGGATGCGTGCTGGCAGGCGGCGGCGGTGATATCAAATATCACCGGTTTTACAACGCCAGATGCAGCTACCGGTCATACTGCCCGCCTGACGCAGGACGGGCAATGGCTGTATATCGCCGTCGAAGTCGTGCATCCGGCGCCGAAACACATCAAACAGACCGTTTTTGAGGCGGACGGCCGTGTAATCAACGATGATTCCATTGAAATCTTTCTGGACCCCGGATCATCCAATACGTTCTACATGTATTATTGCCTGAACGCGGCCAACATCAAGAGCGATGCGGTTGTTAAGCGCGATGGCAGCCGGAATTATTCAGTACAAACTCCCTGGCGCTCGGCTGCGGTGCTGACGAAACAAGGCTGGAATACGGAATTGGCGTTTCCACTTTTCATTCTGACCGACCAGCAAAAACGGCACGCCGGCGATTGGTCAAAAGCACGGATAAATATTTGCGTCAACATAATAAAACCGATCTTTGATGCCTATGGCGCGCGTATGTCGGAAGAAAAACAGTCGCTCTCATGGGCGCCGGTAACAACCGGGTTTCATCAACCGGAGCGGTTCGGATGGTTGCATGGCGTTTGTCCGGCGTCATCAAATGAGCCGCTTAATCCACTGACGGCACCGCTTTTTTATTCCATACTGGTCAACGCCCGCCCCGGCCGATACCAAACGAAAGCCGGGCAGGCAGGCTACACCATCGTGGCAACGCTTAAAAACACTTCAAGCAGCACCGGGATGGCGACAATGGTGGTATGGGATCAGCCGGCCGCCGGTACGGCCGGTGAGACACGGCAAAATCAGCCGGTGGGCATCAACGAGGATAAAGAAGTCATACTGAACGTATTGTCGGAAACTCCGGGGCAACGTTCGGCGGTGATATGGCTGAACGATGCCATACACGGCGGTGCGTTTGATTCACGTCTGCTGAACGAGCAGGATATGCAGGTGACGGACACTTTTTCGGCTTGGCTGGATCGTTCGTTTTACACGACGGAATCGGTCGCGCAAGCTATTTGCCGTTTGCGCGTACCGGAATCATCATTCGCCGGCCAGAGCATTGTGGTAAAGGATAATACCGGTCGCATTGTGGGGCGCTTGGAACGGTTAACGGCTGATTGCCGCGCGCCGATTGCGCTGGACCGGTTTGGTTTGGGCCAACACCCGTTGACGGTTGAGTGGCTGGGGACGGATGGCGGGCGTCTGGGCACCCAGTCCGTGGCATTGATCAAACTATCGCCCCGTCCGGGATGTGAAGTCAAAATAGACAAAGTCAACAATGTATTACTCAAAGACGGGCAGGCTGTGTTTCCGTTCGGGCTTTGTGTCTATGGGTTGACCAGTCAGGACGATGTTTGGATCAGGCGATATGCGACGGCCGGATATAATACGCTCCTTTGGGCGCGTCCGGCCGATATCCCGCTGGATGAGATGCGGGATCGGCTGGCGGTTGCGCAAAGCAATGGTTTAATGGTGATGGATTGGGTTACGGGAATCCTGCCGGTTCCGCCGGGCGACTCGGATGCGCGTAAATCGCGTGGCCTGAAAGTTTATGACCGGCAGTCATTTAGCACGGAGGAGGAAATACAAATTGCCCGGGATGATTTTACGCGGTTCCTGCCCGGTTTGCGCGCGAGTTGGGCGGTCTGCGGTAATACGCCCAATCTAATTGCTTACTATGGCGCGGATGAGCCAAACCTGGTCAATCCAGACGCGCGGATTGCGATGGTGGAAGATTTTTACCGTGAATTGAAACAGGTGGATTCCTATCGCCCGGTCCTTGCCGTATATGCCTGCCATATCCCGCCGGGTGCGCTCTGGACGCGGTGGAGTGATGTGCTGGCGTACGATCCCTATATTTATCCGGGATGGGGTCGGCTGAGTTACGGCGCGCCGAATTTCGTGGCCCAACAGACCATTGAATTGAAGCGTCGGGCGGACAGTGTGCATCAGGCAGCGTGGATTCTGCCCGTGACGTGGCAACTTGACCCGGATCGCATGCCGCGGGGCATAACACCGGATGAACAAAATTGCCAGACCTATCTGGCGCTGATCCATGGCGCAAAGGGTTTGCTGTATTTTGTGAACACAACACTCCATGCGCAGGTTGGCTGGGATGCGATAAGCCGGCTGGCGCAACAGATGAAAGCGCTGGGGCCGGCAATCACGGCGCCTTACGTACCGCAGGAAATAATATATCAACCCACGCCATTGGATGCGGATAAGGGCGTTTTTCCTGATGTTCAAGCGGCCTTGTTCCGGTATCCTGATGGGCGCTGTATCCTGCTGGCGGCCAACAGTGCCGATTGTCCGGTAACGGGGGTTTTCACCGTGGCAGGACTTAGGGCGTCGGGTTTTTGGGGGAAATTGCTGGGTCGGTGCGCGGCAAGGGATTTATTTGGCGGTAAAACCCATATCGTGCAGGACGAGACGTTTAGTGATGAGTTGGAAAGTTATGGGGTCCGGGCGTATGTGTTGGGAATTGATCAATTTCCCGTCAGGATCACCGTGCAATCCCGGCGGCATGCGTCGGAGATGGCGGGCGCAAGGCCATTTCCGACGGGGGCAATCGCGCAACGCAAAAACAAAATGCCGAATCCATCCGTTGAGATCATGTCCTTCCCAGGGTTACCGGATTACATGATGCCGTACAGGTATACGCACTGGCCGCTGGTGGGAGTTCCGGGGGCAACATGGGGGGTTGAGACCAACAACCCGTATCATGGCCGACAATGCCTGAAAATATCGCATCGGAACACCATATGCGTGTTTTACCCGCGGATGACAAAAGAACCGGCGCCCTACACGTTTTCGGTTTACGCCCGCGCTTCGCGGGATGGGGTTGAAACCCCTGGTGTTTATTTCTTTGGCATGACACCGCGCCAGCCGAAGGGAAAATGGATACTAACCCGCGAATGGAAACGCTACTCATTTACCGGCGACCTGACTTATCGGCAATGGAAAGACAAGTGGTTTTATCTTTATGCTTCATCCAACAATGAGGTTTCAGTATACATGGATGCCATGCAAATCGAGGAAGGCGACACAGCAACGCCTTTCACGACGGAATGAAGACAATGAGCGGCGCAAGACATCCATTTTTTATATAACAATAGAATTGGGAGGTAGTTACATGAACAGGAATTTCTGCGTTATTGCATGGCTTGCGACATCCATGGTTGCGGGGGCGGAAACAATCTACGTGGCGACCAACGGTGTTGATGCCCGGACCGGCAAAGGGGATTGGACCAATGCGGTTCTCACCATCGCCCAGGCGGTAACCCTGGCATCAAGCGGTGATGCGGTGCTGGTGTCAAACGGCTGCTATCTCCTGACCGCGACAATTAATGTCAATAAAGCCATTACGCTACGCGGCTTTAACGGGTGGCCGAATACCATTGTTGACGGTAATTACCCCGGTTATTCAAATCGCTGTTTTATATTGTCGGTTGCCGGCGCGGTGTTGGACGACTTTACGATCACCAATGGTTGCTGGACCGGCTGGACCGGCGGCGGCGGCGGCGTCTACATGGAAGCGGGCACCGTGTTGACCAATTGCCTGATCACCGGCAATCGCGCGCGACCATCCCTGTCCGGTTCAACGCCCAGCGGCGGCGGTGTTTGCGTCAATGGCGCCGCCTTGATTTATAATTGCCAATTCATCGGCAATATTGCGGAAACACCCAACTCGTCACGGGGTGGCGGCGGCATAAGCCTTGGTAATGGAACAATGGCTTTTAACACCAACAGTGGAACCATGGTGGTTAACTGCCATGTAATCAGCAATAATTCATATGGCAGCGGCGGCGGTATTTATGGCGGCGGAATAATATCAAATTGCGTGGTGTCGCACAATAACGCCGTCAATGATGGCGGCGGGATATCTCTGCGCGGCGGCGGGCGGGTGACGGATTGCACGATTGCCATGAATACCATTTCCCTGAATTCAGGCGGCGGGGCATGGGTTACCGGTTCCTCCACAATGCTGCAATGCAATGTTTACGGCAATACGGGAACTAAATATGCCGGTGGAATTTCGACCTACAGCGTTCAGTACGCTTTAATGGATCGGTGCTCCATCAGCAACAACTTTGGCGGAATTTCCGGCGGGGGTGGGATATATGCGGTCTCGAACAGCCTGGTAAGGAATTGCCTGATAGCCAGCAATACGACGGATGGCTCAGGCGGTGGTATTGTTGGCGGCCGAAGCGTGGAAATCCAGTCATGCACCATCGCCAACAATCAGGCGCTCACCAATGGCGGAGGGATTGCGTTGTCAGACGCCAACAATCTTGTTGTCAATACAATTATCAGGTCAAACACCGCCGCCATCGTGGCGACTTACGACGTTTACAACACGACCGCGGAACAAAGCAATTCCTACAGCTATTGCAACACATCAATATCTTTACCCGATGCCAGCAACACGACGAATGACCCGCGGTTTATGGATGCGGCAGCGCTCAACTACCGGTTAAATGATAATTCACCCTGCCATGATTCAGGCGTCAATCAGGACTGGATGGGGAACGCCATGGATATGGACGGCCGGCGGCGCCTGGATTATTTCCGCCGGAAGGTTGATATGGGGTGTTATGAATACATTCCCAGAGGCACAATGTTCCGGTTGAGTCGTTGACCATTAGACCGTTCCTTTCAGACATGATACATTTTTGCGTAGCAAAAATGTATCATATCTGGAACGAATAAAACGCCGAATAAATCCATTGCATTTAGCGTAAGGCTATTAGTGAGAGGCATTTAAACGCAGTTGGCAAACAGGTAAACAAGGAGGCGTTATGCAAGTAATCAGACAGTGGCCGGCGGTCATCATCATGGTTGTGGTGCTAACCGGGTTGTCCGCGGCGCCGGTTTTATTCGCGCAGACGCATACGCGCGCGCAATGGATCGCCAAATTTGAGGACCTTGATGCCGCTTACAGCGCCATCGGCTGGTCAACCGATCCTGACAGCGGGGTGTTGGCGTGGGGTGAAAGTCATCTGTTGCGCGCATACTTGGACATGTATGAAGCCACGAGTGACGCAAAATATCTCGATACTTTTGTCGTCCACGTCAATAATATGATCGCCAATCTGGATGATCCGGATGATGACGGCTACCTGGGATGGTGTTCGCCTTTTTATTCCGCCAATCTGGTTCAAAACGGCGACGCGGAAATGCTCGATCCTGACGGTCCTGACACCACCACCATTTGCGACGATGATTTTGAATCGCCAAGCCTGGGTGATCCCACCTTGCCGGATGGGTGGGTGCGATGGCAGTCAACTTCGGCCACCGCTTTCCTCGATCCAAATTCCGCATGCAACGGCAATTATGGCGTGACGGTGAAGAATAACCCCGCTTACGGGTGGCAGCTTATCTACCTGCCGATCACTTATGAAACGGGTGCGACATATTGGGTTTCGGTTTCCGGCCGGGTAAGCGGCGCCTCCGTCAGTCCGACGGCGTGCGCGCGCATGCGTATTTACGACAAAACCACCGGTGCGACATTGGGTGGAAAAATCTTCTACAACCTGGATTGGAGTAATCAATCGTTTTTCTTCACCGCGCCGGATGTGGCCGGGCATAATCTGTGGCTGACAATATGGTCCACTGTTTATCAAGCCCCGGATTTATCGGTCCATTGCGACATGGCGCGGATTTACCGGATGGATTACGCCATCTTGCCCATATGGGAATATGCCGGCGCAACTACGGCCACCGCTTATCGCGATCTGGCCAATAAAACCGCGGGACTGGCCGGGATCACCCTCCACGCCAATCCCGCCGCCGGTCCGCAAGTATTACAAGCGCCATTGAACAATCCGGCGGTGCTGGATAATCAGAATTATGAGCCCGGGATACAATATCAAGTAAACTTTAAAGCCAAAACCAGCGGAGCGGCTGGCGGCATGTTGGATATATATGATTTTACCAGCGGCCAAGTCGTCTATTCCCAATCCATCAACAGTCCGGATTATGAACCATATACCGGCACATTCGTTGCCCCGTCGGCGCCCGGGCATGATCTTAAAATCAGGCTGCGCCATCTCAACCCCGCCCTGGAAGGCGTGGTGTATTTTGATGAAATCAGCGTTCGGCGTTATGCGGAATATGTGGTTCATGACGGCATGATCGCCGTGCCGCTCGCCCGGTTTGTTAAAATGATTGCCCGCGGCGAGGCGCCGGCCGCCTATGCGGCCCATGCCGGCGCATATCTGGAGCTATTGGAAGACCACCTGATCCCGAAATGGAATGCCTGCTGGCGTGATGTGGATGATTATGCCTCGGTGTATGTCGCGCCGGATGATGGGTCGCTTCCAGTTGCTTCCGGCGTTTCCCTCCCGCATAATCAGTATGCCGTGATGGCGTCCGCTTTCGCATTTCTGGGTCAAGCGCTGGGCGGCGCCCCCGGTGCAACATATTTGGCGGCCGCCGCCCGGCTGGGGTATGCCTTCAAAAGCAAACTGCGACTTAATCCCGGCGATATTTACGAGTGGAATTACTGGGACAACATGCTTCCCGGGGAAACGGTAACAACCAGCATTGAAGATACCAGCCACTCGAATCTGGAAATGGAGTCGGCGATTAATATTTACCGGACATCCATACCGTCCTTCGATCTGGCCGATATGATGTGTTTTAAGAACACCTTCCTGTGCGCCATGTGGGATGGCAATACCAACACCCCGAATATTGGAGACCGGGTCAGCACTTCACTCGGAACTAAATGCAAATACAAAACATGGGCATGGTTGCGCCTGGGCGCATATGACCGGCAGGTCTATGACCTGATCCGGCTGATGTACGATTTACGTTGGGATGACTTGGGAGGGATGTCCCCGCCAGTGGTTGCCGGAATTATCCAAGGGGTGCCGGTGGTTGAGGAATTCTTTGAAATTCCCAGTTCCGGTGACGCCACCTTACCGGATGGGTGGATACGCTGGCAGTCAACACCCGACACCGCTTATCTCGACGCCAACGCGGCGGTGGACGGCAATTATGGCGTGACGGTGAAGAATAACCCCGCTTACGGGTGGCAGCTTATCTACCTGCCGATCGCTTATGAACCGGGCGTGTTGTATCGCGTAACGTTCTTCGGCCGGGTCAGCGGCGCCTCCGCCAGCCCGTCGGTGGGCGGGCGCGTACAGCTTCTCAATCAAACCACCGGCGCGACATTGGGGTTGAAAGGCTTCTACAACCAGGCTTGGAGTAATCAAGCGTTTTCCTTTACCGCGCCGGATGTGGCCGGACATAATCTGTGGCTGAGAATACGGTCCAGTGTTTATCAAGCCCCGGATTTATGCGTGCATTGTGACAACCTGGAAATGCGCGCAATCGAATAGACCGGCCGGAGACGCTATTTAATCAAGGTGCATAGTCATGATGGTTCAGTGGTCGGCTTAGTCATCGTAAAAGGATTGAAAACGCATGCTGAAAACTCTGCTCGACCCGTGGGATGCGCAATTTGCGTTCATCTGGTACAATGACGACGAGATATTCCGCTACACGCCTGCAGATTTCGACCGCAAGGCAGCCCGGTATGCCGCCCGCGGAATCAATATAGTAATAACATTCAGCTGTACGCATTTCCGCTGGTCGTTTTGGGATTACCACGGACAAATCAACCGTGCTATCGCAATGCTCGTGGAGGCCTGCCATAAATACGACATCCGCGTCGTCGAGCATCATTCCGCATTGCTGTCGTTCGACCCGCTGAACGATGCCGACTTTGATTACGCCGCGCGGGTTTTGTCAAGGCGTCATTCATCACTGCAAACCTGGCCGGAAATGACAAAGCATTGGCGGAGCGACCGTTTGATAAAAGGAATTTCGATCAATTCGATGCGGCAGATTGACGGTCGGACAGGCGGGCTGGCACGCAGCGTTTACCACGGCTGGATAATGTGCCCGAACAATGCGGATTTCCGGCGTGAATATTTAAGGTATCTCGAGAGCGTTTACGCGTTGGGCGTTGACGGCATAATGACCGACGACCTCCATTTCATGGGTGGCGGTCACGCATGTGCGTGCGAAACTTGCCGCAGACTTTTCAGCGAGCAGACAGGATACGAACTACCCGCCTTCGGTGAGGCATGGAAAAAATGGCATGGAAGCCATGACGCCCCGTCATTCGTTGCATGGAAGAGTTTCAAGTACAGGGCCATCGAAGATTTTCATAAGGCCGTCGCCGAGCATTACAAAGGCCTAGGCCTGAAACTGCTGCGTCCGAACTATCATTCCAACTCGCTGAACCAGAACCCCACATCGTATCGACTTGAAACACTGCCGGAGCTCCACTGGGTGGCAACCGAATGCTGTTTCAGCAATATTATTCGCTATGCATGGGGCTTCTGGGCATGCGAAACCGCTCACAAACTCATGATGGCCCGCGTTCGCAACATTCCGGCCGGTGCGTATTTCTATCCGGACCGCCCCGACACGATGCTCTTTACCTGGGCGATTTCGAAAGCCTATGGAGCACAATGGATACCGACGCCCGAAGGTTCAGACGCACCGGAAAAAGCCCTTGAAACGGAAGCCGAACTCCGCAAATTCGAGCGGAACCACGCCCCACTCTACCGCAAACCGCAGCGCATCGCCACGTTGGGAATTTTTGATTCGCGCCGAAGCCGGGAATTGTATGAACACTATAACGCGCGTTCATTTCACTCGATAATGTCATGGCTGCATACCTGCCTGCGCCGTAACGTTCCGTTCGATATTTTATGCGAGCAGGAACTTCACGGCAGGTTGGCGGGCTACAGAACTGTTGTGCTCAATGAAGTCGCCTTCCTCAGCGATGCGCAGATTTCACGGTTCGCCGAATTCGTGAAAAAAGGCGGAAATCTCGTCTGGCTGGGCAGAACCGGAGAAAATAATTACGATGGCGGCGACAGGCCGGAAAACAATCTGAGGAAACTTCTAGGGCTGGAGAATTTTGAAAATGGCGATGACGGCGCATCGCCCAAAGAATACAGGCTCGGGCAAGGTAAAATTGCAACCGCCGGTTACGATTACGGTATCAACGCTATTTGCGACACATTCGGCGCGGATCGCTGGACAGTTCCGCCGAGTGCCAGGAAATTCAAGGTAGACAATAAAAAACTTCGCAAGGCGTTCGATGACATCACTGACCTTCTGGGCAAGATTCAAGGCCCCTGCGACATTATCGCCGAAGAATTACCCGAAGACGTCCTGATATCCATCTTCCATCAACCCGAGTGCGACTACATCACCCTGCATATCGTAAATGCCGCCGGAACTGCCGAGTTCCAGCCCGAAGACGTCATCAGTCACAGCGACAAAATTCCATTCCCACCGGTTGCGGTTTGCGTTACAATTCTTCTGAAAAAATTTCAGCCACAGATGAAGCGGGTATTTGAAAAAGCGGTATATCATGACCCAGTTCAAAAAACTTCGCATGAACTTGCAATTGAGCAGGATGATAACGCAATAGCCATTCATCTTCCGGCAGGAACAATCCGCGAGTACGGACTCGTGGAACTGAACTGATACGATGCAATAATTCGAGCACATGAGATCCACAATCAAAATAAATTGATCGTGTCGTCCGGATCAGGAATTCATAAATCAGGTTGCGGATTTGTTTCCGCTTGAAAAATTATGCCATCGCCATTGGCGCATACCATGATCGGCCTGGGCCTCGGGGCGGGATTCTGCCTGCCGCGCGGCGGCGGCTGGCGCCGGCTGGGCGGCCGGATATGGCGCTGGCGCGGTTTGTTGCTGGTGTGCGTGATCCTGGCCAATGCGCCGGATGTTGACTGCCTGTTCGGGTTGGCCGCCGGTGATTTGAACAGCCGGCATCAGTTGATCACCCACACCCTGGGATGGATTGCCGCCGTGGCGCTGGCCTTATGGTGGGCGCAGCGTTATTTTGCGCCCCGCGCGGTGCGGCTGTCCGGCGCGCTGATTTTCCTGCTGCTGGCCAGCCATCTGGCGGCGGATTACCTGGGCCGGGACCTGGGGCCGCCTTTCGGCATCATGGCCTTTTGGCCGCTGTCGGACCGGTTTTTGCTCTCGCCCTGGGCGGTGTTCCCGGCGCCCGCCAAGCGCGCGCTGGACGAATTATGGTCAGCGCACAATTTGCGCGTGATAGCCTGGGAATTTGCGCTGCTCATGCCGGCGCTGCTGGCGGTCATGCTTTACAAGGCCCGCGGCCCCGCGGGCGTCCCGCCGGCGGACCATGCTGGTTGAATTCCCGGCGGGGACTCCAAGCTGCCATTCAATTTATCCCCAGATGCCTGCGCGGGTTATGGACCAGCATTTGCCGGAATTGCCGCCGGGTGACTCCCAGCCTTTCCAGCGCCGGCGCCATCCGGGTGAATACGCCGCGATATGCGCGCCGGGGGTTGCC
Source organism: uncultured Verrucomicrobiota bacterium (assembly GCA_964650945.1). Taxonomy (GTDB): domain Bacteria; phylum Verrucomicrobiota; class Kiritimatiellia; order JAAZAB01; family JAAZAB01; genus JAXGPF01. The sequence continues at coordinate 22,820 of CAZYXU010000015.1, read as the reverse complement.
TTGAACGAGCCGCAGCGCGTTCTGGGGCCTGAACCCGGCATCAACCGACAGCGTAATTTGGTCGAGGTATCCGCGGTCAATCAGGGCTTTCACCATCGCCATGGATTCGCGTACGCCCCGGTCGGAGTCCAGCCGGCCGCCGCCGCAGTTGAAGCTCAGGTTGACGCCTTGATCCGCGGCCGGGAGGAGCTGGTCAATGGAGGCAATGCCCTTGCCGTCCGCATGCCCGATGGTAATCGCATTGGGCGCCACGCCGTGCTTCGTCAGCGCCTGCAGTTGGACCGCCGGCTGATCGCCGCCCAGATGCGTGGTGATGGGCAGGCCCGTCGCGTGGTGGGTTCTGGCCAATGCTTCGAACCAGCGCGCAACGAGCGCATGATGGCGCCGCCGCCGGTCGGATAGCTCATGCATCGAGGTCGCCTTCAATACTCCGGGACGGATGCCGTGGCCATCCATGCCGTGGCGCGCTTCCGCCGCCCAGCGCCGGACGAGTTCTTTGACGGACGCATTCAGCATCCACCATGGTGATTTTTCCACGGTGTAGAAGCCGGTGGAAGCGATGATGTGAAATTTTGCCCGGCGCGCGATCTCCGCATAAGTCTCCAGATCCCGCCCCGTGGAAGCGCTGGGCGTGCATTCCACCAGGGCGTTGCAATGGTATTTTTCGCGCAGCTCTCGCAGGCGGGGAACGATGAGGCGCAGCGCTTGCTCCCGGATGGCGATGGACGCTTCGTTGGGGCCGTAAAGCGTCAGATGTTCATGCGACAGGCAGGCCTGCATTTGCTCCGGCCGGATCGCGCCCAATACTGTTTCAATCCTGGTTTGCATTATAACGGGTGGTTGCGCGTTGCGCGATCCGCGTGTCAGCGCGGGCATTCCAGGCGCGCGCCGCGCACAGCCACCGCGCCCTTGAATTTGCCCCCGATGCGCAGCCGGACGGAATGCGTGTTCCGGGCCGGCAAATCGAAGGTTTGCTGCGCCAGCCACCAGTCGTTGGCGCGTTTGACGTTGGGTTCCTTGACCACGAAATGGCGGATGATTTCAAATTCCGGCGCGAGCGGATCGGGATTGGCGGAGTCGGTCTGCTTGGTCAACTCCACCACCAGCGCGATGGAGCCCCGGAAGCCCGGGTTCTTTTTGAACAGGGCCTGCACCATCAGTTTCGATCCGTTTTTGACGTGAATGACGGGTGAAACCAGCCAGCACTCGGCGCGGTGATCCTGTGAATCGAAGGCAAACCCGGGCTCGGCATCGTCCAACTGGCGCCAGGCGATCGCCTGCCGGTACCGGTTGTCCAGTAGGATGTCCCAGCCGGCCAGCGGCTGGTTGGGCGGCGCCGGAGAACCGGGAAATTCCAGGAAATTGCTGCCCGGCGCCAGGTCGGCCCCGCGCACGACTTCCATCCGCAGACCCGGCACGGTCAGGCGGCGCTGGCGGAATCGCCACCATTGCCAGCCCGCCACGCAGGCGACGGTGCTTATGAGCATCAACATGGCCAGGAACAGCGTCTGCCACCGGCGCACCCGGCGTTTCAACTGGGCCAGGTATTGCACCGGCACGGTGTCGCGCATGGAGATGGCCGGCGTGGCCGGCGGGCTGAAATTCACGCGTTCGCGGAGCGGCTGCGGCTGCGCGCGCGGGTCGGCATTTAAAAATGGCGCCGCCTCCAGCGGCAGCCCGGCTTTTTCCAGGGCGGCGCGGTGGGCATCCAGATCGAAGGGCACCTTGCGCCAGAAAACCGCGCCGGCGGCATCGTCAAAAATACAGTAGGTCGCCCGGTAATCGCCGTCGCGCGGCTGGCCGACGGAGCCGACATTGATCAGGAAGCGCTTGCCTTCCTCCAGCATGAAGTCTTCCGGCGGGATCAGGCGCGGGGTTTGGCTCCGGCCGATGACGAAAATCACGGGCTGGTGGGTATGGCCGATAAACAGCAGCGGCTCGGACACTTTTTTCCAGCCGGGCAAGGCGTCCTGCGGCTCGAAAATATAATGGAAATCGGCCGGCTGGTCGAAATTGGCGTGGGCGCACCGGAAGTTTTCGGCCGCCAGGCACAGCGGCAGTTTCCCCAGAAAGCGTTTGGCCGGTTCGCCCAGCCGGCTGGCGGTCCAATTGATGATTTCGCGAGCCGGGTCGGAGAAGAATTTCGGATCGATTTTCCCGCAGATCGCGGCGTCATGATTGCCCAGCAGAAAATGATCCACGTTGGTGTAGAGCGACTCGAGCACTTCACGGGGATTGGGTCCGTAGCCGACCATGTCGCCCAGGCAGATGATGCAATCAACCCCGGCGCTGCGGATATCCAGCAGGACGGCATTCCACGCGGGCAGGTTGGCGTGGATGTCGGAAACCACGGCATATTTCATGGGGCACCTCCGGCAGGTTGGCTTTACCCTGAATCCGTGACGGGATTTTTAACAAACCGCCGGCCGGATGTAAATGCTTTCCGCATCAAGGGATCAGGTGGATGCAACCGGCCCAGTCCGGCGCCGGGGTGAACCGCGCGGCGAATTCGGCGGTAACATGGATTTCCAGCGGCTGGCGGTCGGGCACAAACAGGGCGGCATGGCCGGGAAAATTGGCCTTTAAAAAGCCGGCGCCGCTTTCAATTCCCATGACAAACAGCGTGGTCGAAAGGGCGTCGGCATCCATGGCGGCATCCGCGCCGCCGCCTATGACCGTGACGCCCGCCATGCCGGATGCCGGGCGGCCGGTGCGCGGGTCGAGGATATGCGCATACCGCCGGCCGTCAATCGTCACGAATCGCTCGTAATTGCCGGAAGTGGCGGCGGCTTCGCCGTCGTGCAACTCCAGCACACCCAGGACCTGGCCGGGAACGAAAGGGTTTTGCACGGCGATCCGCCAGGCTTGGCCGGGCGCGGCGGCGCCCAGCGCGCGGAGGTTGCCGCCGAGGTTGAGCAGGACGTTGGTGAGTCCGTGTTTGAGCATGATCCGGGCGACTTCATCCACGGCAAAGCCCTTGGCAATGCCGCCCAAGTCCAATTGCATGCCCGGCTGCGCCAGCCGGGCGGTTTGATTGCTGATTTCCAGGCGCCTGAAATCGACGCGCCGGCGGGCGGCGTCCAGTTCCGTTGCCGCCGGCGGCTGCCGCGGCGGCGTGCCGCCGCGCAAGCCCCAGGTCTGCAATAATGGGGCCACGGTGATATCGAAGGCGCCGGCGCTCAATTCGCCATAGCGCCGGGCGGCGCGCAGGACGGCCAGGGTGGGCGGCGCCACCGGCGTTGGCGCGGCGCCGGCGGCCTGGTTGAGCCGGCCGATATCGCTGTCCGGCCGGTAAAAGCTTAACAGGTTTTCCAGCTCATACAGCGCATTGGCGCTGAGGACGCCGGCGGGTTCGAGATAGTCGGCGCGGTCCGCCGGCAGGGTGACGGTAAAAACCGTGCCCATGACTAAAAAGGTTTTATGCGGCAAAGCCGGCGGCCGGCAGGCAGTCAAAGTTAGCAGCAGGCTGCCCAGCAAGCCGGCGATGCCGGCAGAAGTTGCGCTGGTTTGAAATTTAATCCTGGTTGGCATTTTCGTGGACGGGCGAGGGGGCGCCGGACGGCGCCGGCGGATTTGTTTTGCGTTGTTCGGCGGGCAATTCGGATTGGGAGCGCTCCCAGGCCGTGCGCCGCATTTCCTCGAGCGGCGGCAGTCCGGTGCGCTGCCGGTGGTCTTCGCTGACCCGGCTTTGCATGAATTGCGCCCAAATCTTTTGCGCCCTGTCAGCGGCTTCGGCCGCACCGGCCGCGTCGCCGCGGGCCTGGCTGAGAAAACTTTGCGTCAAAAATCCTTCCACCAGGGCGCTGACGGACTCCCCCGGGGATTCGGCGAGATTGCCGGCCAGGCAAGCGGTGACGAATTCGTCAAATTCCGGGTCGCCTGCCGGGTTGGGATAGCGGGCGATCAGTTGCGTGTAAAGTTCGCGCGCCTGCGGCAACTTGCCGTAACTGTAAAGCACCACCACTGCTTCCGCCAGGAAATTGGCGTATGCCAGATGGAAGACGGGGATGTCGAACAAGGCCAGGGCTTCCTCATGGGCGCGGATGGCCCGCGGCAGCAGTTCGAGTGCGGGGGCGGCCAGGTACTGATCCGTTCCGGGGGTGAAGCGCAGGCGGCCCTGGCGGAATGATTCGTCCATGCATTGGAAAAACATCTGGTAACATCCGCGCACGCCGGGCTGGCCGGGCTTGGCCAGCCGGCCCTGGTACGACCAGTACAGGGCGTGGGTGGCCGGCAGACGCCAATCCAGCGGGCCGTAGTCGCGGTCCAGGGCGGCCATGATCCCGGGCTGCAACTTGTATTGTTCGCGCGCTTTTTGACCGGCCGGGCCGGCGGCCAGGGCGGCGTAGTCGGGGCGGGGACCGCCCAGCAGAGCGGTCATTTCCTCCGCCAGCTGGATTTTATAGTGGCGATGGGCGGGGTCCATGACGAAGCCGATTTTATGCTGGTAAAGCCAGCCGAGTTCCCGGAGCAGGATGGGGTGGCGGGGATTGAAAACCAGAGCGCGGTCGCGCAGCAGGCCGATGCCATGCTGGACCCAGCGCCAGCGGTCTTCCGGCACGGTAAACATGATGCTGACATTGTAGGCCATGTTCCAGGCGTGGAAAGCCCAGACGGTGGTGAAGTGCGGCTCCAAGACGGTGATCCATTCGCTGAGTTGGACCAGTTCCAGCACGCGGGCTTCTTCCTGCAGATGGATGGCGCGCATCCAGAGCAGGTCGGCAATAATGCCGCGGAAGCCCCCCAGAGCCACGGTCGTAAAGAGCAGGGCGGGCGGCATGTCATCCGGCGGCGGTTGAAATTCACGCTGGGGGGCGCGCGGCTGCAAAATCTGCGTGCGCCAGAGCCCCGCGGCGGCCAGCAGCAGGATGGCCGGCAGGGCAAACCACCAATGTGTCCGGGTTTTCATGTCTCCGCCATCCCCAATTGCCGGTAGGCGAGCAGGCCGGCGCCGGCGCCGGCCAGCAAGGCGGCGTAAAACAACAAAACAAACCCGGCCTGCCCCGCGGCCGCCCACGGGATCAACCGCCCGTCGGTCAGCATGCCGGTGGGGTCGAAGCGGCCGAGCGCCGGCATCATCAGACGGATGATTTGGCTGGCGGCGGACACTGCGTAATCCAGCAGCCGGGCGGTCCAGGAAGTGGTGTCGCCGCTGAAGGCCCAGCGCACCCATTGCCGGCCGGTGCTGTCGCGGAAACGGTTAAGCAGGTCGAGCAGCGGCATGGCGCCCGCCAGTAGCGCCGCCACGGGGAACGAAAACGCCGCGCCGGCGGTCAGCCCCAGGGCGGCCAGGAACGCCAGGCGGGCGAGGATGATCAGGCCGGCCCGGAAAAGGTTCGCCCCAAAACCGCCTGCCGGGACGAGTAAAATCAACCCGCCCTGGCGCGGGAAGAGCAGGGTGGCCACGGTTTCCGGGTGCATGTTGGCGCAGGTGATTTCAAGCGGGCGGCCCGGGCGCAGTAAACCGGCCGGCAGGTCCAGCCGCTGTGGTTTGCGGGGAGGGGCGGCGGTTTCAAAACTTCGGGAATTGGTCTGTCCCGCCGGGGCTGCCGTCCAGACCAAGGGGATGGCCGCCGTCTCGTCCGGGCGGGTGGTGATAAATTCGAATTGCAATCCCACCGGCCGGGTCAGGCGGGCGGCGGCGGGAATATTAATGCGCCAGCGGCCGATGCCGCCCGGCGCGACGGTCACGCCGGCGGATTGATCGCCGGCCGGCTGGTCCGCCGCGGTTTCCGGCTGCAAACTGACCTGGGCGGTCAGCAGCGTGTGGCGGAGCGCCGTGAGTTCGGGCGCCGGATGGCTGGTGTTGCGGTTGAACTGCCACATCCCCGCGCCCAGCGTCGCGCCGGCAATGCATAACAGCAAGGAGTTCATCAGCATCAATCCCAGCCAGTTGCCGATCCAGATTTGCGCGGTTGACACCGGCTTGACGCGCGCCAATTGCAGGCGGCGGCTGGCGGTTTCCAGCGAGATGGCCGCCGCGGCGAGGATCAGGGTGGCGGCGGAAAGCAGAAATGCCGTCCAGGTGATGGAGTAGGTCAGCCAGAGGCGCGCTGTCCCAAGTAAAGTGCCGTCGCCATGCACGATCAGGCGCAAACCGATGATGCCGGCGGGCAGCAAGATCGCCAGCAATGGCAAAATCCCGGCGCGCCAGTAGCGGCGCCAGGCCAAGGCCGCCATGGCCCAGACGGGCTGGGCCGGCAATTTCAGATTGTTCCATCCAGGCATAAGACGCAAAAGCACGGCATGTTACTGACTCAAATGTCCCCGGTTTTTTTGTCCGCCGGCGCCGTCCGCAGGTATTCGGCCAGGTTTTCCGCCGGCGCCACCGCGGCGCCATCATCGTGGAAATTCGCTTGCGGCGCGCGGCGGGAGTAATCCGCTTCCCCGAGTTTTTGCAGGAAAAATTGCTCCAGGGTGCGGCAGGGCCGGTCCATTTCCGGTTCCCGGCCGGTGATTTGACGCAAGGCGGCGATGATTTGGCGCTGGGTGGCGGCATCCGGCGCGGGCACGGCAAAACGGCAAAGCGACGGGTCTTCCAGCAGCGCGCGCACGGCGCCCTGGACAATGACCTGCCCCTGGAACATGATCAGGATGCGCTGGCAGACATCCTCGACATCCGCCAGCAGGTGGGAGGAAAGGATGACGGTTTTCCCGCGTTTCCGCAGCATGAGCAGCAGGTCTTTCACCTGGCGGCAGGCCAGCGGGTCCAGGCCGGAAGTCGGCTCGTCCAGCACGATCAGCTCCGGATCGTTGATCAGCGCCTGCGCCAGGCCGACCCGGCGGGTCATGCCCTTGGAAAATTCACCCACCCGCCGCCGCCGCGCGTGCTGTAACCCGGTCATCTCCAGCAATTGCCGGGTGCGCCGCCGGCGCTCGCCGCGGTCCAGGTTGAAAAGCCGGCCGTAGAAATCCAGGGTCTCCTCCGGTGTAAGCTGGGGATAGACGTGGTTTTCCTCCGGCAGGTAGCCCAGCCGCGCGCAGACGCGGCGATGGCCGGGCGGCAGGCCGAAGACCCGCAATTCGCCGGCGTTGGGCCGCAGCAGCCCGAGCAGGATTTTCAAGGTGGTGCTTTTACCCGAACCGTTCGGGCCCAGCAGTCCGAAAATCTCGCCCGGCTGGATTTCGAACGAAACGTCCTGGACGGCCCGGACGTTGACGCGCCCCCAGAAATCCCGGAAACTGCGGGAGATGCCCCGGGCGGACACCACCGGGTCGGCGGCATGGTTTTCCGGTTGAGATGTGTTTTGTGAAGGCATGGATAATCGGGATGGACCTGGGTCAAATTCGCGCGCAGTATAATTTAAAAAATCCGCCGGCGCAAACAAAACCTTGCCAAAGCCGGCGCGGTTGTCTTATCGTATCCGGGAATGGAGGCGGGTATGTCATCGGAAATACGCATAATCTTCATGGGATCGGCGGAGTTGGCGTGTCCCAGCCTGGAAAAATTGCGGACGACGCCCGGGATGCGGGTGGTCGGCGTGGCGACCCAGCCGGAGCGGCCCAAGGGGCGCTCCCTGCGCCCGGCGGCCTGCCCGGTCTGCGCGCATGTGGCGCACCTCGGCATTCCGGTGCTGATGCCGGAAAAAATCAATACCCCGGAAACGCTTGCCGTCCTGCGCGACTTGCAGCCGGATGTGATCGTGGTGGTGGCTTACGGGCAAATCTTGAAGCGCGCCATCCTGGATTTGCCGCGGCTGGGCTGCATCAACCTGCATGCCTCGCTCCTGCCGCGCTACCGCGGGGCGGCGCCGGTCCAGTGGGCCATCGCGCGCGGCGAGCGGGAGACGGGTGTCACCACCATGTTCATGAACGAGGGCTTGGATACCGGCGATATTATTTTTCAGGAGGCGGAACCGATCCGCCCGGACGATACCGCCGCCGCCTTGCAGGCGCGGCTGGCGCAGCGCGGCGCCGGGTTGCTGGACCGGACCTTGTTGGCCTTGCGCGCGGGAACGGTGCCGCGCCGGCCCCAGGATCCGGCGGCCGCGACGTTTGCCCCGCGTTTGAAGAAAACGGATGGCCGGCTGGATTGGACGCGGCCGGCGGCGGAAATCTGCAACCGCATCCGCGGCTTCAACCCCTGGCCGGGCTGTTTCCTGATGCTGCCCGCCCCGCGCAACCTGTCGGTGAAAGTGCTCCTGGCGCGCGCGGAAGATTGCCCGGCCGTGCTGCCGGGCACTGCCCCGGGCACAATATTGCAGGCGGCCGGCGCCGGGCCGCTGATCCGGACGGGCGAGGGCGCGGTCCGACTCTTGCAATTGCAGCCGGAGGGCAAAAAGCCCATGCCAGGCGGGGCGTTTCTGTGCGGCTATGGCTTGTGTCCGGGAGTCGTTTTGTAGCAGCCGCGCGGCGGGTGTTTTGCGGCAACGCCATGACTAAAAATTCGAATCATCAGCCCGGCGCCTGGAAATGGGCAACGGGAATCGCGGAGGATAACCACCCTGACCAAGGATCAAAAATGTCATTATTACAACGCGGAATTATTTGGTGTGTGTGGCCGTTGCTTGCGGCAACCATGGCGGTTGGCGGCGAAGCGCCGCGCGCGCCCGGCGACCGGCCGGTGGTCGGCGCATGGATGAGTTCGACGCATGCGATTTGGCGCAAAAGCTATCCGGATCCATTCCCGGTGGATGTGCTCCTGAAAAAGATGGATCAGGCCGGGATCACGGATATTTTCTTTTTTCTACAGGGCAAGCGGGGCGGCCCGTTCCAATATCCGACCACCGTGAAATATGCCGTGGCGGACGGCGCCATGGGTAAAAGGGACTGGACGGAGGATCTCCTGGCCGAAGCCGACAAATACGGCATGCGGGTATGGATGGCTTATACTACGCCGCAAGGCAAGTATCCCGGTACGGAATTCGCCGGATTCCGCCATCCGGAGCTGATTAAATTATATTGCGGCGTCATTGACGAAATCGCCCGGAAATACGGCCGCCATCAAAGCCTGGCCGGGTTCCTGGCGCATGAAGTTAACGCCACCGAACAGAGCGACAATCATGTCGGACAACGGGATCGGTTCGCCGCCTTTTGCCGGGAACGCTTTGGCGAGGAATTTGATGCGGCAAAAACATACCCGCCCGCCACGGACCCGGACGACAGGTGGTGGCGGCGTTTTTATCTGTTCAAAAACGATTCCCTGAATGAATTCATGCGCATCACGGCGGCAACCGCCGCCAAACATGCGCTCAAAACAATTTTCTGCCTGTATGCGCCGGAAAGTTCCGGCGGCGGCTGGCGCTGGGGATATGACACGCCGGCCCTGGAAAAAATCTGCGACCACATGTGGATTTATGGCGCAACGGACGCGACCCGGCCGCATCGCCATTTGGCCGGCGCCTGGATTGACATCGCGCTGACCTATTCCGGAGCCAATTATCCCCGCCACACCACCTTCGCCTTTCACGGCCAGCCGCTGAGCTTTTTTGAATACAGCGCGCCATTGTTTGTCGAGGAGCTGCGAAAATATTACAGCGGCATCGAAGCCTGGACCAAGCAGTATGGCGATTATTATCTGGGTCATAAAGGTTATACCCCGAAAATCATGGCGCTTTATGCCGGCGCCGAAAATATGAAAAAATGGCTGGCGTTGATGGGGAGTTGGCAGGGCGGCACTTCCGCCGCGAGCGTTGCGGTCGCGACCACTTCCATCCCTTACCTCATGCGGCATCCCGAGGATAACGGCATTGAGTATAATAAAAACGTCATGGCGGTTTGGCAAGCGCTGGCCGTGCATTTCCCCCTGGGGGGAGTGCTCTGGGACAGCGGCTTTGCGCTTGATCCCCATAAGCTTCTGCAATACCGCCTGATCGTCATCCCCCGTGAAATGGGCGCGGGGCTTTCCGCGGCGATGATCGCCAGCCTCCGTGAATATCTGCGCTTGGGCGGCAAGCTGCTGGTGCTTGCCACGCCCGTGGTCGAGTCCGCTCCTGACCTGACGGGCGCCCGGGACTTGACCGCCGAATTTTGCGGAGCCGCGATCAATGCAACGCCCGGCGTCGGCGGGTTCGTCCAAGCAGCGAGCGCGTCCATGCCGGCGCCTGGCAAAAAATTCTGGGCATCCGCCATCCAGGATGTTGAAGTCAAGACCGGGCAGACCCTGGTCAGCGACAAATTCACGGGGAAGCCTTTGCTGATTCAGGAAGGCAATTGCTATTTTTCCGCCATCGGGTTTGCGCCGGAAGCGGCGGATTATTTTGCCGGTGTGATCAACGCGATTGTGAAACTCCCGATCAAACTGGAGGGCAGCGCGAATCTGCGCCTGGTGGAGACGGTTATCAAAAACAATCATCTCTGCCTGACATTTTTCAACACCGGCCAGGGTAAATTGAAGGTTGACGTCAAGGATCTGGGGTTGACCGGCGACCGTTTTCAATTAAAGGACCTGCTTACCGGAAAAGTCCTGTCCGATGAGGATGCCGCCTGGTTCGCCGCCGGAATTTCCCTGGAGATCAAACAGACGAATCAGCCGATGGTCCTTGGTTTGGGAACCCGGGAAGGGCTGCTGGCTTATCAGGGTGTGGTGCCGGCCGATGAAGACTTTGCCGGACTCGATGCGCCGCCGCCGGAGGAAAATCCCCAGGTGCCGATCATGGTGCCGGACGTTCCGGGCGCCAAGGTGGGCGTTTATCACCGGGGCTTGGGAGCCAAATCCTTTATCCAGGCGTTAAAGGCCCGCCAAGGGTTCAACGGTTTTCTCCTGCCCCGGCTGGATGACTCCGCCATTGGCGCCTGCGATGTCATCATCATTCCCCAATCCGATGTGCGCATTCATGTGGAGCAGGCGGCGGAACGTCTGCGGGGATTTGTCAACCAGGGTGGCGGTCTCTTGCTGACCCATGATGCCGTTGGTTACGGTTCCGCTGGCGGCCCGCTTTTCCCAACCATCGGCCAGCGCGGCTTGAAAGCCCGGTTCCAGTTTGACGATCGGCACCTGGTGCGGATCGCCGCCAGCCATCCCGTCACCGCCGGGTTCCAAGCCGGGGAAGCCTTTATCCCCGGTTTTTTGTTTGACCATTATGTCATTGCGAAGGGCGCCGCGGGCGAGACCCTGGTGAGCGATGAGAAAGACCGTCCCGTGCTGGTGGTCGGCGGCGTGGGCCGTGGCAAAGTGGCCTTGAACGGCATGTTGCCGGGCTGGGTGGGGTCGAAGGAACAGCCCGGCGGCGCGCCGGGCGAGTTGTCCGGGAAAGAACTGGAATTGTTCCTTAACACGATCGCCTGGCTTGCGTCGGAGACAAGCCAATGAGCGTGTGAGCTTTAAGCATCAGGGGCGGGGCGCCTGCGTTTTTAGCTCCGCGCCGGAATCTGTCGGTCGTATGGAAGAAAAATGGTTTGAATGCGCCGCGCTGAACCGGCGGATGCCTTACATGGTGAACGTGCCGGCCGGCCCTCCGCCCGCCGGCGGATGGCCTTTGGTCCTGGTGCTGCACGGCCGCGGCCGGAACCATCGCTCGCTGGCCGATGCTCCCGGGTGCGCCGGGGAGTTGGCGCGCCGGCCCATGGCGTGGGTGTTCCCCCCCGGGGAAGACGGATTCTACATTGACAATCCCGCGGTCCCGGGCGCACGTTATCAATCCATGCTGGTTGAATTGCTCGCGCATGCGCGGGCCGTCCTGCCCGTGTCCGCCCATCGGCGTTTGACCGGCATCGCCGGCTGGAGCATGGGCGGGTTTGGCGCCATGCGCTTCGCGCAGGATTATCCCGCCGCCGCCGGCGCGGTTGCCGCCATGATCGGACTGTTGGACTATCCCAACCCCGACCTGCCGCCGGAGCATAACTATCATTCCATCCCCAAAATATTTGGCGAATCGCCGGCGGGCTGGGCGGCCTTCAATGTCACCGCCCAGGCGGAAAAATTACGCGGCATCCGTGTGCTCGTGATCGCCGCCCGGGAAGACAAACTGGCGCAGATGAGCCGCAACCTGCACCTGCGCCTGCAGGAGTTAAGCCTGCCGCATCAATATCTGGAAATGGCGGGCGGACACACGTTGGACGTGGTTAAAACGGCCTTGCCCATGGTTGGTGACTTTATGCAAACGGCCTTTGACGCGGCCGCAACCTCAGTGGATTTGATGGAGCCAGTTTCCAAGGTAAAAACTTTAAAATTTCAAAATTGACACAATTGGATAGTCAGCGTAAATTTTGGACTTTAGCCTGCATTATTCATGAAAATTACATTTTCATGCACAAGCATTTCAAAGCCAAAGGCTTTGAAATTTCGACGCGCCGGCATAAATCGCCGGCTTGCTCAAGGCTAACCCTGAGCACGAGCGACGTAAGTCGCTCACGTCGAAGCCGTTCGGGTGACCTATTCATGAAGAATTAAAATCTTCATGAATAGGTCAGGTTAGAGTAGCTTCTTTCGAAAAGTTAGTTTTGAAATTGACATGTTGTATCCGTTTTTATACCTGGCGTTTTTCCTGCTGCCCGGCTGGCTGATTACCGGCCGGCTGCGTTTCCATGCCGGCCGCGGCCTGCTGGCGCTGGCCTTTTCCTACACCTTGCTGACGGTTGATCTATTGCTGCTGCAGACGCTGGACGCGCCGCCATCGTGGTTCATCCGGCTTTTTGGCGTTGAGCTTGGCGTGTTGGCGGTGGCGCGGTTGGCGGACTGGCGGAGAAGCCGGCAGCAAGCCGGCGCCGCCATGGGGCGCCGCCCGCGGGCTTGGGCGATAATCTGGCCGGGGTTGCTGGTGCTGGGATTGACCGCTATTTATTTGCTCCAAGCCGGACCGTATCTCGAAATCCCGGCGGATGTCTGGGAGCATTTGCGCCGGGTGCAGGCGCAAATGGATGTCTTGCGCGCGGATGACTTCGGCGCGTTGGATAAATTGAAGCTGTGGACGGCGCAAGGGCATGCCTGGTATTTTCTGCACGCCGTCCTGTGCCGGATGAGCGGCCTGGGAGTGCTGGAGTCCGTGCCCTATGCGGCTTTGCTCAACGGCCTCGTATGGGTGGCGGGCATTTACCTGTTCGGCTTGAAACTGTTCGCCGGGTTGAAAATCCGGCGGCGGACGAAAGGGCTGATGGCGGCGCTTGCGGTATTATTTTATGTCCTGTCTTTCGGCGTGAGCGTCTTTGCCTACCTGCGCTATTATCCGCTGGCGCCGACCATGCTGGCTTACGTGGTTTACCTGGCGGCCATCGTTTGCATCATGGATTTGATGCGGCAGGATGCCTGGCGCTGGCGCCTCGTCTGGCCGCCGGCGCTGTTTTTCCTCGCGTTGAACGCCATTCATTCCCAGGAAGCCTTGTATGTGTTTTTCATGGCTTGGGGCATCAGCCTGGCGGAAACCATCCGGCGCTGGCGGGCCTGGCGGCGCGCCGGCGCGGCCGCGCCGCCCTGGCCGCAAATCCAATCGCCGGCGGTGGTGTTGGGCGCCGCGGCGCTGGCGGCATGGCTGGCTTTGCTTGCGGTTTCGCATGCGCGCCAGTTGTCGCCTTTCTGGGTTTACGCCGCCATGCCGATCCAGGATTTGCTGCCGTTTTTGCGCGGCTTGCTGGTGCAGTCGCCCGTGGCGCATTTTTATCCCGTCGCGGCGGCGTGGGGGCTGTGGGTGTATCTCCTGTTCGCCTGGCGGCGGCGTGAATTTGCGCGCATGCCTTTTATTATGGCCGGGATGGCCATGCCGCTGCTGACGGTTTTTAATCCGGTGACGGTGGACATCATGCTGCGGTTTTTCCCCGATCCGCTGGCGATGTACCGGCTCAATTACCTGCTGCCGCTGCCGTTCGTTGCCGCATATTGCGCGTTATGGCCTGTGCCGGTCTGGCAGGGCCGCTGGCCGGCATGGCTGGCCCGCGCGGCGGTCTGGCTGGGTTTGGCGGTTTTGCTGCTGCCGGTGCGCGTACCGTATTTTGCATCCGAATACAGCCGGCTGCCGACATTGCGGAAGGTCATGCCGGAAAACGACTGGCGGCATTGGCGGGATTTGGTGGAGATGCTGCAGGCGCAGCCGGAGAGTTCAATCATCACCGACCCGGTTACGGCTTACATGCTCCGCGGCGCCACGCGCCATCTCATCCGCGGGCAGCGGTTCGATTACACCGCGTTTGCCTGGTGGCTGCGGCCGGATTCGCCGGAGTTGGACCTGGCGCAAATCTTTCATTACCTGGACCGGGACCGGCGCTGGCTGCTGGTGGTCAACCTCCGGGAGGGCGCGCCCAGCCGGGTGGGCCGGCTTTCCGGGCATTGGCCGGAAAACATTTTGACGCTCCGCCGTTATTACGCGCCGCGGACCGTGAATTGGGTGGCCGGCCAGCCGGATCGTTTCCGCCTGATTTGGGAGCGGGATCGGGCGCGGGTGTACGAGGTCATCCGCCCGGCGTCCCGGCCATGATGCGTTCGTAAAGCGTCTGCATCTGTTCAATGGCGCGGTGGCCGTCGAAATCGGCGGCACGGCGGCGGGCTTGCTGCCGGAGGCTGGCGCGCAAGGACGGGTTGTCCATGATGCGCGCCAGTTGCGCCCCCATTTTAGCGGGGTCGCCCGGCGGGAAGAGCAGCGCAGTGGCTTCGTCCTTGAGAATCTCGCCCTGGCCGTCGGCGGTGGAGGCCGCGATGGCGTTACCCACCGCCAGCGCTTCGTAAAGGGTGTTGGGCGTGCCTTCCATGTGGCTGGGAAAGAGCTGGATGTCGAAGGCCTGGATTACCTGCCGGGCGTCCGGGCGGAACCCCATGAAGACCACCTGTCCGGCGATGCCCAGTTCCGCGGCCTGCTGCTTTAACGGTTCCAGGTGGCCGCCGTCGCCGACGATCCATAATTGCCAGTCGCGCCGCCGCAGGGCGGCCAAGGCTCGCAGGGCGTCGGCATGCCCCTTGTGCGGTTCCAGGCGCCCGACGATGCCGATGATTTTGGCGTCCGGTCCGGCGCCCTGCGCCGCGCGTAGATTGGCGATCCAATCCGGCGCGGCCGGCGGCACGTCGGCCAGCATGATGCCGTGATAAAGCACCTGGATGGCGCCGGCGGGGATCTGCCGCTGGCGGATGCAGAATTGCCGGACGGATTCAGAGACCGCCAGTGCGTAACGGGTGCGCGGCCCCAAAAACCATTCCACCGGCCGCTGATACCACGGCACGGCGCCGTAATTGCAGCGTTCATGGACAATCACCGGGATGCGCAAAAGATGCCCGGCCAGCCGGCCCCAGGTGCAGGCGCCGTAACCGTGGGCGTGAATGATGTCCACGCGTTCACGGCGCAACAGCCGGAGCAAGGCGGTCAAGTTGCGGGGGTTCATTTTGCCGAATCCCAGAAAGAGCGGCTCGATGCCGGCGGCCCGCATCTGTTCGGCGGCCTTGTCCGGTCCCTTGCGGCTGCACAAAAGCACGCGGAACCGTGTTTTATCGAAGGCCGGCAGCCACCATTGGAAGGCGCGCGCCACGCCGTGCAGGGAGGCTTCCCTGCCGCCAAAATGTTCGCAGAGTTGGAGGACGGTGATCATGCCATCGGACTAAAGCAAAATATCCTTGGCCAGGGCGCGGGCGCGTTCGATCTCCTCGCAGGAAATGGCGACAATGCCCACCTTGCCCTGGCGGCGGATCAGGCGGGCGGAACGCAGATTGATGCCGGCTTCGCCGAATCGGCGGGCGATTTGCGCCAGCGCGCCGGGGCGATCCTCGACTTTTACGAGGATGGTTTCCTCGGTAACGGCGTGAAATCCGGCATTGGCCAGGGCGCGCAAGGCGGCATCATATTTGTCTACAACCATGGTGATGACGGCGGTTGCGCCAATGCGTTCGGAGTCAATGGACTCGATGTTGACGCCGGCGGCCGCCATTTTTTCGGCGACGTCGGCCAGCAGGCCAGTATGATCGTTGGTGATGATGGTGATTTGCTTCATGCGGTCTCCCCGCTTGAACGGGTCGTTTTCATTTTACGATGCATTCCCGGCAGGGCAAATCTGCCGGCAACCTCTGCGCCAAATCCAGGCGTAAATCTTCGCAAATCCGGTCAACCATGGCGTTGGTCACATGGGGCATGGTGATGATGTGCGCGGATTCATGCTGCACGGCCAGTTGCCAGCGCCGGATGAAATCCATGGATGGGCGCGGGAAAACCACGGTGATGGAATTGCGATGCCGCCAGGCCGGTACGCCGATGGCCTGGAACTTTTCAACGGCATAGGCGGCGGTGGCGAGGCAGGCGTCAATCCGCGTGCGGAATCCGTCCCGGCCGATGGCGTGGAATTGGTACCACAGGAACAGCGGGGTGATGCCATTGCGCGATCCGGTCACCGTGGTGTCCAGCGTGCCGATATACTCGATGTTCCGGGAAATCCGGTCCACCAGCTCTTTGCGGGCCATGACGATGCCGCACGGGATGGGTGCGCCGATCATTTTGTGGCCGCTGACGGAAATACTGTTGATGCCGGCGCGGAAATCGAAGGGCTGGGGGTCGTCCACGAACGGCAGGATCATGCCGCTCAATGCGGCGTCGGCGTGAATGTAAAATTCCTGGATGGCCAGGTTGCGCAGGATGTCGCGGATGCCGGGCAGGTCGTCCACCGCGCCCTTCATGGTGGTGCCGATATTGGCGAAAATAATCGGCGGCACGTCCCGGTGAATTTTAAGCGACTCCCGCAAATCCTCCAGGTCTATGCGCCCGTCCGGCTGGCTGCGGATCATGACATTGCGCACGTGCAGCATGCGCAAAACCTTGCTGACGGAGTAATGCGTGTCTTCCGAGTAATAGACGATGCCTTCGGGATAAACCTCGCGCGCCAGATAAATGCCGTATAAATTGCCTTCCGTGCCGCCGTTGGTGACATAGCCCCAGGTGTTGTCCGGGGACGCATGCGCCAGCCGGCCGTAAAATTCCAGCACCTCCCGCTCGAACCGTTGCGTGTTGAGATGGTAATTGCTCGCCATGAACGGATCGCCGACATTGTTGATCGGGAAGGCGAGAAACCGGAAGAGCGGAGAGTAATCGAAGTCGGCATTGCACGGGTAGCCGGCAAAAGATTGCCGGGATGCTTGCAACTCCGTGAACAGGCGGTCCAGTTCGGCGTGGTCCGCGGGAGATAATTTGGGCTGATGTTGCATTTTTGCGCCTTGGGGTGAAAACCATTAAAGTATGCCGGAAGGCCGCCGATGGTTCAAGCAAAAAGCCGCGGTTTTCTGCTTGACGTCCCTGGAATTTGCGCGGATACTTATAGAAAAGGTTGGAATGGAGTTTAATTGGCTTTTGCGGATGTTTTATGTTGGACGATTTAAATTTGCCGGCAGAAGTGGCCGGCCGGAGGTGAAAATGAAAGCTGGACGGAATAAACGTTCGGGACAGTCCATGACGGAGTACATCATCATTGTGGCTGTGATTGCGCTGGCGGCGCTGGCGGTATTCGGCTTGTTCGGCGACCGGATTCGCGCGATGGTCGGCGGCGCGGTGGTGGATTTGGGCGGCGACGAAGGCGAGGTTGAAGAAGCCACCTCGGTTGAATCCACCGAGTACTTGAAGACGCTGGGCACGGAATAACGCTTCAAAACGCGAGTTTTGAAATTGGCGCTAATTTATTAATGGCACGCCATGGGCGAAGGCGCCCGCGGCGTGCCATTGGCTATGGCCATGACTGCCAATGCGAAAAAAAATGCCGGGCGCAGCGGCCAATCGCTGATCGAATCCTGCGTGGTGATCGGGATCATCTGCCTGTTTTTGATGGGCCTGTTTCAACTCTCCCAGCTTTACATGGCGCGCGAAACGCTGATTTACGCCGCCGGGCGCGGCGCGCGCGCGCGTGCGGTGGGCTTTAACGATTTCATGGTGCATAAAACCGTGCGTGTGGCCGCCATTCCCGCGGCCGGCCGCATGCTGGACCGGCCGGCCAACATCAACAGCCCGACCGCGCAGCGCAATCTCGAGCGCGCGCGCGTTCCCCTTTACCTGGAAGAGGACCATTATGGCCGCTTGTCGGCCATCCTGGATTATACCAACTGGCCGACCATCAGCCACAGCCTGGTGGATTTGGGCGGCCCCCAGGTGGATTGCCGGGTGCGGCAGGATTTTCCCGTGCAAACCGTGGTTTTCCGGGCTTTCTATCGGGATGACAGCGTGCCGTTGTCCGGCACGGTGACCCTGGACAATCATTATCCGTTGTATTTGTATAATCCGGACGCGCCTTGAGATAGGCCTCCCAACCGGCGCATAATCCGCAGTTAGGAAAGCCAATTTCAAAACTCACGTTTTGAAAGAATTCAGGAGTCAGAATGCAGAATGACAACAAACGGCACAAGATCAACGCGTTACGTTGTTGCAAAATCCTGCGTGCCGACCGCTGAACACCGAACACCGAACACTTCATGAAAATGTCAGGCCGTCATTCCGTCAGTATCCCGCCCCCCGGCGCCGTGCATGCGCCGGCCAAAAGCGGACAGGTGCTGGTTTTCCTGGTCATGGCGCTCGTGATCATCACCATGTTGATTTTGTGGCACGTGGACTTAAACGCCATTTTGCATCTGAAATCCCGCACGCAAAACGCCGGGGATGCGGCGGCGCTGGCGGCCGCGCGCTGGCAGGGCGTCACGCTGAACCTGATCGGCGACTTGAACATCATGCAAGCCTTGGCATTGTCCGGCGGGGACACCAATGCCGCCGCCCAGATCGTGGAAATGCAGGCCCGTCTGCGTTACATGGGGCCGCTGGTGGGACTCGTGGCGGCGCAACAGGCCGCCAAGCACAACGGCATCTACGTCAACGCGGCATTCAGCGCCATGCTGCTGGAACATGCCGACGATATCCGCGAGGTTTACATGGATGCCGCGAGCGGTTTTGCCGAGCCGTGGCCCGGTTGCTGGGAAGTTTACGCCGGGGTTTTGGAGGAGATCGCCGGGGAAGGGTTGGCGGCGGCGCCGGACAATACCCGGCGTTACAACGATTACAACGGCGACCATGTTTTATTGGAGCTCAGTTTTTATGATGCGATCGCCGGGCAGGACTGGTGCTGGTTCAAATGGTACAACCTGGCCTTGTTGCAGTTTTACACGGATTACACCTATTGGCCCGCTTTGCCGCCCCGCGTGCCGTTGGAGACGCCGGCGGACAGCGAGATTTTCGGGCTGGGATTGAGCGCCGTCAACGCCGTTTTGCCCGGCGGCGCCGCCATGATCACCAACCTGAACGTTCTGGCGGACGCGCGCGACTTGAGTTCCTCTTCCATTACCACCGCCGCGCTGGATTTTGTCACGGCCTGGACGACTTACAGCGGAACGCGCTGGACCTCCTGGGACGCCCTGGCGGTGTCCAATGATTTTCCCATCCGCCCGCTGGCGCCGCGGCCGGAATACGATTATGCCGGCGCGGATGCCGTGACCAGGGTGATCGCAGAAACAGCGCGCATCACCCCCCGCACGGGCGCGAGCGCGGTGAATTGGACGGCGGCGGCCAAACCGTTCGGGTACCTGGAAACGGACGATGGCCCGGCGCGGCCGGACTCCGCCGGGCTGGTCCTGCCGGCATACCATAATGTCAGGCTGGTGCCGGCGGATGCCGCCTCCGGGCCGGTCGGCGGCGCGTATGACCTGGCCTGGCGGGAACATATCACTTCGCATCTGCCAAATTACATCCGGGACGGGTTGCGGGGGCTGGACGCCGATTGCTGGTATTGCCGGCAGTTGGAGCAGTGGGAGGACGAGGCCTTCCGCGCCGGCGGCCTGGATTGGCTGGAGGAGACGGGCGATGACGGCGAATTGCTGCATCCCTGTTACGTCACTACCGGCCCCGGCGGCCCGGGCGGCGGCACCCGGCGGGGACACTGAAACCGAACCCCGAACACCGAACACTGAATTGGAGCCGGGTCGCGCTCCCCCCGGAAATAAAATGATGCAAAATCGTAAAAGGCATGCCGGGCAGGCGATGGTCGAACTGGCGGTAGGGCTGGTGGCGATCATCGTGCTGTTGGGGGCGTTGATCCAGATCGGGCGGTTGACGCAGGCGCGGTCGCTGGCCATGGCCGGGGCGCGGGCGGAGGCCGGAGCATTGGGCATGTCGCCCACCACCCCGGCCTGGCCGCTGGATAACGAATATATTTATAACTGGCAAGCCGGCCGGGACGGCCGCGCTTATACCCGCGACGATGTGACGATTCCCGCCACCAGCGCCGTGGATGCCGTGCAGGCGGCGGTGGAGGCGTCCGGGATGGCGGACGTCCCCGCGCCGCCCGCGAATCCGTTCGGCGGCATGGCAGCGGGCGTGAATCCGGTGGAGGATTTCGCCCTGGTTTACGGCACGGAATCGGAATCCGTGGACGTGCTGGCGGCGATCCGGCGCCTGGTTTACAACCAGGATACCATCACCGTCTCCGGCAGCGCCTGGATGGTGTGGACGGAGGGGATATATTGATGTGTTCGGTGTTCAGTGTTCGGTGTTCAGTGTTCGGTGTTCACACTGTTCCATTTAAATGAGCCAGGCGGAAAAATATTTATGTCGCGCCGCATCATATTTTTAATTTGCCTGCTGGGCTTTATCCTGGCCGCCGGCCCGGCGGCCGGCCGGGTATTCTGGCGCCGCGCTGCCGCCGGGGCGGCGGTTTTTGACAACACCCCCGGCTGGCGGACGGTTTACCGCGGCGCCGTCCGCATTAACGGTCGGCCCGGCACGGTGCAGGTGGCGGTCTGCGAGGACTCGGCTGCGGCTGTGGGAGAGCGGTTGCGCGCGGCATGGGACGGCGCGGGGTCGGACCTTGAATTCAGCGCGGACAGCGGTATCCGTTACGGCGTGGCGCGGGCGGCCGGCCGCGTGCGTCGTTTTTTGTTGCTGGAAATGGCGGATGCGGGTACAACAGTTGTGTTTGCCCTGGATCAGGCCGGGGAAGATTATCGCGCGTCGCTGGCGCCGCCAGCCCGCGCCGCCCTGGGCGCGCTGCCGGTTTATCCCGGCAGCGCGCCGCGGCTGCTGGTGGAAAACGAAGAAACCCGCGCGGGGCTGCAGGTGGGGATGGCGCCGGCCGGCGCGGAGGCGGTGGCTGGTTTTTACCGGCAGGCGCTCGCCGCGCGCGGCTTCCGGCCGTTGTTGCCGGAGACGGGCCCGGGGGCCGGCGGCGGCAGTTTTTTGATCTACGGCCGCGGCGGCGCGCTTTGTTGCGTGCTGGCGCGGGATGGCGGCGCGCCGGCGCAGAGCACCGTCACGCTGTTATATAAAAGCTTGCGCATGGAATGATTGGGAAAAATGAAGCGTTGTGTCAGTGCGGGATTGTTTTTTTTATGTGTGTGGTCCAGCGGTTGGGCAGGGGCGCGCGACGACTTGCAGGGCCTGGTGGATACCGCCATGGAATGGAATCCGCGGGTGCGGGCGGCCGCCCATCAATTGGAGCAGGCCGCCGCCGAGCGCGCGGGATTGCGGGGTTTTTTCGATCCGAAACTCACCGCCGGCGGGGAATACGCCGATTCGGTCTACGGCCGGCGCGAAAGCCTGCTGCAGGCCGGCGTGAGCGCGCCGGTGGTCCCCGGCGTGTATCTGGATGCCGCACTGGAAGAGCGTTTTTACGACCAGCTTGACGAGCTGGATTCGACCAGCCTGGAATATGACCGGTTGATTCAGAGCCGGGCCTGGCTGGGATTGAATGTGCCCTTGCTGCAGGATCGCGGCTGGCGGCAGTGGCGGCTCGATGATTTAAGGGCGCGGCATGCGCACGATGCGGCGGCCAGCCAGTTGCTGGCCGTCCGCCAGGAAGTGCGGCGGGAAGTGGAGCAGCGTTATTTTGCGGTGCTGGAAGCCCAGGCGCTGATCGGCGTGGCCGCGGCGGCGGCCGAGCGCGCGGAGAAATTGCTCCGGGAAGCCGAGTCCATGGTCAGTGTGCAGGCGCTGCCGGAATACCAGGTGTACGCCGCGCGTTCGGCGGCGGCTTTGCGGAAGGACGAGGAACTGGCGGCCCGGCAGAACTACGATGCGGCCGTTTTGGTCTTGCAGGAAATCGTCGCGGCGCCGGCCGCCCCCGCCCTGGCGGCGCCGGACCTCAAGGATGTGATTGACTGGGCCCTGGCGCTGCATTTGCCGGCCGATTACCAGGCAGGGAAATTTCTGGCCGCGCGCGGCAACCATGCGCGGATCATGTCGCAAATCGAGGCCGACCGCGCCGCGCGCGACCTGGCGGAAGACCAGTTGCGGTCCAAGTTGGCCCTGGTGCTGGAAACCACCCTGCAAGGCGAGGATCCCGATGACCTGGTGGCCACCGGCCGGTATTTGAGTTCACGCAATGCCGGGGTCCTGGCGGGCGTGGTTTGGAGCCGGCCGTGGGGGCACCGCGCGGAAAAATCCCAGGTGCGCGTCAAAAACGCCCAACTGGCCGGGCAGGGCGAATCGCTGCGCCAGGCGGAACTGGCCATTGCCACCGAACTGGCCGTGGCGCATCGGCGCTTCGCCGCCGCCCGCGGGCGTTTGCAGCAGGCATCCATCTCCGTGGCCGCCGCCCAGCAGGCGCTGGACTCCGAAGACGAGCGTTTCCGGCTGGGCGAAGGGCGGAGCCGGAATGTGCTCGATGCGCAAAAAGACTTGACGGATGCCTTAAAACGGCAAATAGTAGCAGGAGTGGAATTATTGCGCGCGTATTTTGAGTTTGCTTTTGCCGCCGGCTACAGCCTGGCGGATGCGGGTGAATTATGATGACAAGATTGAGAGATTTTTTCGGCTTTGGCGAAGAAAAAGAGGATGATTTGCAGCCGCCGCTGGATAACACCATCCTGCCCGACCACCAGCGCGACAAGCTGGAGCGGGATATCCTGATCCTGGAGGATGAATACGGACTGAAGGAAAAGCAACTGCACAAGGAGGCCGAACGCCAGGTGCAGGATGCCGCCAAGGATTCGCTCAAGCAGATGCACGTGATCCAGA